>DASWTI010000512.1:0-2217 GCA_036402215.1 Pseudonocardiaceae bacterium
CGGCCGCCGCGGCGCCGGCCGGCACCGAGGCCCCGGCCGAGGTGCCCGCCGAGCGGCCCGCAGAGCAGCCGCAGCAGGACCGTGGCGACCAGGACCGTCCCGAGCGCGACCGCGGCCGCGGCGACCGCCAGGACCGTCGCGGCGAGCGTGGCGAGGGTCGTGACCGTGCCGACCGCACCGACCGCACCGACCGCGGTGACCGTGCCGACCGCGGTGACCGCAACGACCGCGGCGACCGCAACGACCGCGGCGACCGTGGCGACCGCAACGACCGCGGCGACCGGAACAACCGCGGCGACGGCCGCGACCGTGACCAGGGCCGGGAGCAGGCGCGGGACCAGAACCGCGACCGCGACCAGGGTCCGGACGACGACGATGACGAGGGTGGCCGCGGCCGCCGTGGCCGCCGCTTCCGGGACCGCCGCCGCAACCGCAGCGAGCGCCGCCCCGAGGGTGCCGGCGGCGAGCCGGAGGTCCGCGAGGACGACGTGCTGCTGCCCGTGGCCGGCATCCTCGACGTGCTGGAGAACTACGCGTTCGTCCGCACCTCGGGCTACCTGTCCGGCCCGAACGACGTGTACGTCTCGCTGTCCCTGGTGCGCAAGCACGGCCTGCGCCGCGGCGATGCCGTCACCGGCGCGGTCCGCCAGCAGCGCGAGGGTGAGCAGCAGCGGCAGAAGTTCAACCCGATGGTGCGCGTCGACACGGTCAACGGCATGGACGTCGAGACCGCGAAGCAGCGGCCGGAGTTCACCAAGCTGACCCCGCTGTACCCCAACGAGCGGCTGCGCCTCGAGACCGAGCCGCACATCCTCACCACGCGCGTCATCGACCTGGTGATGCCGATCGGCAAGGGGCAGCGCGCGCTCATCGTGAGCCCGCCGAAGGCCGGCAAGACGATGATCCTGCAGGCCATCGCCAACGCCATCACCACGAACAACCCCGAGTGCCACCTCATGGTCGTCCTCGTCGACGAGCGGCCGGAGGAGGTCACCGACATGCAGCGGTCGGTGAAGGGCGAGGTCATCGCCTCCACCTTCGACCGCCCGCCGTCGGACCACACCACCGTGTCCGAGCTGGCCATCGAGCGCGCCAAGCGCCTGGTGGAGCTGGGCCACGACGTGGTCGTGCTGCTCGACTCGATCACCCGCCTGGGCCGCGCCTACAACCTGGCGGCGCCGGCGTCCGGCCGCATCCTGTCCGGCGGTGTCGACTCGACCGCGCTGTTCCCGCCGAAGCGTTTCCTCGGCGCGGCGCGCAACATCGAGAACGGCGGCTCGCTCACCATCTTCGCCACGGCGCTGGTGGAGACCGGGTCGGCCGGCGACACGGTGATCTTCGAGGAGTTCAAGGGCACCGGCAACGCCGAGCTCAAGCTCGACCGCCGCATCGCCGACAAGCGTGTCTTCCCGGCGATCGACGTCGACCCGTCCGGCACCCGCAAGGAGGAGCTGCTGCTCTCGCCGGACGAGCTGGCCGTCGTGGTCAAGCTGCGCCGGGTGCTCGCGGCGCTGGAGTCGCAGCAGGCGATCGACCTGCTGCTCAGCCAGCTCCGCAAGACCCGGACGAACATCGAGTTCCTGATGCAGGTCGCCAAGACGACCCCGGGCTCGGACGACTGACCCCGTCCGTCACCTGGGAATAGGCCGGGCCGGTGCACCGTTGAACGGGGCGTCGGCCCGGTCTGGCACACTGACCTGTCGAGTCCGGCTCCGGTTCACCCCACGGGGACCCGGCGGCCACCACGAGAAGAGGACAAGACGTTGAAGAGCGGCATTCACCCCGAGTACGTCACGACCGAGGTGGTCTGCGGCTGCGGGAACACCTTCACCACTCGCAGCACCAAGAAGAACGGCAGCATCCACGTCGAGGTCTGCTCGAACTGCCACCCGTTCTACACGGGCAAGCAGAAGATCCTCGACACCGGTGGCCGGGTGGCTCGCTTCGAGGCCCGCTACGGCCGTCGCGAGAAGAAGCAGTAGCAACCAAGGACTTCCCGACGCCACGTCCCGGCGCCGCTCCCCGCGGGCCGGGCGTGGCGTTCGTCCTGTCCGGACCCTCGTCCGGCCGTCACCACACCCGCACGCCGGAGGCAGCACTCATGAGCACGCTGGACGAGCTGCTCGCCGAGCACGCCGAGCTCGAGCGGCGGCTGGCCGACCCCGCCGTGCACGCCGACCGCGCCGAGGCCCGCAAGCTCGGCCGCCGGCACGCCGA
>DASWTI010000513.1:0-9091 GCA_036402215.1 Pseudonocardiaceae bacterium
TGCTGCGCCCGGCCGGGCCGGCGCTCGCCGAGGTGGGGGTGCGCGACGCGGTGGCCGCCGCGCTCGACCTGGCCGACCTGGTGGCGGTGGGCTCGGGCAACGGGCCGGCGGTGCAGCTCGCCACGCAGGCCCGCACGCTGCTGCCCTCCGACCCCGGCTACGCCTCCACGCTGCCGCCGCCCTCGTTCGGCGTCCCGGCCATGACCGGCAACGCCGACCAGGCCGCCGCCCTGCTCACCGCCGCCGGCTACGAGCGGGTGCCCCGGCCGGACGGCACGGCCCGCTGGATGCGGGGCGGCGTGCCGCTGACGCTGCTGGTGGCCGCGCAGGAGGAGCGCGACGCGTACCGCACCCTGGCCACCCGCGTGGTGCGCCAGCTGAACGCGGCCGGCATCGAGGCCGAGCTGGTGACCCCACCGGGCGACGAGCTGTTCGCCGCGCTCACCCGGCCGCCGGCGGAGCCGCCGTCCACCACACCGGCCACCACCAGCCGGCGCCCGGCCACCTCCACCCCCTCTGCCGCCCCGGGCGAGGGCGCCCCCGGCGAGGGCGACGGCGGGGAGGGTGACGGCGAGCAGCCCGCGGCGGACCTGTCCGCCGTGGACATCGCCGTGGTGCCGCGCCCGGTGTCCGGCGACCCGGCCGCCGACCTGGCCTCCTGGTACGGCTGCCCCGGCCTGGGCGGGCCGGACGACGAGGAGGACGGCGGGGCCGGCGGGCCGGCGGACGCCGCCGAACCGGAGAACCCGGCCGGCTACTGCAACACCGCCCTCCAGGCCGCCATGGACGACCTGCTGACCGGTGCCTCCACGCTCGCCGAGTCGCTCCCGACGATCGAGGCCGTGCTCTGGCGCGACCTGCCCTCGGTGCCCCTGTTCCAGCACTCCGTCGTGATGGTCACCGGCCGGGACGCCGGGGTCGTGGAACCGGGCCCGCTGCTCGGCGGAACCCTCGCCAACGCCCCCCGCTGGCGGCGCGCGGCGCGGTGACCGCAGCGCCCGGCCGGGGCGCCGAGACCCGATTGACACCTCGCCGGAAAGGGCCGGAAATTCTGGTCCGTATGGCGTAGTCTCACCGCAACGAAACAGCCAATCGGTGACGGTTGGTAATAGGTCGGACCCGGGTAGTGGCTACTGAGGGTGTTTCGGTATGGTCGCCGGGCCTGATCACGCACAGCTGCCTCGAACGGCGGCTTGACAAGCGGCGGGCCTCCAGTGTCCGTCTGCCGAACGACTGCGTTCGGTAACTGGTCGACCGCGACTCGGCCACACCCGCGTCACCCTTTGGTCACGAATCGCGCGAGGAGCGTGACCGCCGGGTCCTCGCGTTCCTACGGTGCACCCACGGCGTGCTGATCGGGGGGTTCCCTGGCGCGCCGAAACGTAGGTGGGACCTGATCGCCAAGACCGGCGGCCGGGCCCAGCGCTAGGAGGTCATGCTCGTGAGGAGATCGAAGCTCGTCTCCGCCATGGCTCTGCTGGCTACCTCCGCGCTCGTCCTGAGTGCGTGTGGTGGTGGAGACAGCGGCACCACCGGTGGCGGTCAGACCCAGAACCAGAGGCCGGAGGACATCGGTAAGGCCGACCAGGTCTTCAAGCGGCCGAAGATGGACGACAGCGGTGAGTTCACGATGGTCCGTGAGGGCAAGTTCACGGACTACAACAACAACACCGGTGCCTCCAACAACTTCCAGAACACGGTGGTGCTGTCGAACCTGCAGCCCTCGCCGTACTTCTTCGACCTGGTCGACAACCAGATCGTGATCAAGCTCGACGGCGACTACATGGAGTCCGTCGAGGTCACCAGCGAAGACCCCATGCAGGTCACCTGGAAGGTGCGCAAGGAGGCTGTGTGGTCGGACGGTGAGCCGTTCGGCTGCAAGGACTTCTACCTGCAGTGGTTCGCGGCGACCAGCACCGCGAAGACCGTGGGTGACGACGGCACCGAGGCCTCGCTGTGGGACAGCAGCCCCACGGGCTTCAAGGAGATCAGCAAGCTCACCTGTGCCGACGACAACAAGACGATCGTCACGGACTTCTCGAAGCCGTACGCGGACTACCGCACCGTCTTCAGCGGCATGCTCCCGGCGCACGTGCTGGAGCGTGAGGCCGGCATCCCGGACATCACCAAGCTGACCGACGCCGACACCGCGTCGGTGCAGAAGGCTGCCGAGTTCTACACCACCGGCTGGGTCGGCTTCGACCCGGCGAAGGGTCTCTCGGCCGGTCCGTACAAGATCGAGTCGACCAACGACGACGAGACCGTGCTGGTCCGCAACGACAAGTGGTGGGCCGAGAAGGGTGGTCCGTCCAAGCTGACCATCCGCGTCAACAACGACGCGCAGTCGGCCGCCCAGCAGCTGCAGAACAAGGAGGTCGACGTCATCGCCATCCAGGCCGATGGCGCCGTCGCCCAGCAGCTCCGCGGTGACTCGTCGATCAAGACGTTCGCGCTCGCCGGCCAGACCTACGAGCACATCGACTTCCGCATGGACTTCCCGCTGTTCCAGGACAAGGCGGTCCGTGACGCGGTCGCGGCGTGTGTCAACCGGCAGGACCTGATCGACAAGCTGGTCAAGGACGTCGACCCGAACGCCAAGCCGCTCGGCAACGTCATGTTCATGCCGAACGAGTTCGGCTACGAGGACCACTACGCCGACACCGGCAACGGTGACGTCGAGGCCGCCAAGAAGATCCTGACCGACGCCGGCTACACCCAGGGCGGCGACGGCATCTTCGCCAAGAACGGCCAGCGGGTCTCGTTCCGCATCGGCCACCGGATCGTCGAGCGCCGCAGCCAGACCGTGCGCCTCATGCAGGCTCACTGTGCCCCGGCGGGCATCGAGATCATCGACGACCAGACCGAGAACTTCAACGACGAGCGTCTCCCGGCGAGCGACTTCGACGTCGCGCTCTTCGCCTGGGTCGGCACCGCCGTCAAGTCCTCGTCGTACGGCAACTACGCCAGCCGCGACGCCGGTGGTAGCGCCAACTACAACCGGTACTCGAACCCGGAGGTCGACAAGACCTTCAACGACGCGAACGCCGAGCTGGACTACGACAAGCGCGTCGAGATGCTGAACCAGGTCAACAAGCTCATGCGGGCCGACATGCACTCGCTGCCGCTCTTCGTGCTGCCGGACTTCACCGCGAGCCAGGCCGACATCTCGCCGATCTCCTACGTTGGCGCGATCGGTGGCGTCACGTGGAACCTGTTCGCCTGGCAGAGGGGCTGAGCCGTTCGGCTCCTGACCAGGTAATCACCTATTGACTTGGGGGGTCGACGCAGACCAGCGTCGACCCCCCAAGCGGTGTGCAGCACCCGGTAGGATCACAGCCTGCCGGGGGTCTGCCGAGGAGGGCAGCTCATGATCCGTTACGTCATTCGGCGCCTGCTGATCTCAATACCCTTGCTGATCGCCGCGTCGTTCCTCTGCTTCACCCTCACCACGATGATGGGCGACCCACTCGGCGAGTGGAAGCTGCAACGCCCGCGCACCGAAGGTGAGATCGCCGCCGCCGAGCTTCGTGCCGGCACCGACAAGCCGTTCCTGGAGCGGTACGGCAACTGGGCCGTGAACTTCGCCCAGGGTGACTGGGGGACCACCGTGGTCCCGGGCAACAGCACCCAGGACGTCCAGGACAAGGTCTTCCGTGCGCTCTGGGTCACGGCGCGCCTGGTGATCGGCGCCGAGCTCATCGCGCTCACCCTCGGGGTCGCCGTGGGGGTGATCGGAGCCGTACGGCAGTACTCGATATTCGACTACGCGGCCACGGGCTCGGCATTCGTGATGTTCTCGATGCCCCTGTTCTGCCTGGCCCTGATGATCAAGTACGTCGGTATCGAGTTCAACAACTTCCTCGAGTCCAACGGCTTCGAACGATGGCTGCGAACGGCCGGGCCGCCCGACGGCGGCTTCCAGGGCAGCATCACGGACCAGGTCTACCAGTACACCGGGTCCTACATCCTGCCCACCATCTGCCTGGTGGCCATCCAGTTCGCGCTGTACAGCCGTTACCAGCGTGCCTCGATGCTCGAGGTGCTGAACGCCGACTACGTGCGCACCGCGCAGGCCAAGGGCCTGTCCCAGGCGCGCGTCGTCTTCCGCCACGCCTTCCGCAACGCCCTCATCCCGATCGCCACCGTGTTCGCGCTGAACTTCGGTGCGCTCATCTCCGGGGCGGTGATCACCGAGACGGTGTTCGCCTGGAACGGGCTCGGCCGGCTGCTGGTGGACGCGGTGAACATGAAGGAGCCCTACATGGTGCTCGGCTTCATGATGGTCACCGCCGTGTTCATCATCATCTGCAACCTGATCGCGGACATCATGTACGCGGTCCTGGACCCGAGGATCCGCCTTGACTGAGGTCCTGTCGCCGGCAGCCGGGCCGCCCTCCTCGGGCGCGCCCGGCCCGGACATGAGCCAGTTCGACAGCAGCCAGGCCCGCAAGCAGTCGGTGGTCATCATCAAGCGGTTCATGCGGCACCGCTTGGCGGTGCTCGGCATGGGACTGTTCGTCTTCCTGATGCTGTTCGCGTTCCTGGGCAGCGCCTTGTGGAAGCACGACCACACCGACCTGGGCTTCCCGGCGTACTCGCCGCCGTCCGGCGAGCACCCGTTCGGCACCGACCGGATCGGCGCCGACATGACCGCGCAGCTGATCCGCGGGCTGCAGTTCTCGCTGCGGATCGCGCTGATCGTGGCCCTGGTGTCGACCATCATCGGGGTCACCCTCGGCGCGCTGGCCGGCTTCAAGCGGGGCTGGGTGGACGCGCTGATCAGCCGCTTCATCGACCTGGTGCTGGTGATCCCGGGCCTGGTCATCGTGGTGGTGCTGTCGCGCAGCTCGTTCGTCAACGTGCCCGGCCAGAGCAGCAGCAACTGGCTGCTGGTGGCGTTCTACCTGTCGGCGGTGTTCTGGCTGCCGACCGCGCGCATCGTGCGCGGCATGGTGCTGTCGTTGCGGGAGAAGGAGTTCGTCGAGGCCGCGCGGGCCATGGGCGGCTCCACGTTCCGCATCGTGTTCCGGCACATCCTGCCCAACACGGTGGACGTGATCATCGTCAACGTGACCCTCGCGGTGGCGTCGGCAGTGCTCGCCGAGGCGGCCATCTCGTTCCTCGGACTCGGGGTGCGGCCGCCGGACACCTCCCTCGGCCTGCTGATCAACCAGAACCGCAACGAGCTGAACATCCATCCGTGGCTGTTCTTCATCCCGTTCGCGGTCATCGTCCTGGTCTCGCTGTCGGTCAACTTCATGGGTGACGGCCTGCGTGACGCGTTCGACCCGAGGCAGAGGAGGGTTCGGGCGTGAGCTCGGAAACGTTTGAGTCCGGCTCGCTGGGCGCACCGGCCGCGACGGTGACCGGCGAGCGGCTGCTGACGGTGCGGGATCTCTCGGTGACCTTCGGCACCGAGGACGGAAAGGTCCGCGCCGTCCGCAGCGTCTCGTTCGACCTCGACCGCCGTGAGGTGCTCGGGGTGGTCGGCGAGTCGGGCTCCGGCAAGTCGGTGTCCTCGATGGCCGTCATGGGCCTGCTGCCCAAGACCGCCGATGTCACCGGGTCGATCAACTTCGACGGACGCGAGCTCGTCGGCCTGTCGTACAACGACATGCGATCGATCCGCGGCAACGGCATCGCCATGATCTTCCAGGACCCGATGACGTCGCTGAACCCGGTGTTCACGGTGGGCTGGCAGCTCGCCGAGGCCTACCGGGCCCACCACGACGTGTCCAAGAAGGCGGCCAACGCGAAGGCCGTCGAGACCCTGGACCTGGTCGGCATCCCGCAGCCGGACCGGCGTGCGCAGCAGTACCCGCACGAGTTCTCCGGCGGCATGCGGCAGCGCGCGATGATCGCCATGTCGATCATCAACGACCCGGACCTGATCATCGCGGACGAGCCCACGACGGCGCTGGACGTGACGGTGCAGGCGCAGATCCTGGACACGCTGCTGCGGATCCGGGACGAGACGTCGGCCGCCATCATGATCATCACCCACGACCTCGGGGTGGTCGCCGGCATGGTGGACCGGGTCCAGGTGATGTACGGCGGCACGATCGTCGAGGCCGGTGAGGTGGCCGAGGTCTTCGAGTCGCCGCGGATGCCGTACACCGTGGGTCTGATCGGCTCGATCCCGCACGTCGGCCTGGTCGGCAAGCGGCTCACCCCGATCAAGGGTGCGCCGCCCTCGCTGATGAACCTGCCGTCCGGCTGCTCGTTCTCGCCGCGGTGCCCGCTCGCCATCGACGTGTGCCGGGAGGTCGAGCCGGAGCTGCTCGACACCGACCGCCCGGAGCACGCAGCGCGCTGCCACCGGTGGAAGGACCTGGCCGCGATGGAGAACTCGCGGTCGCTGTTCGCCCACGAGGAGATCGGCAACATCGAG
This sequence comes from Pseudonocardiaceae bacterium, assembly GCA_036402215.1. GTDB lineage: Bacteria > Actinomycetota > Actinomycetes > Mycobacteriales > Pseudonocardiaceae > DASXTS01. Next base: position 6,392 of record DASWTI010000513.1, read on the forward strand.
GACGCGGTCGTCGTGCAGCTCGCGCTGCAGGACGAGGTCAGCGTCGTCGACGCGGTCGACATCCCGGTCATCACCGACACCCCGGCCGCCGTCAACGGCCGAGCGGACGATGTCGTCCCGGGTGCCGGAGCGGCCACCGCCACCGAGGCGGCGACCTCCGCCCCGGCCGGGGTCGTCGAGCCGACCGACCGTGGCGAGCAGACCGACGGCACCGCCGCGGTGCCCGACGAGGCGAGCACCGCGAGCGGCGTGTCCGACGGGACCGAGCCGGCCACCGCCGAGGCAACGAGCGCCGAGGAGAACCGGAAGTCATGACCACCACGACAACTGAGAGCTCGGCGCAGTCCGCCGGTGCGCAGTCGCAGACCGCACCGTTGCTGCAGGTCACGGACCTGGTGAAGACCTTCCCGGTACGCAAGACCGGGATCATCACCAAGACCGTCGGCCACGTCCAGGCCGTGTCCGGGGTGTCGTTCGACCTGGCCGCGGGGGAGACCCTCGGCCTGGTCGGCGAGTCCGGCTGCGGCAAGTCCACGACGGGCCGGGCCATTCTCCAGCTGCACAAGCCGTCCTCGGGCTCGGTCAAGTTCGAGGGCAAGGAGCTCACCCGGCTCAAGGGTGGTGGGCTGCGTGCGGTGCGGCGGGACCTGCAGATCGTCTTCCAGGACCCGTACGCCTCGCTGAACCCGCGCTGGTCGGTCAACGACATCGTGATGGAGCCGCTGAACATCCACGGCTCCGCCACGGGCGTCAAGGACTTCCAGCGCCGGGTCAACGAGCTGATGGAGCTGGTGGGCCTCAACCCGGAGCACCGCAACCGTTACCCGCACGAGTTCTCCGGCGGTCAGCGTCAGCGCATCGGCATCGCCCGCGCGCTGGCCCTGGAGCCGAAGCTCGTCGTGCTGGACGAGCCGGTGTCGGCGCTGGACGTGTCGGTGCAGGCCGGCGTGGTGAACCTGCTGGAGGAGCTGCAGGAGCGGCTCGGCCTGGCGTACCTGTTCATCGCGCACGACCTGTCCGTCGTCCGGCACATCTCCGACCGGGTCGCGGTCATGTACCTCGGCAAGATCGTGGAGATGGGCCACCGGGACGAGGTGTACGAGCGTCCGACGCACCCGTACACCCAGGCGCTGCTGTCCGCGGTGCCGCTGCCGGACCCGAAGATGGAGCGCAGCCGCGAGCGCATCGTGCTCAAGGGCGACGTGCCCAGCCCGGTGAACCCGCCCAGCGGCTGCCGCTTCCGCACCCGGTGCTGGAAGGCGCAGGACATCTGCGCCACCGAGGAACCGCCGCTCATCCTCCGCGAGGGCTCCGGCAGCACCACGCTGTCGGCCTGCCACTTCGCGGGGGTGCGAGAGGTGGTCTGAGGTCCGGACAGGCCGATCCCGGCGAGGCGCCGTAGGCTGCCGCAATGCCCATCGAGCTCCACGGGCGGCGCGCATGCTGACGGCGCCTCGCCGTTTGTTGCTGGTGCACGCACACCCGGATGACGAGACCCTCTGCACCGGCGGCACCATCGCCCGCTATGCCGCCGCCGGCGTCCAGGTCACCCTGGTCACCTGCACCCTCGGCGAGGAGGGCGAGGTGATCCCCTCCCGGCTGCGTGGGCTCGCCGTGGACGCCGCCGACCAGCTCGGCGGCTACCGGGTCGGCGAGCTGCGCGCGGCGTGCACCGCGCTCGGCGTCACCGACCAGCGCTTCCTCGGCGGCATGGGCCGCTGGCGGGACAGCGGCATGGCCGGCACCGCGGCGAACACGCACCCGCGGGCCTTCGCGGCCGGCGACCTGGACGAGCAGGTGGCCCAGCTCGCCGAGATCGTCGCCGAGGTACGGCCGCAGGTCGTGATCTGCTACGACCCGCGCGGCGGCTACGGCCACCCCGACCACATCCGAGCCCACCAGGTGACCACGGCGGTCGCCGAGCGCGCCCCCGGGCTGCACGCCGTCTACTGGCACGCGGTGTCGGAGTCGGTGCTGCGCTCCGGGCTGGCGGCACTCGCCGCGCTGCCCGGGTTGCCGCACCCGCTGCCCGCCGACGGCGAGCTGCCGGCCGTGCCGGACGACGCGGTGACCACCACCGTGGACGTCACCGAGCATCGGCCGGCGCGAATCGCGGCGCTGCGCGCGCACGCCACCCAGGTGTCCGTCTGGGAGGGCGAGGCCGAGGGCGAGTGCTGCTACGCGCTCTCCAACGGCATCGCGCAGCCGATCCTCCCGGTCGAGCAGTTCACGCTGGCCGGCGGCCGCGCGGAGCCCGCCCAGGTCGCGGACGACCTGTTCGGCGGCCTGTCCGAGACGGACCCGGCGTTCGCCGAGGCGGCGCTCGGCGGGGACTCGCCGTGAGCCTGGGCCGCCGGCTGCTGCTCGTGCTCCTGCTGGTCGACGCGGTGCTGCTCGGCGTGCTGGAGCTGTTCTTCCTGCCGCTGCGGCTGCCGGCCGAGCAGGGCGGGTACATGCTGCCGGTCTCGCTGCTGCTGGCCGCGCTCACCATGCCGCTGCTGGTGCGGGCCGCGGCCGACCTCGGGACGGGGCTCGCCGTGGCCGGGGCGCCGCTGGCCACCTGGCTGGTCACCGTGCTCGCGCTGGGCGTGCTCGGCCCGGGCGGCGACAGCCTGCTGCCCAGCGACCTGCGGCCGATCGGGCTGCTGGCGGCCGGCGTGATCCCGTCCGCCGTGGTGCTCGGCCGGCTGGCCACCGAGG
>DASWTI010000514.1:0-7366 GCA_036402215.1 Pseudonocardiaceae bacterium
GGCGAGCGAGCCGTGGATGAGCGAGCTCTTCCCGGAGCCGGCCACGCCGCTGACGACGGTGAGCAGGCCGAGCGGCACGTCCACGTCGACGTCCTTGAGGTTGTGCGTGCTGGCCCCGCGGACCTCCATCGTGCCGGTCGCGCTCCGGACCGAGTCCTTGAGCCGCGCCCGGTCGTCGAGGTGCTTGCCGGTGATCGTGCCGCTCGAGCGCAGTCCCTCGATGTCGCCCTCGAAGCAGATCTCACCGCCCGCGGAACCGGCCGCGGGTCCGATGTCGACGATGTGGTCGGCGATCGAGATCGTCTCCGGCTTGTGCTCGACCACCAGCACGGTGTTGCCCTTGTCGCGCAGCTGCAGCAGCAGGCCGTTCATCCGCTGGATGTCGTGCGGGTGCAGCCCGATGGTGGGCTCGTCGAACACGTAGGTGACGTCGGTGAGCGCCGACCCGAGGTGCCGGATCATCTTGGTGCGCTGCGCCTCGCCGCCGGACAGCGTGCCGGCCGGCCGGTCGAGCGAGAGGTACCCCAGCCCGATCTCGGTGAACGAGTCGAGCAGGTGCTGCAGGCCGCCGAGCAGCGGCGCCACCGACGGCTCGTCGAGCTCCCGCACCCAGTCGGCCAGGTCGCTGATCTGCATCGAGCACAGGTCGGCGATGTTCCTGCCGTTGATCTTCGACGACCGGGCCTCGGCGCTCAGCCGGGTGCCGTCGCAGTCCGGGCAGGTCGTGAAGGTCACCGCCCGGTCCACGAAGGCCCGGACGTGCGGCTGCATGGCGTCGACGTCCTTGGACAGGAACGACTTCTTGATCTGCGGGATCAGGCCGAGGTACGTGAGGTTGATGCCCTCGACCTTGATCTTGGTGGCCTCCTTGTGCAGCAGGTCGTGCAGCTCCTTCTTGGTGAACCTGCTGATCGGCTTGTCCGGGTCGAACCAGCCGCAGCCGCGGAAGATGCGGCCGTACCAGCCGTCCATGCTGTAGCCGGGAATGGTGATCGCGCCCTCGTTGAGCGACTTGGAGTCGTCGTACAGCGCCGACAGGTCGATGTCGTTGACCTTGCCCATGCCCTCGCACGTCGGGCACATGCCGCCGGTGATCGAGAAGGTACGGACCTCGCTCTTCGTCTCGCCGTCCTTCTCGAACTTGACCCGCCCGGAGCCGCTGATCGAGGCGACGTTGAAGGAGAACGCCTGCGGCGAGCCGATGTGCGGCCTGCCGAGCCGGCTGAACAGGATGCGCAGCATGGCGTTGGCGTCGGTGGCGGTGCCGACCGTGGAGCGCGGGTTCGCCCCCATCCGCTCCTGGTCGACGATGATCGCCGTGGTCAGCCCCTCCAGCAGGTCGACCTCGGGCCGCGCCAGGGTCGGCATGAAGCCCTGTACGAAGGCGCTGTAGGTCTCGTTGATCATCCGCTGGGACTCGGCGGCGATGGTGCCGAACACCAGCGAGCTCTTGCCCGAGCCGGAGACACCGGTGAACACCGTCAGCCGGCGCTTCGGGATCTCGACGCTGACGTCCTTGAGGTTGTTGACGCGCGCGCCCTGCACGCGGATCAGGTCGTGGCTGTCGGCGGCGTGCGTCGTGGGCGGCGTGGGCGGCGCGGTGCTCGTCCTCATGGCCGTGCTCATTCGGGTCTCCATCACTCGGGCGGTGCGGTCAGCGCACCTCGAAGATGCGGATCATGTTGCCCGCGGGGTCGCGGAAGGCGCAGTCGCGGATGCCCCACGGCTGGGCGGTCGGCTCCTGGACGACCTCGGCGTCGCCGGCCTGCAACCGCTCGAAGGTGCCGTCGAGGTCCTTGGTGGCCAGGTTGATGCCGGCGAAGGTGCCCTTGGCCATCATCTCGGCGATGGTGCGGCGCTCGTCGTCGGTGATGCCGGGGTCGGCGGCCGGCGGGTGCAGCACGATCGAGGTGTCGGGCTGGCCGGGCGGGCCGACCGTGATCCAGTGCTGGCCGCCGTACTCGACGTCGTTGCGGACCTCGAAGCCCAGGGTGTCGCGGTAGAACGCCAGCGAGGCGTCCGGGTCGGTGTGTGGCAGGAAGGCCTGGTGAATGATGATGTCCATGCCGTCACGCTAGGTGCGGCTCGGTGGCCCGCGCTTCTCGATTCCTGATCGGTCTCGTCACCTGTTTGGCGATGCAGGGCGGCATCCCCGCCGTGACTCGCGCCGCGGCCGCCTCGCGCCGGTAGACGCTGGGCGGCATGCCGACCAGCTCGCTGAAGCGGGTGCTGAAGGTGCCCAGCGAGGAGCAGCCGACCGCGAAGCAGACCTCGGTGACGCTGAGGTCGCCCCGGCTCAGCAGCGCCATCGCCCGCTCGATGCGCCGGGTCATCAGGTAGCCGTACGGTGACTCGCCGTAGGCCTGCCGGAACTCGCGGCTGAGGTGCCCGGCCGACATGTGCACGCCGCGGGCGAGCGCCTCGACGTCCAGCGGCTGCGCGTAGTCCCGGTCGATCCGGTCACGAACGCGCCGCAGCCGCGCGAGATCGCGCAGGTGCTGGGCCTCGGCCGGTCTGCTGGTCACTCCCGAAATCGTGCCACATCGCCCCGGCCGGCCGCGGTCAGCGCGAGTGCGTGGCCGCCGAGTGGTAGTCGGTGTAGGTGTACGGGTTGTCCAGGATCGTGGTCTCCGGGACGTCCGGGTTCATGCCGCGCAGCCAGGCCTCCTCGCCGAGGGTGGACCGCAGGTACTCGACGGTCTCCTCGACCTCGCGGCGGATGGCCGGCAGGTCCACGCCCAGCAGCCGGTGCTCGTGCTTCACCACGCGGCCGCCGACCAGCACGGTGTGCACGTCGCCGCGCTGGGCCTGGAACGCGACGTGGCCGTAGGGGTTGAGCACCGGGAACGACACCGGTGAGTGCTCGTTGCGCAGCAGCACCAGGTCGGCCCGCCTGCCCGGCTCCACGCTGCCCAGCGTGCTGTCGCGGCCGAGCGCCCTGGCCCCGCCGAGGGTCGCCCACTCGACGACCTGCTCGGCACGCAGGGCGCAGTGCGTGACGGTGTCGCCGCGGCCGTGGGCCTCCAGGTGCTCGCGCGAGCGGTCCGCGCCGAGGGTGCTGCGCATGGCCGAGAACAGGTCGCCGCTCCACCACACGCTGGTGTCCATGGACAGCGACACCGGGATGCCGTGCGCGCGCAGCGCCCAGGTGGGCGGGTAGCCCTGACCGGCGCTCTGCTCGCTCTCGGTGGACACCGACACGGAACCACCGGTGGCCGCGATCCGGTGGTAGGAGTCCGTGGACAGCGTCGCGGCGTGCACGTACACGCTGCGCTCGTCCAGGAACCCCGCCTCGTGGGCGAGCCGGATGCCGTCGTCGTTGGTGGCGCCCCAGACGCCGGCGTGCGTGGTGACCGGGACGTCCAGCTCGCGCGCCACCTCGTACGCGGCGCGCTCGGGGAACGCCGGGTCGCCGGTCACGTCGAACGCGAGCTGGAAGCCGAGCAGCTCGTCGTCCTGGTCGATCGTCCGCCGCGCGAAGGCCAGGAACTCGGGCGCGGCCGTCCACTCCCACGGCGCCTGCTGGAGGTTGCCGTAGGCCAGCACGAACCGGCCGGGCACGGTGCGCAGCGCGTCCACCGCGGCCTCGGCGTGCTCCACCGTCTGCAGGCCGTGCGACCAGTCGACGCACGTGGTGACCCCGGCGTCCAGGGCCTCGGCGGCGGCCAGCAGGTTCCCGGCGCGCACGTCCCGCGGCCGGAAGTGCCGCCCGGACTCCAGGTAGTACCAGACGAAGTACTGGGTGAGCGTCCAGTCCGCGCCGTAGCCGCGCATGGCGGTCTGCCACATGTGGCGGTGGGTGTCGATCATGCCGGGCATCACGATGCCGTCGCGGGCGTCGATCTCCACGGTGCCCTCGGGGACGGGCAGCGCCGGGCCGACGGCCTCGATGTCGGTGCCCACGACGAGCACGTCGGTGTCCGGCAGCACGCGGCGCGCGGCGTCCATGGCGAGCACCGTGCCGCCGCGCAGCACCACGGGACGCCCGGCTCCGAAGTCGGTCATCGACGACCTCCTGACGCTGCGCCGCGCACGAAACGGACATATGTCCGGTATGTGGTCGTCAGGTAGTCTGCGAACCACCCGAAGGTCATGTCAAGGGGGGAGCCGTGCCACGAGAGGGCGCCGGACCGGACTTCATCGAGGCCCTGGCCCGCGGGCTGGAGGTGATCACCGCCTTCGCCCCCGGCCGGCCGGTGATGACGCTCGCCGAGGTGGCCGCCGCGACCGGGCTGGCCCGGCCGACGGCGCGCCGCATCCTGCTCACCCTCCAGGAGCTCGGCCACGTGCGGGCCGACGGCGCCGGCTACGCGCTCACCCCCCGGGTGCTGGGCCTCGGCGTGGCCTACGTCCGGTCGCTGGGCCTGTGGGAGGTGGCGCGGCCGCACCTGGAGCGGCTGTCCGCGCGCACCGCGGAGTCCTGCTCGATCGCCCAGCTCGACGGGTCGGACATCGTCTACGTGGCCCGGGTGGCGGTGCCGAAGATCGTGGGGCTCGCCGTGCAGATCGGCACCCGCTTCCCGGCGTTGCCGACCTCGCTCGGCAAGGTGCTGCTGGCCGCGCTGGAGCCCGCCGAGGTGGACCGGGTGCTCGCCGAGCCCACCCGGTCCGGCCTCACCCCGCGCTGGCGCCCGGACCGAGCCGAGCGCGACGCGGTGCTGCGCGAGGTGCGGGCCCGGGGCTGGGCGCTCACCGACCAGCAGCTCGCGCCCGGCATCCGCTCGGTGGCGGCGCCGCTGCGCGACGGGGCCGGCCGGGTGGTCGGCGCGCTCAACGTCAACACGCACGCGGCGGAGACGCCGGTCGAGCACCTGCTGGAGCACCACCTGCCGTTGCTGCTGCACGCCGCGGGCGAGATCAGCGCGGACTTCGCCCGGCTGGACGAGGTGCCGCACGTGGTGCGCGCTTGACGTCGGCCGAGCCGGTCCACAGAATCGGACAGGTGTCCGCGATACGGACGGAAGGGGAGCCAGTGGCGAGCGCGACCGGGCCGTTGAGCGGGCTGCTGGTGGCCGACTTCTCCCGCGTGCTGGCCGGCCCGTACGCCACCATGCTGCTGGCCGACCTCGGCGCGGACGTGATCAAGGTCGAGGGCCCGGGCGGCGACGAGACCCGCACCTGGATGCCACCGGTGCGCGACGGGGTGTCCACGTACTACCTCGGCATCAACCGCGGCAAGCGCTCCGTGGTGCTCGACCTGCGCCGGCCGGACGACGTGGCCGCGGCGCGCGAGCTGATCCGCCGCGCCGACGTGATGATCGAGAACCTGAAACCGGGCGGCATGGCCCGCTACGGCCTGGACCACGAGTCGGTGCGCGCCGACAACCCCGGCCTGGTGTACGCCTCGATCACCGGCTTCGGCACCACCGGCGGGGCGCACGTGCCCGGCTACGACCTCATGGTGCAGGCCATCTCCGGGCTGATGAGCCTCACCGGCGACCCCGGCGGGCCGCCGTACCGGGCGGGCATCTCGGTGTTCGACGTGATGGCCGGCAACCACGCGGTGATCGGCATCCTGGCGGCGTTGCGGCACCGCGACCGCACCGGCGAGGGCCAGCACGTGGCGGTGAACCTGCTGTCCTCGGCGCTCACCGGGCTGGTCAACCACAGCTCCGCGTACGCCGCCGGTGGCGTGGTGCCGTACCGGATGGGCAACGCCCACCCGAGCGTGTTCCCGTACCAGCCGCTGCCCACCGCGGACGACGACCTGATCGTGGCCGCCGCCAACGACAAGCAGTTCCGCGCGCTGTGCGAGGTGCTCGGCGCGCCGGGGCTGGCGGACGACCCGCGGTTCGCGCGCAACGCCGATCGCACCGCCAACCGCGACGAGCTGCGGCCGCTGCTGGAGGAACGGCTCGCCACCCGCGGCGCCGTGGAGTGGTTCGACCTGCTGGTGGCGGCCGGCGTGCCGTGCGGGCCGATCAACACCATCGACGGCGGCTTCGCGATGGCCGAGCGCTTCGGCCTGGAGCCCATCGTGGAGGTCGGCGAGGGCGACCGGGCGGTGCCGACCACGCGGCACCCGCTGCGGTTCTCGCGGACGCCGGCCTCGTACCGGCTGCCGCCGCCCGAGCTGGACGAGCACGGCGCCGAGGTCCGCGAGTGGCTCTCCCGCCCGACGGAGGAACCGTGACGGACTACCCGACCGCGCTGGGGGCGTCCACGCCCACCACGATCACGCTGCTCGGCCACAGCCTGGCCGACGACATCATGGGCCGGGTCGGCTTCGGTGAGCTCGCCTTCTGGCTGGCCGCCCAGCGCCGGCCGACGCCAGGGGAGACCCGGGTGTTCGAGGCCGTGCTGGCCGCGCTCGCCGACCACGGCTTCACCCCGACCGCGATCGTCACACGGCTCACCTTCCTGTCCGCGCCGGACTCCGTGCAGGGCGCGCTCGCCGCCGGCCTGCTCGGCGGTGGCTCCCGCTTCCTCGGCGTGACCGAGGACGCCGGCCGCTTCCTGCACGCCGTGCTCGCCGAGGCCGGGGAGCCGCCCGCCGACGAGGCCGGCTGGGACGCGCTCGCGCTGCGCGTGGTCGCCGAGCGGCGTGCGGCCGGGGAGTTCGTGCCGGGCCTCGGGCACCACGTGCACAAGGACGGCGACCCGCGCACCCCGCGGCTGCTCGCCATCGCCCGCGAGGAGGGCGTGTACGGCCCGCACCTCGCGCTCGTCGAGGCGATCGGCCGCACCCACCACCAGGTGCTCGGCAGGTCGTTGCCGCTCAACGGCGCCGGGGTGTGCGGCGCGGCGCTCGCCGACCTCGGCCTGCCGTTGGAGCTGCTGCGTGGCTTCGCCCTGCTGGCCCGCGCCGCCGGGCTGATCGGACAGCTCGCCGAGGAGCTGCGCAACCCCGTCGGCCGCGACATCTTCCTGGCCGTGGACGGCGCCACCCGCTCCGTCCCGCCCGCGGCGGGCTGACGGTGCGCGCCGCGGTCGTCGAGCACCTCGGGCAGCCGCCCCGGGTGGCGTCGCACGACCGCCCGGCCCCGGCCGCCGGGGAGCGCGCGAGCACCGTGCGGGCGGCGCCGATCACGCCGCTGGACCGGTTGTGCGCCACCGGGACCTCGTACCTCGGCGCGCCGGGGACGCCCTACGTGCCCGGCGTGCAGGGCGCCGGGCTGGACGACTCCGGCGCGCCCGTCTGGTTCGCCACGAGCGCCGGGATGGCGCCCGGCGACGGCAGCATGCGCGAGCACGCGTGCGTGCCGGAGCGCGACGTGGTGCCGCTCGCCCCGGAGGCGGACCCGGTGCTGGTGGCCGCGCTCGGGCTGTCCGCGGTGGCGGCCTGGATGGCGCTCACCTGGCGCGGTGGGCTGGCGCCGGGGGAGCGGGTGCTGGTGCTCGGCGCCGGCGGCGTGGTCGGCCAGGC
>DASWTI010000515.1:0-29646 GCA_036402215.1 Pseudonocardiaceae bacterium
GGCCGCGCGCCCCGACGTCGGGGGTGGTGACCAGGACGCGGCGCCGCTGCCGCGCCCGCAGGTCGGCGAGCGGCCCGGCGTGCACGCACTCGCCGCGGCCGAGCACGACGATCCGGTCGGCGGCCGGCTCGACGTCGGCCAGCAGCCGGCCGGACAGCAGCACCGTCCGGCCGGCCTGCGCGTACGCGCGCAGGAACCCGCGCAGCCAGGCGGCACCCTCTGGGTCCAACCCGCTCGCGGGTTCGTCCAGCACCAGCACCGGCGGGTCGCCGAGCAGCGCGGTGGCCAGCGCCAGCCGCTGCCGCACCCCCGGTGAGTACCCGCGCGCGGCCCGCTCCGCCGCGCCCGCCAGGCCGGTCAGCTCCAGCACCTCGGGCACCCGCCGCCGCGGCACGCCGATCGCCGCGGCGCAGGCCCGCAGGTGCGCCAGCCCGGTCCGCGCCGGGTGGAACCCCGGCGTCTCCGGCACCGCACCCACCACCCGCCCCGGGGAGCGCAGCTCCGGCACCGGCGCGCCGCCGATCGTCGCCCGTCCCGCCGTCGGCCGCACCAGCCCCAGCAGCATCCGCAGGGTGGTGGTCTTGCCTGCGCCGTTCGGCCCGAGCACGCCGGTCACCGAGCCCGGCTCGACGGCGAAGCTCACGTCGCGGACGGCGGTGACCTGGCCGAACACCTTGGTCAGGCCGCTGGCCTCGATCCTGCCGTCACGCACCCCGCCCATCCTGCCGCAGACGGCCGCCGCAGGTGGGTGCCGTCGGCCGTTGTCCCTGACCGGCGCGGACGGCACGATCGAGGTCGTGCGCAGCGGACGGTACGACGTGGTGGTGATCGGCGGCGGGCACAACGGCCTGGTGGCGGCGACGTTGCTGGCCAGGGCCGGGCGCTCGGTGTGCGTGCTGGAGGCCGCCGATCACCTGGGCGGCGCCACGGCCGGCGTCCAGGTGTTCGACGGCGTCGAGGCGCGGCTGTCGCGCTACTCCTACCTGGTCAGCCTGCTGCCGGACGCGCTGCTCGCCGAGCTGGCGCCGGACCTGCGGGTGGTGCCCCGCGCGGTCGCCTCGTACACGCCGACGCTGCGCGGCGGGCGGGCCGGCGGGCTGCTCGTGGAGCGCGACCCCGGCCCGGTCACCGAGGCCTCGTTCGCGGAGGTCACCGGCTCGGACGCGGCCTGGCGGGCCTGGACGGCGTTCTACGAGCGGGTGTCCGTGCTGGCCACCGTGGTGGCGCCCGCGCTGCTCGGACCGCTGCGGCGCCGCGCCGACGTGCGCGAGGCGGTGACCGCCGCGGGCGGCGCGGCGCTCTGGGACGACCTGGTGGAGCAGCCGATCGGCGCCCTGCTGGAGCGCGAGTTCACCGACGACGTGGTGCGCGGCGTGGTGGCCACCGACGCCCAGATCGGCACGCACGCCGGGCTGCACGACGCCAAGCTGCGCGCCAACCGCTGCTTCCTCTACCACGTGGTGGGCAACGGCACCGGCGAGTGGCGGGTGCCGATCGGCGGCATGGGCGCGGTGGCGGACGCCCTGGTGGCGGCGGCGCGCGCGGCCGGCGCGCACCTGGAGACCGGCGCGGTGGTCACCGCCGTCGCCGAGGACGCCACCGGCGCCGAGGTCACGCTCGCCGACGGCTCGACGGTGGCCGGCGGGCACGTGCTGGCGGCCTGCTCACCGACCGTGCTGGACGGGCTGCTCGGCCGGGACCCGCGGCCGGTGGAGGGCAGCCAGCTCAAGGTCAACATGGTGCTGCGGCGGCTGCCCCGGCTGCGCTCCGGCGTCGACCCGGCGACCGCGTTCGCCGGCACGCTGCACCTGGAGCAGGGATACCGGCAACTCCTCGACGCCTACGCCGCGGCCGAGGCGGGCGCGCTGCCCGCGCCGCTGCCGGCCGAGGTGTACTGCCACTCGCTGACCGACCCGTCGATCCTGTCCGCCGACCTGGCGGCGCGCGGCTTCCACACGCTCACCCTGTTCGGGCTGCACGCCCCGGCGCGGCTGTTCGCCGCCGACCCCGAGGGCGCCAGGGAGCGTGCGGTCGCCGCGGCGCTCGACTCGTTGCAGCGGCACCTGGACGAGCCGCTGGCCGACGTGCTGGCGACCGATGCCCACGGCGCGCCGTGCGTCGAGTCGGCGACCCCGTGGGATCTGGAGCGCTCGCTGCGCATGCCGGGCGGCAACATCTTCCACGCCGACCTGGACTGGCCGTGGCTCGACGACGACGAGCCGGCCGACACCCCCGCCCAGCGCCACGGCGTCGCGGTGGCCGGCTGCACCCGGGTGCTCCTCGCGGGTGCCGGCAGCCGGCGCGGCGGCGGCGTCAGCGGTCTCGGCGGCCTGCACGCGGCCCACGCCGTCCTCGCCGTCACCTGACCCCGCGCGCCGTCAGCGCACGCCGGCGCGGTGGACCGGGGGTACGCCACGGGCCGCCGGGGTGACCGCCGCCAGGTCCGGCACTGATGTGATGGTGGGCTGCTCGCCGCTCACCTCGGTGACCCGGGGCGTCGGCAGCGAACCGGCCGGCATCACCCGCGTGCGGCCGCGCCGCGGGAACCCCGGCCGCCGCCGTGGCCGGTAGCCCGCGCTGTCGCCGACCAGGTGCTGATGCGCGGCGAGCCACACGTCGCACGGCCACCGGCGGTTGCGGAGGAGCCCGGCGCACCGCAGGCAGCGCCCGTTCTCGTCGGGCTGGTGGTCGGCCAGCAGCCCGCGCCAGCCCTCGGTCATCCGCCGGATCTCGACCCGGGCGAGCCCCACCAGCCGTCCGGCGTCCGCGGTCCCGGCCTGCTCGCCGAGCATCCTCAGCCTGTTCAGCACCGTGTGTCGGAGCCGTTGCTCCATGGCGCCCCACCTCCTCGATCGACCGTCGTGAACGTCGTGGCCGCCTGCCCCCGCCGGCCACGTCTTCGGTCATCGGCCGGGTGGCCCGGTGACCCTGAGGGCCCCGGGCCCAGGTTCACCCCGGTGGACGGATCGGTCCCATGCCACGCGACCGGCCCCGGACACAGGACACGGCCGGGCCCCGTAGCGGGACCCGGCCGTGGCCGAGCGTCGTGCGCGCGCCTTACCTGGTGACGCGGCGACCGGTCACCACGCGGTACCCGGCCAGCAGGATCACCGACCCCAGCAGGGCCAGGAGCCAGGTGCGCAGGTCGAAGAAGTCGCCCAGCCCGCCCCCGAAGATCGCCGAACCGATGACGCCTCCGAGCAGCGCCCCGAGGATCCCGATCGCCATCGTGATGAGGATCCCGCCGGGGTCGTTACCCGGCATGACGGCCTTCGCGATCGCGCCGATGATGAGCCCCAGAACGATGAAGCCGAGGATGCCCATCGTTACCTCCGAATCAGTGCGGGTTGCTGTTCGTTGCCGGACACAGCGTGCGCCCACCGGCCTTCCGGCGCGACTCGAAAGGCGGATTGACTCCGTTCTGACCAGCGAATACTGGTCCGGTGGGGTGGGATTCGGCCGAATGGGTTTGATCGCTTTCGGCCTGGGGTAAGCCAGCCGGCGGTGCTCGCCCGAAGGCCCGTCCCGACCAGTCGTACAGGGGCCGGGAACGGGATCGGTGGGGCGACGGTCCCGCTTTCGGGCGGAGGCCGATCCACCCCGGGTACGGATCGTTCGAGGAGGCGAGAAGATGGCCCCCGCGCCGTCGACGCAGCTTTTCACCACGGACGTCAGCGTTGACGATGGCTCCGCCCCGCCCGAGATCGTGCGCTTCCGGCGCAACCGGGACGGCGGTGACTACTACCAGGCCCTGAGCGCGGCGGCGCACGTCCGGCTGCGCCTGCTCGGCACCCTGCACACCCGCACCGCCCTGGCCGACAACAGCGCGAGTCCGGCCGCCCGGGCCCGGCTGGCCGCCCAGCAGGAGCGGACCTGGCGGCAGCTCCGCTGGCTGCTGGCCGAGATGCGCCGCATGGACCAGCACGGCACGCAGCCCGGCACCCAGCCCGGCACCCAGCTCGACGGGTGCCCGCACGCCGTCCAGGAGCGCGAGGGCGTGCCGCGCCCGGCCACCGGCCCGGCCCCGGCCGTCCCGGCCGCGCCGGTCGGTGCCGCCGTCGTCCCACCACCGGTGGAGGTCCCGGCGCCTCGCTGACCGGCGTCAGACGGCGGCGACCTCCACCGGGATGCCGTTCAGGACGGCGTTGCCGGACAACGGGTCCACCCGCCGGCCGTCGGCCAGCACGTTGCTGTTGACGCCGGCGTGCGCGGCGGCCACCCGCAGCCGGGCGCCGTCCGCGTCGTGCCCCCAGCCGTGCGGGATGGACACCACGCCGGTCATCACCGCGTCCGTCACCTCCACCGGCACGTGCACCGTGCCGGCCTCCGAGCTGACCTTGGCGTGCCCGCCGTCCACCAGGCCGAGCCGCGCGGCGTCCTCCGGGTGCACCTGCATGGTGCAGCGGTCGCGGCCCTTCACCAGCGGCTCCAGGTTGTGCATCCACGAGTTGTTCGACCGCAGCTGCCGGCGCCCGATGAGCACCAGCCCGGTGGACCGCGCGGCCATCGCGGCGCGCAGCCGCTCGACGTCGGCCAGCACGGCCGGCGGCGCCAGCTCGACGCGGCCGCTCGGGGTGCGCAGCACACCGGGCAGCCGCGGCCGCAGCGGCCCCAGGTCCACGCCGTGCGGCGCCGCCTCCAGCGCGGCCAGCGTCAGGCCCTCGCGGGCGCCGAAGTGGTCGCCGTACGGGCCGCACCGCAGCAGCAGGTCGAGCAGCCGCTCCGGCCCGGTGCGCGGCCGCAGCGCGGCCATCAGCTCGTCGGCGTCGCGGCCGGCGATCGGCGCGCCGGGCACGGACTGTTCCAGGCCGAGCAGCGTGCGCGCCACGAACTCGTCCATGGCGTCCAGGTCGGCCGCCGCCCCCTGGCCGCCGACGATGCCGGCCAGCCGCAGCAGCGTCCGCCACTCCGGCCACATGCCATCGGCGAGCGGCAGCGCGGCCGGCGAGAAGTTGGCCACGTTGCGCACCGCGAGCTGGCCGAACGCCAGGTCGTAGTGCGGGCGCTCCAGCGGCTGCGGCACCGGCAGCACGACGTGCGCGTGGCGGCTCGTCTCGTTGAGGTACAGGTCCACCGACACCGTGAAGTCCAGCGTCCGCAGCGCCGCGTCCAGCCGCGCGGCGTCCGGCGTGGACAGCGCGGGGTTGCCGGCGATGGTCACCAGGGCGCGCACCCGGCCCTCGCCGGGCGTCTCGATCTCCTCGGCCAGGCACGCCACCGGTAGCTCGCCGTACGTCTCCGGCGCGCCGCGTACCCGGCTGGTCCAGCGCCCGAACCGCACGCCGCGCCCGGTGCCGCCGGTGCCCTGCGCGTTGCGCTGCCCGGCCGCGGCCAGCGGGAACATCGCGCCGCCCTCGCGGTCCAGGTTCCCGGTGAGCACGTTGAGCACGTCCACCAGCCAGCTGGTCAGCGTGCCGAACTCCTGCGTGCAGCTCCCGATCCGGGCGTACACGGCGGCGCGCGGCGCGGCGGCCAGCTCGCGGGCCAGCCGCCGCACGGTGTCCGCGGCGATGCCGCACGACCGCTCGGCGTCCTCCGGCGTCACCCCGGCGGCCACGGCGCGCACCTCGTCCACGCCGTTCACGTGCGGCGCGAGCGTCCCCAGGTCCACCAGGCCTTCGGCGAACAGCACGTGCGCCATGGCCAGCAGCAGCACGGCGTCGGTGCCCGGGCGCACGAAGTGGTGCTCGTCGGCGGCCTCGGCGGTCCGGGTGCGCACCGGGTCCACCACCACCAGCCTGCCGCCGCGCTCGCGCAGCGCCCGCAGCCGCCCGCGCAGGTCCGGCGCGGTGAGCAGGCTCCCGTTGGACACCAACGGGTTCGCGCCCAGCACCAGCAGGTGGTCGCAGCGGTCCGCGTCGGGCACCGGCACCGACAGCATGGCGCCGAACATCAGGCCGGCGCTCACCTGCTTCGGCATCTGGTCCACGGTGCTCGCCGAGTACACGTTGCGGCTGTTCAGGGCACGCAGCAGCACGGTGTTGTAGAGCTGGCCGGACAGGTTGTGCACGTTCGGGTTGCCCAGGTACACGGCGACCGCGTCGCGGCCGTGCTCGCGGATCACCGCCCCGAGCCCGCGGTCGATCTCCGCGAACGCCTCCTCCCAGGTGGCCGGGCGCAGCTCGCCGTCGCGGCGGACCAGCGGGGTGCGCAGCACGTCGGGGTCCTCGGCCAGGTGCTTGATGCCGGTCGCCTTGGGACAGATGTAGCCGTGGCTCAGCACGTCGTCGGCGTCCCCGCGCACGGACAGCACCTCCCGGCCGCGCGTGGTGACCTCCAGGCCACAGGTGGCCTCGCAGAACGGGCAGGTGCGGTGGTGGACGCTGACCTCGGCCATGCCCCGAGTGAACCCCGCCCTGGGTGCCGGCCGCCAGAGCCGTCGTCAAAAGTTCTCCGCGGACCGGGCGAGCCGGCTCATCGGTGAGGCGAACGGACCATGGGCCCCGCGGGTGCGTGCGAATGGTCCATTCGCCCGGGTGCCCGGGGTGCGCCGCCGGGTGCCCGGGGTGCGGCGCCGGGCCGTGGCGGACGCGCCCTAGGGTCACGGCCGTGCTGGTGCTGCTGCCGCCCTCGGAGACCAAGCTCGCCGGCGGTGACGGACCGCCGCTGCGGCTCGACGCGCTGTCCCACCCGGAGCTGACCCCGGTGCGGGCCGCGCTGGTGGACGAGCTGGTGGCGCTCGCCGCGGACGTGCCGGGCTCCCGGCGCGCGCTCGGCCTGTCCGCCGCGCAGGACGCCGAGATCGCGCGCAACGCCGGGCTGTGCTCCTCGCCCACGACGCCCGCGCTGCTGCGCTACACCGGCGTGCTCTACGACGCGCTCTCCTTCCGCACGCTCACCCCGGCGGCGCGCGCCCGGGCCACGGCACGGCTCGCGGTGGGCTCGGCGCTGTTCGGGTTGCTGTCCGCCACCGACCCGGTGCCCGCCTACCGGCTGTCCGCCGGCTCCGCGTTGCCCGGCGGACCGCTCGCCGCGCGCTGGCGGCCCGCGCTGGAGCCGGTGCTGGCCGGGTTCGACGGCCTGGTGGTGGACCTGCGCTCCGGTCCGTACGCCGCCCTGGCCCGGCTGCCCGGCGCGGTCACGGTGCGCGTGCTCACCGAGCACGAGGACGGCTCGCGCACCGTGGTGAGCCACCACAACAAGGCCCACAAGGGACACCTGGCCCGCGTCCTGGCCGGCACCAGGGCCGAACCGTCCACAGTGGACGAACTGGTGAAGCTGCTGCGCCGCAACGGTTTCCGCGTCGAGCGGCGTGGTACCGAGCTGGACCTGGTGACCACCGGGCTGCCGGGTCCCGCCCGGCTCGCCGGGGCGTCGTAGTGCTCGTCGAGCTGGCCGTCGGCGACGCCTACGGCGCCGGGTTCGAGTACGCCGACCCGGATTTCGTGGCCGCGCACAACACGCTCGGGGCCTACGCCAGGCACCCGACGCACCACGGCGTGCTGCCCGGCCGGTACACCGACGACACCCAGATGACCATCGCCGTCGCCGAGCTCCTGGCGGCGGGCGAGGACTGGACCCCCCTGGCGATCGCCGACCGGTTCGTGGACGCCTTCCACCGGGACCCGCGGGACGGCTACGCGCGCCGCTTCCAGGCGTTCCTCGGCACCGTGCGCTCCGGCGCCGAGCTGTTGGCCCGCATCGACCCGCGCAGCGACAAGAGCGGCGCCGCCATGCGGGCCGGCCCGATCGGGCTGCTGCCCACGGTGGACGCGGTGCTGCGCCACGTGGACGTGCAGGCCAGGGTCACCCACGACACCCCGGACGGCGTGGCCGCGGCCCGCGCCGCCGCGCTGGCCGTGCACCACGCCCACCACGGCATCGGGCCGGCCGCGGACACCGGGCGCTGGATCGCCGACACCCTGGGGGACGCGCGCTGGGCCCGCCCCTGGCACGGCCCGGTCGGCTCGAAGGGCGTGGCGAGCGTGCGCGCCGCCCTCACCGCGCTCGCCGCGGGTGGCGACACCGGGTCGGCGGCGGTGCTGCGCGCGTGCGTGGCGTTCACCGGGGACGTGGACACGGTGGCCACCGTGGCGCTGGCCGCCGCCTCGCGCGCGGCGGACGTCGCCCAGGACCTCCCGTCCGTGCTGGTGGACGGACTGGAGAACGGGCCGTACGGCCGCGACTTCCTGGCCGCCCTGGACGCCGGGCTCCTGGCCGCCACCGCGTGACCCGTCTCAGGCCGGCCAGGGGATCGCCGGTGAGCCCATCGGGGTGGGCCTGGCCGAGGCCGGCGGTGGCTCCTCGGCGGCCCGCTGCGCCGTCCGCACGGCCCGCAGCCGGTAGCCGGCGCCGCGCACCGTCTGGATCCGGTCGGTGCCGATCTTCTGCCGCAGCGTGTTGATGTAGACGTTGACCACGTTGCTGCCCGGGTCGAACGTGTAGCCCCACACCCGGGACAGCAGCTGCGTGCGGGACAGCACCTGGTCCGGGTGCCGCAGGAAGGTCTCCAGCAACGCGAATTCGCGCACCGTCAGGTCCACCGGCACGGTGCCCGCGGTGACCCGCCGGGTCAGCAGGTCCAGGCTCAGGTCACCCGCCGTCAGCGTGCTCGCGGCCGGCGCGTCGTCACGGCGCAGCCGGGCCCGCACCCTGGCCAGCAGCTCCTCGAACCGGAACGGCTTCACCAGGTAGTCGTCGGCGCCGCCGTCCAGGCAGGCCACCACGTCGCGGTGCGCCGGATGCCCGGTCATCACCACGACCGGCAGGCCGGTGCGCTGCCGCCGCAGCTCGCGCAGCACCGTGAACCCGTCGCCGTCCCCCAGCACCAGGTCCAGCAGCACCAGGTCGAACGCGCCGCTGCGGGCCAGCACGAGCCCGCTGGTGGCGTCCGCGGCCACCGCCGTCGTGTAGCCGGCCGAGCTCAGGCCGCGCTCGACGAAGCGGCTGATCATCGGGTCGTCGTCGACGACGAGCACGCTGGTCATCGCGGGACACCTCGGGTGAGTCGACCGCCCATCGGATCTCCCTCTGCCACGCCACCCCGGGATCACGGCGTCGGTGACGCCCGCACACGGTGTCGGGCCGACCCAGCCGAATGTTACGCACCGTTGGCACAGCGTCCGATCGGCTGAATGGTGCATGAAGGGGACATGAGGGGGACATGAGGGGGACGTGAGAGGCCACCGGACCGGCCCCGGGCGGTGGGCGCACGCCTCGTGCGAGGGTCCACCATTCTGGTAACTCTTGCCCGGGCGAGGAGAGGGGCATCATGGCGGAGGCGCCGGTCGCCGTGGGTGATCCGACGGGCGGCTGGGCGCGGGGCCGGCCGGGCCGGGGCGCCCGCGCGCAGACCCCTGCCCGGGCCCGGCGCGGCACCGGGCGCCGGGTCCGGCTGAAGATCCTCACGGTCTACGTGCTGCTGCTCATCGCGGCCGGGCTGCTGGCCACCGTCGCGGTCCGTGAGGTGCTGCTGATCAGGCTGGAGGCCCGGGTCCAGAGCGCCCTCGACCAGGAGGTCGCCGAGTTCAACCGGTTCCTGCTGATCGGCGCCGGGGCCGGCGAGGAGAGCGAGATCACCTCGCTGGCGATGGCGTTCGACCTGTACCTCGCGCGCAACGTGCCGTCCAACGAGGAGGCCTTCGCGGCGTTCGTCGAGGGCCGGCCGCACCGC
Source organism: Pseudonocardiaceae bacterium (assembly GCA_036402215.1). Classification (GTDB taxonomy): domain Bacteria; phylum Actinomycetota; class Actinomycetes; order Mycobacteriales; family Pseudonocardiaceae; genus DASXTS01. Next base: position 9,614 of record DASWTI010000515.1, read on the forward strand.
GTCTCGCTCAGCCGGTTCCCGGCGGACGGCCTGCCGCTGCGGATCACCGAGCTGTTCGGCTCCGGCGACACCCTGGCCACGCCGGAGGAACTGCTCACCGGCAGCCTGGACACCGAGCACGGACCGGCCTACTACCGCGCCATGCCCGTGCAGTTCGGGCCGTCCAGCGGCATGTTCGTCGTGGTCCAGCTACCCACCGTGGAGTTCGGTGAGATCCAGGAGCTGCAGACCTACGGCGTGGCCGCCGTGCTCGGCGTGCTGCTGCTGGCCTGCGCCGTGGCCTGGGTGCTGGTCACCCGGCTGCTCGGGCCCGTGGAGCTGCTCACCGAGACCGCGGAGCAGATCTCCCAGTCCGACCTCAACCGGCGCATCGAGGTCCGCGGCACCGGCGAGGCCGCCGACATGGCGCGCACCTTCAACGCGATGCTCGACCGGCTGGAGTCGCTGTTCCGCGTGGAGCGCGAGTTCGTCCGCGACGCCAGCCACGAGCTGCGGGTGCCGCTCACCGTGTGCCTGGGCAACCTGGACGTGATGGCCGCCGGGCTGCCCAGCCACGACCTCGACCGGGCCGCCACCATCGCGCTGGTCACCGACGAGCTGGGCCGGATGGCGCGCATCGTGGACGACCTGCGGCTGCTGGCCGACGCCGGTGAACCGGACTTCCTGCAGCACGAACCGGTCCAGCTGGCGGCGTTGCGCGACGACATGGTGCTCAAGGCGCAGGCCCTCGGCCTGCGGCGCTGGACCGCCGAGGGCGAGCCGCAGGGCACCGTGCTCGCCGACCGGCACCGGCTCACCGAGGCCGTGATGAACCTGGCGGACAACGCGGTGCGGCACACCACCGCCGAGGACACCATCGCGGTCGGCGCCGCCGCCGGCCCCGGCGAGGTGCGCATCTGGGTGCGGGACACCGGCGTCGGCATCGCGCCGACCGACCAGGCGCGCATCTTCGACCGGTTCCGCCGCGGCGCGCGCGCCTACCGCACCTACCGCGGCTCCGGGCTCGGGCTCTCCATCGTCCGGGCCATCGCCGACGCCCACGGCGGCCGGGTGGACCTGGTGAGCAGCCCGGGGGAGGGCGCCACCTTCACCATCATCCTGCCCCGGCACGCCGATCGCGCGGAGTGACCACGGCACGCCGGAGATGAGGGCCTCATAAGGAAATCCTCATCTCCGGCTTAACCAGCGGTGATCGCCGCCTTCCACGCTTGGCCCACAGCGGATGACCGCGTGCCCTCCCATGCCCGGGCGGGACGCGGTCGGGGGTTCCGCAGGTCCTTGAGGTGGAGGGGTTCATGAACGAGGCCGCGGCAACCGCGTGGTCCGTACCCGGCGCGGGGGGCAGGCCCCCGTCGCGTCGTACCGCGCCCTGGCGCAGATACACGGTTCTGGCCGCGGTGGCGGCCGTGCTGGCGTTCCCGATCGTCGTCGCGGACACCGTCGAGGCCGCCGGGCCGTTCGACGTGACCACGCTCGCCGACGGCACGGACGCCGACCCCGGTGACGGCCTCTGCCGCACCGGCGCCGGGCAGTGCACGCTGCGGGCGGCGATCCAGGAGGCGAACTCGACCGCCGCCGCCGACACGATCACGCTGATGGCCGGCACCTACGTGCTCACCATCGCGCCGTCCGGTGACAACGGCGACGCCACCGGTGACCTGGACATCACGCGGCCGCTGACCATCAGCGGCCCCGGCCCGATGACCACGATCATCGACGCCGGCGCGGCCCCCGGTGGCGCGCCGCCCGAGCAGGCCGGTATGGACCGCCTGATCGAGATCGGCGAGACCGCCGGCAACGTCACGCTGCGCGGCCTCACGCTGCGCGAGGGCTACGACGCCGACCAGGGCGGCGCGCTGCTCAACGCCTCGGCCGGCACCGTCCGGCTGGAGCACGCGCGCGTGCTGGACAGCTACGCCACCGCGTTCGGCGGCGGCATCTCGCACGTCGGCGGCGGCCGGCTCGACCTGCTCGGCGTCACGGTGGCCGGCAACGACACCGTCGGCGAGGGCGGCGGCATCCACGCCGACGCCGGCGCGCTGACCGTCACCGGCACCTCGTCGGCACCGAGCGTCATCTCGGGCAACACCGCGCGCGAGGGCGGCGGCCTGCACCACGCCGGCGGGGTCTCGGTCGTCGGCCTGCCGAACAGCGTCTCGCTGACCGGTGTCACGGTCGCGGACAACACCGCGGAGCTGCTCGGCGGCGGCCTGTCGGTCACCGGCGAGAACGCCGTCGTGCTGACCGACTCGACCATCGAGGAGAACACCGCGCACGAGGGCGGCGGCCTCGCCGTCACCGGCACGTCCACCGTGGTCGCGCTGCGCGGCACCGTCGCGGAGAACGCCGCGCACGGCAACGGCGGCGGCGCCATGACCGGCACCGAGGGCGCCGTCAAGTTCACCGACGTGGTCTTCCGCGCCAACACCGCGGGTGACCCCATCTCCGGTGACGGCGGCGGCGCGGGCCTGTTCGCCTCCGGCACGGCGGCCGCCACCATTCTCGGCGGCGAGTTCACCGACAACGAGTCCGTCGGCCACGGCGGCGGCCTGGCGCTGGAGACCGGCGGCGCGGCCACCGTCACCGGCACCACGTTCAGCGGCAACCACTCCGACTCCGGCGGTGGCGGCGTGGTGAACGCGGGTGACCGCGCCACGTTCTCCCGGGTCACCCTGACCGGCAACACGTCCGGCGGCATCGGCGGTGGCCTGCTCGGCGAGGGCAGCGGCGACCTCACGCTGGTCGACTCCAGCGTCCTGCACAACACCGCAGTCAGCGGCGGCGGCTTCGCCAACGAGGCCGACGGCCAGACCAACGTGCTGTCCACGGTGTTCTGGGACAACCGCGCGCTGGCCGGTGGCCAGACCGAGGACGCGGGGCTCGGCGGCGGCGTGTTCAGCCTCGGCGACGCCTCCGCGGTGTACGAGAACGTCACGATCACCGGCAACTACGCGCAGGTGCGCGGCGGCGGCTTCTACGTCGACGCCGACGCCCCGGTGCGGGTGGTCAGCTCGACCATCACCCGCAACACCGCGCCCATGGCCTCCGGCGTCGGCACCGAGGTGAGCGTGCCGCCGATCCCGCCGGAGCCCAGCCAGGGCGTGATCTTCCGCAACAGCATCGTCGGCGGCAACCTGATGAGCCCGGACTGCAACTTCGCGGTCGGCTCCGAGGGCGGCAACCTGGACAGCGGCGACTCCTGTTACTTCCGGGGCGTCCGCGACCGCACCGGCGCCGGGGAGCCGCGGGTGGACGCGATCGCCGACAACGGCGGCCCGGTCATGACCCAGGCCGTCCAGGAGGACAGCTACGCCATCGACGGCGGCATCTCGCCGTGCCCGCTGACCGACGCGCGCGGCGTCACCCGCCCGCGCAACGGCAGCTGCGACATCGGTGCCTACGAGCACGAGGGCCCGTTCGCGCCGGCCGACACCGTGCGGCCGGACACCGTGATCGTCGACCCGCCGGCCTACGTCGGCGAGCTGGCCACGTTCCACTTCAGCGGCTCCGACAACGTCACGCCGGTCGCCGAGCTGCTGTACGAGTGCCGCATCCTCAACACCGACCCCACCGAGCCGCCGGAGCCCCCGGACCCCACCGAGCCACCGGCCCCGGAGGAGCTGTGGCACGGCTGTCCCACGCCGTACCAGGTGTACGTCGAGGAGGGCGACAACCGGCTGGAGGTCCGCGCCGTCGACCGGCAGAACAACGTCGACGACCTGTCCCCGGCCGTGCACGAGTTCGTCGCCGGCCAGGACATCACGCCGCCTACGGTGACCTTCACGCTGACGCCGTCGAACCCGAGCGACGGCCGCACCGCCGTGTTCGCGTTCGCCGCGACCGACGACCTCACCCCGCCGATCCTGCTGGAGACCGAGTGCCGGCTGGACTCGACGGACGAGGTGGCCTGGGTCGAGTGCGCCAGCCCGCACAGCGTCACCGACCTCACCACCGGCAGCCACACCTTCGAGGTCCGCGCGGTCGACGAGCTGGACAACATCTCGCAGGTCGCCTCGTACACCTGGACGGTGTCGTCGCCGAACAACTGCTCGGACGCCAACGTCACGCTGACGGCCGACGCCGACGCGTTCGTCGACGAGGGCCTGACGCAGGAGAACTTCGGCGCCGACGAGACCATGCAGGTGCGGTCCGCCGCGCCGGGTGCGGACGCCCGCTCGCTGGTCCGTTTCCCGGTGCCGGGCGACATCCCGGCCAGTTGCACCCTGCTGTCGGCGAAGCTGCGCCTGACCGGCGACGGCGACGCCGGCCGCACCCTGCAGGCCGTGCCGATCGCCGGCCCGTGGCAGGAGAACCAGGTCACCTGGCTCACCCAGCCGCCGACCGGGGGCGCCGCGGTGGACGCGACGTCCGGCGCCGGCCAGCGGCAGTGGGACGTCACCGCGCACGTCGGCGCGATCCTGGGCGGGGTCACCAACCACGGCTTCCTGATCCGGGACGCCGCGGAGGAGGACGAGGCCGGCCACGGCTCGACCTTCACCACCCGGCACGCCGAGCAGGACCCGACGCAGCCGGCCACCGTCCCGCAGCTGGTGCTGCGCTTCGGCGGCCCCGGCGAGGCCGACCCGGCCGACCCGGGCGAGGGCCCGCTCACGCCGGTGACCTGCGGCATGGTCGTGACCACCAGCATCACGCTGGCCAACGACCTGATCGACTGCCCGGTCGACGGCCTGGTGATCGGCGCGCACGACGTGCGGATCAACCTCAACGGCAGGACCATCGACGGCCCCGGCTACTTCGAGGGCGACCCCGGGTCGCCGATCGAGCTGCCGGAGATCGGTGGCCCGGCCGGCATCCGCAACGTCGGCTTCCGCAACGTGTTCATCACGGACACGTTGGCCGACCCGGACAGCCGTGACGAGGCGCGCGGCACCATCCAGCAGTTCATGTTCGGCGTGCAGTTCGCCGCCGGCAGCCGCTTCGGCGAGGTGTCCAACATCGACGTCCGGCGCAACGCCACGGCCGGCATCGAGTTCACCGACGCCGACAACGGCCGCGACGGCAACGACGTGCGCGACGTGCACTTCCACGACAACGAGCTCGGCCTGTCCCTGCTGGGCGGCACCGAGCACACCGACGTCAGCTCCAACTACTTCCAGGGCAACCTGGGCGTGGCCATCTGGATGCAGGAGGCCACGGAGACCGACGTCACCGGCAACTACCTGACCGGCGTCACCACCGACCCGCTGCTCAGCAGCGACGGCGGCATGATGATGCTGGCCTCGCCGGACAACCGCATCGTCGACAACGACTTCGTCGACACCGGCGACGGCGGCCTGGTGATCGAGGAGGGGTCGCACCGCAACCTCGTGCACCTCAACCGGTTCGCGCGGGTCGGCGACGCGGGGATCTCCGCCCACGGCGCGGACTTCCTCACCATCACCGGCAACGAGGCCTACGCCGCGTCCGACGCCGGCATCAGCGTCGGCGACTCGCACGTCAACCACATCGCCGGCAACGACGTGCGGTTCAACCCGGGCGGCATCGCGCTGGACGGCGTGCACGACTCGACGGTCGAGTTCAACAACGCCGACTTCAGCGGTGGCGCCGGCATCGAGGTGACCGGTGACTCGCGCGGCAACCTGATCCGGTTCAACCAGGCCAACGACGGCTCGGCCAGTGGCATCGCCATCGACGCCGAGGGCCTGGACGAGCTCGGGCTGCCGGTCGGCAACGTCATCGAGAACAACGACACGCACAACAACCTGTCCGACGGCATCGAGCTGAGCCGCGGCGGGCACACGGTCCGGGACAACCGGGCCCACGGCAACGCCGCGTTCGGCATCCAGGCCGCGGACGCGACCGTGGACGGCGGCGGCAACGCCGCGGACGGCAACGGCGAGCCCGAGCAGTGCGTGAACGTGCTGTGCGTCATCGGCGGCAGCGGTCCGCCGCCACGCGGTGACCTCGTCAACCCGGACACCACGATCACCCGTGACCCGGACGCCGACAACGACGGCTTCACCAGCACCACGTCGATCAACACCTTCGAGTTCACCGGGGTCGACGACCTGGCGCCCGCCGGGGCCCTGCGCTTCGAGTGCCGGCTCGACGCGCCACCGGACCCGCCGCCGCCGGTGCCGGAGCCGGGTGAGCCGCCGCAGCCGCCGGACGTCGACAACTGGGTGGAGTGCCCGAGCCCGACCAGCTACGCGTTCCTGCCGATCGGCTCGCACACCTTCGAGGTTCGCGCCGTCGACCCGTTCGACAACGTGGACCTGTCGCCGGCGACGTTCATCTGGACGGTGCAGGCGGTGCCGGAGGGCGAGGACACCTCGCCGCCGCGCACCACCATCAGCAGCGCGCCGGCGGACGGCAGCAGTGACACCACGGTCTCGTTCGGGTTCCGGGGCACGGACAACCTGACCCCCGGCCCGCTCCTGACCTACACGTGCCGCTTCGACGGCGGTGCCGCCGAGGCGTGCTCGCCGGGCAGGACGTACTCCGGCCTGTCCCTCGGTTCGCACACCTTCGAGGTCCGGGCGACCGACCTCGCGGGCCACTCGGACCCGACGCCCGCGGTCCACACCTGGACCGTCGCGGAGCCGGCCGAGGACACCACTCCGCCGGCCGCGCTGATCATCTCCGGCCCGGACCCGGTGTCGGTGGACAGCACCGCGGAGTTCGTCTTCACGTCGGACGAGCCGGGCTCGACCTTCGAGTGCGGCCTGAACGCGCTGCCGGACCAGTACACGCCGTGTGCCTCGCCGTACCTGGCCGGCACCGCGGGCCAGCCGCTCGCGGTCGGCACGTACGAGTTCCTGGTACGGGCCGTCGACCCGGCGGGCAACGTCGGTGCCCCGGCGCAGTACCTGTTCCGGGTGATGCCGGCGCCGGTCCCGACGGCGGTCAACTGCGGCCAGGTCATCACGCAGAGCGTGTTGGTCACCGAGGACCTGCTGGACTGCGCGTCCGACGGCCTGATCGTCGGCGCCGACGAGATCACCATCGACCTCGGTGGCGTCACCATCGACGGCATCGGCCAGGGCGTGGGCATCCGCAACGACGGGTTCCACTCGGTCACCATCACCAACGGCTCCGTGCAGCAGTTCGACGTCGGCGTGCAGCTGGGGTCGGGCACCTGGCGGGGCATCGTCTCCGGGATCGGCGCGCAGCTGAACCAGGACGCCGGCATCTCGCTGGTCGACGCCGACCACGACGGCATCGGCTCCACGGTCCGGTCGAACACCGTGGCGGGCAACGCCTACGGCATCCGGCTGTCCGAGGGCACCGGTGGCGCGCACGTCGTCGACAACACGATCGGCGGCAGCGCCGAGGACGCCATCGGCATCCTCGCGTCGAACGGCAACCGCATCGAGCGCAACACCGTGTCGAGCACGAGCGGGGTGGCGCTGCTGCTGGCGGGGTCGTCCGACAACCTCGTCATCGGCAACACCATTTCCGGCACGTCCAAGCAGGCGATCTCGCTGCAGGCGGCCTCCGACGGCAACCGCGTCGAGGGCAATGCGCTGAGCGACAGCGAGATCGGCATCGAGGTCCTGCAGTCCGGCGGCAACGACATCATCGGCAACGAGGCCACCGGCATGAACGGCCCCGGGGTCGGCCTGGACAACGCGCAGGGCAACGACGTGGTGGGCAACGTGCTCACGTCCAACAAGGACGGCATGGAACTCTACCAGTCGTCCGGCAACCTGATCCAGTCCAACGACGTCAGCGGCAACGACTCCACCGGTCTCGCGGTCGGCGACGGCTCGCTGGACAACCTGGTGATCGCCAACGTGGCCACCGGCAACAACTCCGAGGGCATGTCCGTCGAGGCGGAGGTCCTGCAGGGAAGCACGACGCCGGGCAACCGGATCAGGGAGAACATCGCCAACGGCAACTCCGGCGACGGCATCTCGGTCAACAAGCCGGGGCACGACATCACCGCCAACGTCGCCAACAACAACGACGGCTGGGGCATGTACGCCGAACTCGGGAACACCGACGGCGGGCAGAACCGGGCGACCGGCAACGTGGAGCTGGAGCAGTGCTACCGCATCGTGTGCGACGGCACCACCCCGGCCGCGGAGCGGGACCCGCCGGACACCTCGTTCTACGGTGACCAGCCGCCGAACGGCCAGAGCACGTCGGCGACGTTCATCTTCACCGGCGTCGACGACAACACCCCGCTGTACGAGCTGGAGTTCCAGTGCCGGCTCGACTCCTCGGACGAGGCCGACTTCGTGGACTGCGAGAACCCGCAGGTCCACAGCGGGCTCGCCCCCGGTCCGCACCGCTTCGAGGTGCGGGCGATCGACCTGGCCGAGAAGGTGGACCCGACGCCGGCCGTGCACGAGTGGATCATCGAGCCGCGCCAGCCGGGCGAGGCGCCGGAGACCACCATCACGCACCGGCCGGCGGAGAACACCCCGCTGGAGGAGGCGGTGATCGCGTTCTCCTCGGACTCCGACGCCACCTTCCAGTGCTCGCTGGACGGCGCGCCGTTCACCGCGTGCTCCTCGCCCGCGGTGTACGAGGAGGTCCAGTTCGGCCGGCACACCGTCCTGGTCCGGGCGATCTCGCCGCAGGGCTACGTGGAGGCCACCCCGGCCGAGGTCCGCTGGACCCGGGTCGGCCCACCCGTGGTGACGATCAACTCGGCCCCCGAGGAGGTCACCACCTCGCGGCGGGCGGAGTTCACCTTCACCGCGAACGAGCCGGTGCAACGGTTCGAGTGCTCGATCGACCTGGCGCCGTACGTCACGTGCACCTCGCCGGCCGAGTACCTGGGGCTGGCCATCGGCGAGCACCACCTGCGGGTCCGCGCGGTCGACCTGGACGGCCTGACGTCCGGGCCGGACGAGCTGGCCGAGTTCGAGTGGACCGTCGAGCCGGGCCTGGACGTCACGCCGCCGGTCACCGCCTGGGCCGCCACCCCGGGCAGCCCGAGCGCGTCCGCCACGTTCGAGTTCACCGGCACCGACGACGTGACGGCGCCGGCGGCGCTGCTCTTCGAGTGCCGCCTGGACTCCAGCCTGGAGACGGACTTCGCGGAGTGCGTGAGTCCGTGGACGTACCCCAACCCGGACTTCCCGGAGCCGCTGGCACCGGGGGTGCACCGGGTGGACGTGCGGGCCGTGGACCTGGAGGACAACATCGACCCGACGCCGATCAGCCACACGTGGACCTTCACGGGTGACACCACGGCGCCGTCGGTGACCATCCTCGGCGGTCCGCCGGCACAGACGCCGTCCGGCACGGCCACCCTGGTGTTCGAGGCCGACGACCCGTTCGCGGCGTTCGAGTGCGCGCTCGACGGCGAGGCGTTCGAGGCTTGCGACACCCCGCACGAGGTGTCCGGCCTGGAGCCGGGCCCGCACACCGTGCAGGTGAGGGCGGCCGACCTCACCGGCAACATCGGCGCCGCGGTCTCCCGCTCCTGGGAGGTCCTGGAGTCGCCGATGGTCACGCTGGCCACCGCGCCGCCGGCCACCGTGGCGTCGCCGCTCGCCACCTTCGCGTTCGGTGCGAGCGTGCCGGGCTCGGCGTTCACCTGCTCGCTCGACGCGGCCGCGCCCACGGCCTGCACCTCGCCGGTGCAGCTCAGCGGGCTGGCCGTGGGCCTGCACCAGTTCACCATCCGGGCGACCAGCGCGGCCGGCGCCGTGGGCGATCCGCTCCACCACCAGTGGACGGTCACCCCGCCGCCGGACACCACTGCGCCGGAGACCACCGTGGTGACCGGTCCGCCGGCCACCACGCCGGACACCACGGCGTCGATCACGTTCACCGCGAGCGAGGCGGGCTCCACCTTCGTCTGCTCGCTGGACGACGCGGCCTACGCCGCGTGCACGTCGCCGGTGTCGCTGACCGGCCTCGCCGTGGGCGCCCACCAGTTCCGGGTGATCGCCACCGACGCGGCGGGCAACGCCGACGCCACCGCCGCGGCCCACTCGTGGACCGTGGAGTCCGTCGCGCCCCCGCCGCCGGCCTGCCCCACCGGCCCCATCACCCTCGGCTCCGGCCGGGACTCGTGGGTCGAGCAGGGCTCGTCGAGCAACAAGGGCACGGACAGCGTGCTGAAGGTGAACGGGAAGACCGGCGCGAGCACCAGGACCCTGGTCCGGTTCGAGCTGCCGGCGCTGCCCGCGGGCTGCCAGGTGACCGCCGCGACGCTGCGGATGTACGCCGGCTCGTCCGTGAGCGGGCGGACCCTGCAGGCGCTGCGGATCAACGGCACCTGGACCGAGAACGGCGTCACCTGGTCGAACCAGCCGGCCACCACCGGCGCGGCGGCCACCACGTCCTCCGGCTCCGGCTGGCGGCAGTGGACGGTCACCGAGCAGGTCGGGGCCATGTACGCCGGCACCAACCACGGCTTCCTGATCAGGGACGCCGCGGAGAGCGGTGGCGGGGCCGAGCAGAGCCTGCACAGCCGCGAGAAGGGGACGGACAACCCGCCCCAGCTCGTGCTGACCCTGGGCTCGGCGACCCCGCCGCCGGGTGGTGACACCACGCCGCCGCAGACCACGATCACCACCGGCCCCACCGGGACGGTCGCGAGCTCGTCGGCCACCGTCACCTTCGGTGCCGACGAGGCGGGCTCGGCGTTCACCTGCTCGCTGGACACGGCGGCGTTCACCGCGTGCACCTCACCGGTGACCCTGACCGGCCTGACCGACGGGGCGCACCAGCTCCGGGTGGTGGCGACCGACGCCGCCGGCAACCCGGACCCGACCCCGGCCACCCTGACGTGGACCGTCGCCGGCACGGGCTGCACCGCCCCCGGCACGGTCACCGTGGGCTCGGCCGCGGACAGCTGGGTGCTCCAGGGTTCGTCGAGCACCTACGGCACGGACAGCGTGGTGAAGTTGGACAGCAAGTCGGGCGGCAACGCCCGCTCGCTGTTCCGGTTCGCCCTGCCCACCGTGCCCGCCGGGTGCTCGGTCACCACCGCGACGCTGCGCCTCTACGCCGGTTCGTACAAGACCGGCCGGACCCTGCAGGCCCTGCAGGTGACGGCGGCCTGGACCGAGGGCAACGTCCGCTGGGACACCCAGCCCGGCACCGGTGGCACCGCGGCCACCACGTCCTCCGGCTCCGGCTGGCGCACGTGGTCCGTGGCGGCGCAGGTGGCCGCCATGTACGCCGGCTCCAACCACGGGTTCCTGATCCGTGACTCCGTCGAGAACGGCGGCGGCAACGAGCAGGCGTTCCACAGCCGCGAGAAGGGCACCGACAACCCGCCCCAGTTGGTGATCACCTTCGGCTGACCGCGGGAGCGGCGCCCGGCGAACCCCGAGGCCGGGCGCCGCTCCCGCCCCCGTCGGCCTCATGGCGGTCGGCACCCCGATGCCCCGCCCGGTCCGTGTCCCGGACCGGGCGGGGCATCGTCAGGTCACGGCCGCACGGACCTACCTCAGCTCACGGACCGACGGCCACGACGAGCCAGGAGCACCAGCACCGCTCCCAGCAGGACCAGGGCGCCGCCGCCGAGGAGGAGGTTGCGGCCGCCGCCGAACCCGGTGTCGGCCAGGTCGTCGTCCCCGCCGCCCGGGGGCGCCTGGGTGGTGGTCGGCGTGACCGGGACGGTGGCCGACGACGTGGTGGTGGTCCCGGCGGAGGTCGTGGTCGTCTCCTCCTCCGACGACGTGGTCCCCGTCGTCGTGGTGGTCTCCGTCGTAGTCTCCGTCGTGGTTGTGGTGGTGGTCGTGGTGGTCGTCTGCTCCGGTACCACGCACACGAACGCCCGGCTGATCTGCGGCGGCGGCGCGCCGACCGCCGGCAGCGGCGCGTGCAGGCCGGTCGAGGCCCCCGGCGGGTAGACGTTGTACGCCGGCCCGCCGATCACGACCGCACCCGTGACGGCCAGCCCGGCCGGGACCCGGCCGTAGGCGCCGTACCGGCCGGTGCCCGGGCGCAGCACCGGGATGTTGCCCGCGATGGTCCCGGCGAGCCCGGCGTCCGCGCAGCTCCGCGGGTCGCCGAGGTGCGCCGTGGCCCGGTCGTCGCCGGCGATCGGCGCGCCCTGGGCGGCGGCGGTGCCACCGGTGAGCAGCATCCCCGCCACAGCGGCGGTGGTGACTGCGAGGAGACGGATCGGGCGAGGGCTCACTCTGCTCTCCCATCACGGGGCCACGTCAGGGAGAGGACGGTAACCACAGGTCAGGAGCGGTCGGCGACCACCCCCCGGTCGTTACGGGATCGTTCCCCGGACGGTGAGCAGCAGCTTGCCGGTGGTGCGGCGGGCGCGGAGCGCCTCGTGTGCGGCGCGCGCCTCCTCCAGCGGGTACTCGCCGCCGACGACGGGGCGGAGCACGCCCTGGCGGACCAGGTCCAGCAGCTCGGCCATCGGCTCGCGCAGCCGGTCCAGGTAGTGCACCAGCCAGAACCCGGTGACGGTCTGGGAACGCAGCATGAGCGCGGACGGGTCGATCGGCGTGGCGGGCTCGCGGGAGGCCATGCCGAACGTGGCCAGCCGGCCGCGGCGGCCGAGCGCGGCGAGGCTCGCGTCGAACACGCCGCCGCCGGTCATCTCCAGCACCACGTCGTAGCGGCGTCCGTCGTTGGCCCGCACCAGTTCCCCGGCCAGGTCCTCGGCGGCCGGGTCCACGGCGGCGTCGGCGCCCAGCTCGCACACCAGGGCGCGCTTCTCCTCGGTGGACGCCAGGCCCACCACCCGCCCGGCGCCGAAGTGCCGCGCGAGCTGCACGGCGAGCGAGCCCACGCCACCCGCGGCGGCGTGCACCAGCACGCTCTCGCCCGGCCGCATCGCGGTGCAGGTCCGCAGCAGGTGCCAGGCGGTGAGCCCCTGCACGAACAGCGCGAGCGCCTGCGCGTCCGTCACGTCGTCCGGCAGCTCGACGATCGCCGACGGGTGGGCGAGCGCCTTCTCCGCGTACCCGCCGGAGGTGGTGAAGGCCAGCACCCGGCGGCCGTCGTCGAGGCGGCCGACCACCTCGCTGCCGGGGATCATCGGCAGCTCCTGCCGCGCCAGGTAGGAGTCCTCGGCCTGGTGGGTGTCCGCGTAGTTGACGCCCGCGGTGTCCACCGTGATCAGCCGCTGGTCCTCGCCCGGCACCGGGTCCGGCACCTCCGCGACGGTCAGCACCTCGGGGCCGCCGAACTCCGTGATTCGTATCGCGCGCACGGCCGGCAGCCTACGTGCCGGGGGGCGCGCCGGTACGGTTCGGCGGGTGCGGCGGACCTCGGCGCGGCTGGCCGACGGCCGCGAGATCCTGTACTTCGACGCCGGCGACGACGCGCCGCCTCGGGTGGCCGTGGACCGGCGAGCGCTGCCGCCGCGGCCGGTCGGGGCCGAGCTGCGCCACGACCCCCTGCTCGGCGAGGACATCGCCGTCGCCGCGCACCGGCAGAGCCGCACCTTCCTGCCGGCCGCCGGGGACTGCCCGCTGTGCCCGTCGCGCCCCGGACGGCCCACCGAGGTGCCGGAGGCCGCGTACCAGGTGGCGGTGTTCGAGAACCGCTTCCCCGCGCTCGCCGCGCCGGGCCGCTGCGAGGTGGTGTGCTTCACCGACGAGCACGACGCCTCGTTCGCCACCCTCGGGCCGGAGCGCGCGCGGCTGGTGCTCGACGTGCTCGCCGACCGGACCGCGGAGCTGGGCGCGCTCGACGGGGTGCGCCAGGTGTACTGCTTCGAGAACCGAGGCGAGGAGATCGGCGTGACGCTGCACCACCCGCACGGGCAGGTGTACGCGTTCCCGTTCGTCACGCCGCGCACCGCGCGGATGCTCGCCGTGGCCACGCCCGAGGTGGTGGCCGCGGTGCTGGCCGCCGAGCGGGCCGGGCCGCGCGTCGTGGTGGCCGGCGACGCCTGGACGGCGTACGTGCCGGAGGCGGCGCGCTGGCCGGTCGAGGTGCACGTGGTGCCGCACCGTGACGTGCCGGACCTGCCGTCGCTGCGGCCGCGGGAGCGCGACGAGCTGGCCGTCGTGTACCTGGACGTGCTGCGGCGGCTGGACGCCCTGTACGCGGCGCCGCTGCCGTACGTGGCGGCCTGGCACCAGGCGCCGGCCGGGGTGCGCGGGTTCCGCCTGCGGCTGCAGGTGTTCTCGCCGCGCCGCGCCGCCGGGCGGCTCAAGTACCTGGCGGGCACCGAGGCCGGGATGGGCGTGTTCTCCAACGACGTGCTGCCCGAGGACACCGCGGCCCGGCTGCGGGCGGCGGCGCCGTGACCGGCGACCTGGCGGCCCGGTTCGCCGCCGCGTACGGCCGGCCCCCGCAGGGCGTGTGGGCCGCGCCGGGGCGGGTCAACCTGATCGGCGAGCACACCGACTACAACGACGGGTTCGTGCTGCCGCTGGCCATCCCGCTGCGGGTCCGGGTGGCCGCCGCGCGCCGCGCCGACGACGAGGTGCGCGCGGTGTCCGCGCAGGCCCCGGGCGGCCACGGCTGGCTCGCCTACGTGCGCGGCATGGTCGCCGTGCTGCGCGCCGCCGGGCACCCGGTGGGCGGCCTGGACCTGCTGGTGGACGGCGAGGTGCCGCTCGGCGCCGGGCTGTCCTCGTCGGCGGCGCTGTGCTGCGCGGTGGGCCTGGCCGCCGTGGAGCTGTCCGGGGCCGAGGTGTCCCGGGTGGCGCTGGCGCGCGCCGCGCAACGCACCGAGCACGAGCACGCGGGGGCGCCGGTCGGCATCATGGATCCGATGGTCGTGCTGCACGCCACGGCCGGTCACGCACTCTTCCTGGACACCCGCTCGCTCGCCATCCGCGCGGTGCCCCTGGCGCTCGCCGGGCACGGCCTGTCGCTGCTGGTGGTGGACACCCGGGCGCCGCACCGGCTGGTGGACGGCGAGTACGCGCGGCGCCGCCGGTCCTGCGAGCTGGCCGCCGCCGCGCTCGGCGTGCCGGCGCTGCGCGACGCCACCGCCGCCGACCTGGAGCGGCTCACCGATCCGTTGCTGCGGCGGCGTTCCCGGCACGTCGTGACGGAGAACGAACGGGTGCTCACCGTGGCGTCCACAATGGACAGTGGTGCTGACCCACGGCGGATCGGCCCGCTGCTCACCGCCTCGCACGCCTCACTGCGCGACGACTTCGCCGTCTCCTGCCCGGAACTGGACACCGCCGTCGACGCCGCACTCGCCGCCGGCGCCCACGGCGCCCGCATGACCGGCGGCGGCTTCGGCGGCTGCGCGATCGCCCTGATCGACACCGCCACCACCCGCACCGTCACCGAGGCCGTCACCGCCGCGTTCGCCGCGCGCGGTTTCCGCCCCCCGCACACCTTCCCGGCCGAACCCTCCACCGGCGCCACCCGCGAGGCGTGACCGAACCCTTGTGGTAACACGTATCAATTCGCTGGGGCCGGTTATGTCGCCGGAGCGGCCACCGATTGAACCGGATGATGGATACACCGCACGACGTCTTCCGGGCGCCGGTGCCCTTCGTCAATCGCGAGGCCGAGCTGGCCGTCCTGAACGAGGCATGGGTCGACGGTCCGTCCGGTCGGCCGACGGTCATCCTGATCCAGGGACCGGCGGGAGCGGGCAAGACGGGCCTGGTTCTGCACTGGGCGAACTCGATGCGTCAGCACTTTCCCGATGGCTGCCTGTTCCGGGACCTCCGCGGTTACGACGTCGCCGAGGCGCCGGTAAGGCCCGAGCTGGTCCTGGAGGAGTGGTTGCTCCGACTCGGTGGCCTTTCGGGCACGGAGCTGCCGCCGGACGGGGACGGCCGTCATCTGCGGTTCAGTCGGCTGGTCGCCGGTCGTCGCCTGCTCATGGTTCTCGACAACGCGACCGGTGCGGAGCAGGTGCGCCTCTTGATCCCGGCCGGTGGATCCGCTGTCGTGGTGGTGACCAGCCGTGACGCACTCGCGGGTCTCGCGGCGGACGGAGCACGGGTGATCACCACGGACTTTCTGGACCAGGAACACGCCGAAACGCTGCTGCGGGACCTGGTGGGCGATCGAACAGACCACGACCCGGCTGCCGCGGGTCGCCTGGTGAGCTACTGCGCCGGGAGCCCGCTCGCGGTCCGAGCCGTTGCCGGCCGACTCCTCGTAGAGCCGGAGCTGTCGGTGCGAGGGCTGGAGGCGCAGCTGGCCGACGAACGTGGCCGGTTGAGGCAGCTGGCTGATCCGGACGATCCCCGCATCGACATCAGCGCGGTCATCGCCACGTCGTACCGGGCTCTGTCGGACGGCGAACGGCAGGTGCTGGATGTCTTCGGCATCCTGCCGTCGGAGGCCGGTCTCGACTCCTACGTGGCCTCGGTGTTGGCCGGCGTGGATCCGGCGAGGGCGGCCGGTCTGTTGCGGCAGTTGCGTCGGCGCCATCTGGTGGAGAATCTGTTGGGCAGATACCGGGTGCACGACCTGGTGCGGCTGTACGTCGCGGCCTTCGGAAGGGTCGACCGGGACGTCGCAGCCGATCGCCTGGTGACCGCGTTCCACGGGTGCGTCAATCATGCGTTCGACCTCATGAACACCGGCAATCCCATGGTGGACGCCGAATACCTGGAACGCTGGCGGAGGGGGGACCCGGACGGTGTTGCGGCGGTCGAGGCGGCCGCCTCGCCGTCGGTCTGGTTCGACCTCGAGCGATCGAACCTGGTGGCGGCCGTGCGGTTGGCGTGCGAGGTCGGCCGAATCCCGAAATTGGCCGCCCGGTACGCCTGCAGCCTGTTCTACCTGCTGGAGCTGGGAGGCCACTTCGACGAGTGGGCAGAGGTGGAGAGCCTCGCCGAGCGGGCATTGCGGGTGCACCCGAACCGCCGCGACGAGGCCCGGTCGTTGCGCAATCGCGGCCGGTTGGCGTTGGTTCGGGTGCTCGACGAGCAGGAGAGTCTGGCCTCGGACCCGGCGGCGGTCGCCACGGGGCCGGTGTCCTGTGCCGAGGCCGTGACCCTGCTGGAACGAGGGCGCGACCTCTACCACGCGGAGTTCGCCGAGTACGGCCACCCGGTGGACCGCGCCGGGTACGCCACCACGCTGCGCGAGCTGGCCGATGCCCTGCGGATCGAGGCCGGCGGATCGCCGACGTCCGCGGCGGTCGCCGCCGCGGTGGCGGCCTACCGGGCTGCCGAGCAGGTCTACCGGGAACTGGGCAACGACAACGCGGTCGCATCACTGGAGCTGGGTCTGGGCATCGCCCGTTCGCTCAGCGGCGACGTGGTGGAGGCGGAGCGGTTGTTCCGGAGCAGCCTCGCCTTCGCCGCGCCCATCCAGGACGGAGGCCCGCCACGGCACTCGCGGCTGATGGCCTTCTCCTTGCGGCGGCTGGGCGACCTCCGCAGGGGCCTCGGCGACCGGACGGCGGCGATCGATCTCTACGGTCGCGGCGCCGCCGTCCTCGAGACGTGGGTGCCCCATGACCGGGTCGCCCGCGGACGGGCGCTGGCCCGTCAAGGCATCACCATGATCGAGCACCTTCGATCGGGCGCATCCACCCCGACCGCCGCCGATGCGCGAGCCGTGCTGGAGCAGGCGGTCGACCTGCTTGCCGGGCACGAGCGGGAGGTCGCTGTCGCCGAGGCCTGGCTGGCGGAGGCGATGACCGCCGGCTCAGCCGGTCCAGTCGACGAATCGCGCCACCAGGCCCGGCGAGCCGACGACGGTGCCGGTGAACGTCGGTTCGGCGACGGTGAGGTCGGCGTCGACCGTGGTCCGGTCCCGCCCGGCGAGGTCACACACCCGTAGGCCGGCGGTCAGCGCGAGGCACATGCCGGCCGCGCCGTCCCAGACCTTCTGCGCGTCCCGCTGGAACAGCTCGAACGCCGGCAGCGGCGGGTCGGTGTCCCGGGTCAGATCCACGCAGGTCCGCACCATGTCCAGCGTCTGCGACGTGGCCCGGGTCTTCACCCGGTAGCCGGCCGCCGCCAGGGGTGCATCCCACGGCCGGGGATGTCCACCGCTTCGGGTCACCGAGACCAACCCCGTGGCCCGATGGTGCGGTTCTCTCGGCTGCGCGCCGACCTCGATCGGTCCGCCTGGCATCACTCGCACGGTCACCGGAGTACGACCGGGGCCGATCTCGGGGGCGATGACCAGGGCCGCGGTTGGACGGCCGGCCTCCAGCAGGCACACCACGCTGCAGAACTCGACCCGGCCGGCCTGGACGAACTCGGCGGTGCCGTCGATGGGATCGATGATCCACACCCGCCCGGCGAGGTCCCCGGTCGTGGCCGGCCTCCTGCCCGGCGCCGTGGTGTTCTGTTCCTCGGCGACGAACGTCGCCGTCGGATCGGCATCCATGATCAGGCGCACGATGTGGTCCTGGACGGCGAGGTCCGCCTCGGACAGCAGCGTGTCGTCCGGCTTGCTCGACACGTGCAGCTCGGCGAGCCGGCCGCGGAAGCCCCGCAGTACGGGGATCAGCGACGCCTCCAACTCGTCCCAGAGTGGGCGGACATCCATGAGGCGATCCTAGGAAGCACGATGGCGCCGAATCGCGGCGATGCCGCGGGGCCGCCGCCGAGGTCGTCACGGCCGGCGGCCCCGGGCGGCGACGTCAGGCCAGGTCCTCCAGCGGCACGTCCGGGTCGGCCAGCCGATCGGCGTCGACCGGCCGGCCGCTCAGGATGATCGCCTTCACCTGGTCCACGACGTCCCAGACGTTGACGTTCATGCCGGCCAGGAGGCGGCCCTCGCGCAGCCAGAAGGCGATGAACTCCCGGGTCTTGGGGTCGCCGCGCACGACCACCTGGTCGTAGCCGTCCGGGTCGGCGTGGCCGATGTACTCCATGCCCAGGTCGAACTGGTCGGTGAAGAAGAACGGCAGCTCCTGGTAGCGGGCCTCGCCGCCGAGCATGCCGGTGGCGGCCACCGGCGGCTGGTTGAGGGCGTTGGCCCAGTGCTCCACGCGGATGTGCCGGCCCAGCACCGGGTGCAGGGCGTTGGCCACGTCGCCCGCGGCGAACACGTCGGGGTCGCTGGTGCGCAGCGAGGCGTCGACGACGATGCCGTTGTCCACGGTGAGCCCGGCGGCCTCGGCGAGCTGGGTGTTGGGCGTGATGCCGATGCCGGCGACCACCGCGTCGGCCGCCACGACGCTGCCGTCGTCGAGCCGCGCGCCGGACGCGTCGATCGAGGCGATGCCGGTGCCCAGCCGCAGGTCCACGCCGTTGGACCGGTGCAGCTCGGCGAACACCTCGGCGATCTCCGGGCCGAGCACCCGCAGCAGCGGCAGCTCCGCGGTCTCCACGACGGTCACCTCGGTGCCGGCCTGCCGCGCGGCCGAGGCCACCTCCAGGCCGATCCAGCCGGCGCCGACCACGAGCAGCCGCCGGCCCTCGCCGAACGTGGCGCGGATGGCGTCGGAGTCCTCCAGGCGCCGCAGGTACAGCGCGGTGTCACCGCCGGGCACCGGCAGCCGCCGCGGGCTGGAACCGGTGGCCAGCAACAACTTCTCGTAGCGCACCCGGTCGCCGTCGGCGAGCACGACGCAGTGCCCGTCGCGGTCCACGGTGGCGGCGGCGCTGCCCAGCCGCAGCTCCACGTCGTGCTCCCGGTACCAGTCCTCCGGGTGCACGAAGGCGTCCTCCCGGGAGGAACCGCCGGACAGGTACCCCTTGGACAGCGGCGGCCGCTCGTACGGCCGGTGCGGCTCCTCGGCGATCAGCACCAGGGGGCCGTCGTATCCCTGCTCCCGCAGCGCCTCCGCTGCCTTGGCGCCGGCCAGGCCGCCGCCCACGATCACATGCGCGCTCATGGCGGTCAGCCTGGCACGGCCGGGCGCGCCGCGTCAGCTCCGGTCGTGATCTCGCCACGACCGAAGCGGTGGACGCCCCGGGGGCCCGTCAGAGCAGTACGGCGAGCAGCGTGCCGACGATCGCCACCAGGGCGATGATCGCGGTCCAGTAGATGAACGGGCTGGGCCCGCTCCGCGTGGGCTGCTCCGCGGCGGGCTCCTCCGCGGCGAAGGCGCGGAACGCGGCGGTGTTGGCGTAGGGGTCCTGGTTGTCACCGGCCATGCCCGGCACGGTACGCGCCATCAGCGGCCCGGTGCTCAGCGGCCCGGCGCGGAGCGGGACCGGGCCACGGTGGCCAGCGCGGCCGCCACCGCGCCGAGCGCCGCGCCCGCGACCAGCAACGGCAGGCGTGGCTCGGTG
>DASWTI010000516.1:0-4822 GCA_036402215.1 Pseudonocardiaceae bacterium
CAGCCGGGCCGGGCCGTGCCGGTGCAGCGCCGCGCGCAGCGGCTCGGCCGCCCCCCACGGCGGCGCGGCCCCCGCCGCGAGCAGCCCGACCCCGTGCGTCAGGTCGTCCACCTGTTCGGCGCGCACACGATCCACGAGACACCCCCCACAATGCGATCGTCCCCATCAACGATCACGGCGCCCGGGGGTTGCCCTACCGGGTCAGATCATTCCCTCGCGCATCGCTAACGCCACCGCGTTCCTCGGTGGGGCACGGACGAACGCCTGCCCCAATGGGCACCAGTGCCGGAAAGCCGCTCAACACCCATTCAATGTGCCGGCGCGATCACCCGAGGGCGGGCATCCGACCGGGCGGCCCGCCTGACCGGCGGGGGTACTCTCCCGGGATGCAACCCCTTCGTTACTCCATCAACGTCACGCTGGACGGGTGCTGCGATCACCGCGCGATGACCGCGAGCGA
Organism: Pseudonocardiaceae bacterium; assembly: GCA_036402215.1. GTDB lineage: Bacteria > Actinomycetota > Actinomycetes > Mycobacteriales > Pseudonocardiaceae > DASXTS01. The sequence goes on from DASWTI010000516.1 coordinate 461, forward strand.
AGAAATGCATCGTCACGCGACCGAGATCCTGGCCCGGGCCGATGCCCTCCTCTTCGGCCGGACGACCTACGAAATGATGGAGGCGGCGTGGCGGCCACCGGCCTGGCCGGGAGCGATGCCCGAGTGGACGGAGCCCTTCGCCCGGACCATCGACGCCGCCAGGAAGTACGTCGTGTCGAGCACCCTGGAGCAGGTCGACTGGAACGCGGAGCTGGTGCGTGGCGACCTGGGTGAGGCCGTCCGGCGGCTCAAGCGGCAGCCGGGCAGGGGACTGTACGTCGGAGGCGTGATGCTCCCGATGGCGTTGACCGAGCTTCGCCTGATCGACGAGTACGAGTTCGTGGTGCATCCCAGGCTGGCGGGCCATGGGCCGACGTTGTTCGCGGGGCTGTCGAAGCATGTCGACCTGCGGCTCGTGAGCCGCGTCGAACTCGGTTCGGGGGCCGTGGCGATGAGGTACGAACCGAGATAATCCGGCCAGGTCGTGGCCGCCGAGCACCTCGTCCTCGTGACGCAGCCCGACGCAGCCGCGGTCGCCGTCGGTGTTGCGCGGCAGCACGGCGGTCCCCCGGTGCCGCGGCCCTTCCGGCACCACGTGGGAGAGGAGGTGCTGGTCGACGTGACGGCAACTCGTTCCGCTACCGCTGGTGGCCCAGCAACTAAGGCGCGCGGTGGGCGACCGCGAGGATGCGGCGGAACGGGAACCACGTGGTGCCGTCGGCGGCGGGTGGGTAGTCGGCCCGCAGCCGCGGCGCCACCTCGGTGGTGAACGCCGCCCACTCGTCGTCGTCCAGGATGGTGCGCACCGGGCGCAGGGCGGTGCCGGTGACCCAGGTGAGCACCGGGTCCTCGCCGGTCAGCCGGTGCAGGTACGTGGTCTCCCAGACGTCGACGGCCAGGCCGGCGGCGGCGAGGGCCTCGGCGTAGACGGCGGGTTCGTGCACCGCGTCCTCGTCGCGCAGCAGACCGCCGAGCCGGCCGGCCCAGCGCGGGTCGGCGGCGAGCGTGCGGATGGCGACGTGCGAGGGCGCGGCGAAGTTGCCGGGCACCTGGAAGGCGAGCCAGCCGCCCGGGGTGAGCGCGGATGCCCAGCGGCGCACCAGGTCCAGGTGTCCGGGCACCCACTGGAGGACGGCGTTGCAGACGACCACGTCGTCGGCCGGGCCGGGCGTCCAGTCCGTGACGTCGCCGGTGGTGGCGGACACCCCGGCGGCGCGGGCGGCGGCGACCATCTCCGGTGAGGAGTCCAGGCCGGTCACAGCGGCGTCCGGCCAGCGGCGCGCCAGGTCCACGGTGAGCGTGCCGGGGCCGCAGCCCAGGTCGACCACCCGGCGTGGCGCGGCGGCGCCCACCCGGGCGAGCAGGTCGTGGAACGGCCGCGCCCGCTCGTCGGCCACCCGCAGGTAGGCGGCCGGATCCCAGCGGACCGCGGAGCCGCCGGTCACGGGCGGGGACGCCGCAGCTGCACGTGGATGCCGTCGCGTCCGGGCACCCGCCGCTGCACCCGCAGGCCACCGCCGGGCGCCTGCTCGCTGTGCACGACGGAACGGGTGACGCGGGCGTGCACGGTCTCCGGCAGCCGCCCCGGCTCCGGCACCGGGTAGCGGCACGGCGCGCGGTCGGCGATCAGCGTGGCGCCGTCCTCGGTGCCCACCTCGTCGGCCTCGACCACGGTGAACCCGCGGCCGTCCCAGGTGGCCTTGCTGATCAGGTGCCAGGAGATCCTGCGGTGCGTGGTGCCGCCGGCCGGGCCGTCGAACGGCACCCAGAGGCCGAGCTGGGTGGCCACCAGGTGCCCGCCGCCGGCCACCGCGGCCGCGCCGAGCACACGCTCCTCGGCGTCCGGCTCGCCGTCGAAGCCGGGTGGCAGCTCGTTGCCGCCGAACACCCGCCGCAGCACGGTGCGCCAGCTCATGCGAACGCTCCCAACGCCTGCTCGCCCAGGCCCTTGCGGTACTGCTCCAGCGCGACGAGGTCGCCGAACATCTGGTGGTACGCCACGGCGTCCTCCACCGGGGAGAGCCGTTGCAGCCTGGACTTGAGCACGCCGATCTCGCGCAGCACCACGGTCTCCTGCAGCCGCGCGATCACCGCGCCGACGTAGCGGGCCTCGTCGGCGGTGCGGGTGCGCAGCGGTTCCACGGTGAGCTCGGTGAGCAGCGAGCGGACGGTGCCCTGCGCGCAGTGCCGGGCCACGGCGTCCAGGTAGGCCGGGCCGGTGAGCCCCGCCGAGGTGCCGCCGGCGGCCAGGATCGCGCGGTGCACGGCCAGGTAGGCGTCCTCGGTGAAGGCGTCGGAGGGGATCGAGTCGTACAGCGGGCCGGCCAGGCCGGGGTTCTGCAGCGCCACCTTGAGCGCCTCGCGCTGCGGCCAGAGCCGCGGGTCGTCCGCGCGCGGCCGGGGCGGGCCGTCGTCCTGGGTGCTCTCCGGGGTGGCCGCCGGGCGGGGACGGCGGCGCTCCGGCGCGGGGGCCGGGCCGACGCCGTCGGCGGTCTCCCGCACCCGGCGCAGCACCGTCTGCACGTCGTCCCAGCCGGTCCAGCCGGCGAGCTGGCGGGCGTACTCGTCGCGCAGCGACACGTCCTTGATCCGGGCCACCAGCGGCACGGTGCGGCGCAGCGCCTCCACCCGGCCCTCGGCGGTGTCCAGGTCGTGTTCGCGCAGCACCGCGCGCACCGCGAACGCGAACAGCGGCGAACGGCGGGCCACCAGGTCGCGCACCGCGGCCTCGCCCTTGCGCAGCCGCAGGTCGCACGGGTCCATGCCGTCCGGCGCCACCGCGATGAAGGTCTGCGCGGCGAACCGCTGCTCGTCGTCGAACGCCTTGAGCGCGGCCTTCTGCCCGGCCTCGTCGCCGTCGAAGGTGAAGATCACCTCGCCGCGGAAGGTGTCATCGTCCATCAGCAGCCGGCGCAGCACCCCGATGTGCTCGGTGCCGAACGCCGTGCCGCACGAGGCCACCGCGGTCGGCACGCCGGACAGGTGCATGGCCATCACGTCGGTGTAGCCCTCGACCACCACGGCCTGGTGCCGCCGGGCGATCTCGCGCTTGGCCTGGTCGAGCCCGAAGAGCACCTGGGACTTCTTGTAGAGCTGGGTCTCCGGGGTGTTCATGTACTTGGCCTCGATGCGGTCGTCGTCGAACAGCCGCCGCGCGCCGAAGCCCACCACGTCGCCGCCGAGGTCGCGGATCGGCCAGAGCAGCCGGCGGTGGAAGCGGTCGATCGGGCCGCGCTGGCCCTCCCTGGACAGGCCCGCCTTCACCAGCTCGTCCACCGAGAAGCCGCGCGCCAGCAGGTGCTTGGTGAGCTGCTCCCAGCCGCCCGGGGCGTACCCGCAGCCGAACTGCTCGGCCGCGGCCTGGTCGAAGTCGCGCTCGGTGAGGAACTCGCGCGCGGTGGCCGCCTCCGGGGTGCGCAGCTGCTCGGCGTAGAACTGCTGCGCGAGCTTGTTGGCCTCCACCAGGCGGGAGCGGGTGCCGCGGTCGCGCTGCACGCTCGACCCGCCGCCCTCGTAGGTGATGGTGTGGCCCACCCGGTCGGCGAGGCGCTGCACGGACTCCACGAAGTCGAGGTGCTCGACCTCCATGACGAACGCGATGACGTCGCCGCCCTTGCCGCAGCCGAAGCAGTGGAAGGTGCCGTGCCCGGGACGCACGTTGAACGACGGCGTCTTCTCGTCGTGGAACGGGCACAGGCCCTTGAGGGCGCCGGCGCCGGCGCGGCGCAGCGCCACGTAGTCGCCGATCACGTCGTCGATCCGGTTCAGCTCGCGCACCTGCGCGATGTCGCTGTCCCGGATGCGTCCCGCCACGACAGCCCAGTCTAGGCACCGGCCCGGTGTCACATCGTGGCGCCCGGCGTCGTCCCCGGCGTACCGGGACCCACGGGTGGAGGATTGAGTTCATGGTGGACACGGGTGAGCTGGCCGCGGAGTTCGAACGGCACCGGCCGCACCTGACGGGCGTCGCGTACCGGATCACCGGCACGCTGGACGACGCCGAGGACGCGGTGCAGGAGGCCTGGCTGCGGCTGGCCCGCCAGGAGGACCCGGCCGCGATCCGCGACCTGCGCGGCTGGCTCACCACCGTGGTCGGCCGGATCGGGCTGGACCGGCTGCGCTCCGCGGTGGCGCGGCGGGAGCGGTACGTCGGCCCGTGGCTGCCGGAGCCGCTGCTCGGCACGCCGGAGTCCGAGGACCCGCTGGCCGCCGCCGTGCTCGGGGAGGACGTGCGGCTGGCCGCACTCGTCGTCCTGGAGCGGCTGACGCCCGAGCAGCGGGTGGCGTTCGTGCTGCACGACGCGTTCGGCGTGCCGTTCGCGGACATCGCCGAGGTGCTGGGCTGCTCGGTGACCGCCGCCC
>DASWTI010000517.1:0-8169 GCA_036402215.1 Pseudonocardiaceae bacterium
TCGCCCGGCGGGCCTGCTCGGCCGTGACGCCGCCGACGGTCACGCCACCGGCCCCGGCGGTGCGGCCGGTGGCCCTGCGGCCGAGGCCCACGGCGACCAGCAGCGGCGCGGCCAGCTTGCCACCGGTCGGCAGCTTCACGACGTCGTCCGCCTTGCCGGTGGCGCCCAGCAGGCTCAGCGTCGCCAGCAGTTCGCCGTCGAAGGCGGCGTCCACCGCCTCGGCACCGGGCGCCAGCTCCGGCCCGTCAGTGCCCTCCACGGTGCCGACGACGACCGCGTCGACCGTGGCCGACGTGACGTCGGCGTCGGAGAGGGCGAGCGTGGGGGTGGTCACGAGGGGCCTCCAGGAACGGGGTGGAGCGGCGAGATGGTTTCAAATGCTAACCGTCTCCGTGCGGGACTCCCGTCGGCCCTCACCGCAGCGGCCTCAGACGTCCAGCGCGGCGCGCACCAGGGCCAGCGCCTCGGCGCCGCCGATGCCCAGCGCGGCCACCCGGGACGCGTACGCCCGGGCCGCGTCGACGGCCGCCGCCCGGGCCTGGTCGCCCCGCGCCGACACCACGGTGCCGCCCCGCCCGTGGGTCTCCACCAGCCCACCGGCCTCCAGCTCGCGATAGGCCCGGGCCACCGTGTTGGCGGCCAGCCCCAGGTCCGCGGCGAGCCGCCGCACGGTCGGTAACCGGGCGCCGGCGGCCAGCTCGCCGGACGCGATGAGCGAGGCGTACCCGGCGCGCACCTGTTCGTACGGCGGCACCGGCGACGCCGGGTCGACGGTGATCACGCGACACGGGCCCAGACGCCGCGGCGGTCGCTCACGACCGCGGCCAGCATGTGCACGCCGAGCGCCGCCACCGGCAGCGCCAGCCACCAGGCCGTGACGGGGCCGGTGAACAGGATCGTCATGAACAACAGCATGTCCAAGGGCGCGAGGTCGTCGCGCAGCGCGTCGGCCCGCAGCCGCTCGTCGGTGGCCAGTTCCTCGGCCGAGCCGGCCAGGGTGGGGACCGCGAGTCCCCGGCGCACCACGTGCCACGCGTAGAGCAGCGCGCCGAACGCCACGGCTCCGGCGGTCACCCGGGCCGGTATGCCGGTGGCGACGACGGCGGTGGCGGCGGTGAGTGCCATCAGGGCGGCCAGCGAGAGCAGGTACGGCGCACCCAGCAGGGCGACGGCGTCCGGCGCCAGCGGGCGGGCCACCCGGCGTGGCCCTGGGTTCGCGGTCCGGCGGTCCATCCGGGTGCGCCACCGCCCGGAAACGAGCTGGACGGCTGCCGCGACCCCGAAGATCGCAGGGAACATCCAGGGTGAGTCGGACTCGGCCAGCGCGAACACGAGCAGCATCAGCAGGCCGGCCGCCGCCCCCTGGGCCAGCCTCACCCGCAATCGCATCCGGGTCCTCGTCGTCATGCGGCCTTTGTAGCAAGCCCTGTGCCGTGCTCGCAATACAAAGATTGATACACGTCAGGGTGAGGCGAGAGGGGGTACGGTCCGGTTCGTGACCACAGTGAACCTGCGGCAGGGCCCGCTCGACCAGGCGCACCGGGCGCTCGGCGCCACCATGGCCGAGTTCGGCGGCTGGCACATGCCCATTCAGTACGCCGACGGCGTGATCGCCGAGCACACCGCCGTGCGCGAGGCGGTCGGGGTGTTCGACGTCAGCCACCTCGGCAAGGCGAGCGTGACCGGGCCTGGCGCGGCGGCGTTCGTCAACGCCTGCCTGACGAACGACCTCGGCCGCATCGGGCCGGGCCGGGCGCAGTACACGTTGTGCTGCACGGAGACCGGCGGAGTGGTGGACGACCTGATCGTCTACCTGGTGGGCGACGACGAGGTGTTCTGCGTGCCGAACGCGGCGAACACCGCGGCGGTGTGCGCGCTGCTCGCCGCCGCCGCGCCGGAGGGCGTCACGGTCACCGACCGGCACACCGCGTTCGGCGTGCTCGCCGTGCAGGGCCCGCGTTCCGCCGACGTCCTCGGCGAGCTGGGCCTGCCCGCAGACCTTGGTTACATGGCGTTCGCCGACGCCACCTGGGACGGCCGCGCGGTGCGCGTGTGCCGCACCGGCTACACCGGCGAGCACGGGTACGAGCTGTTGCCGGCCTGGGACGACACGCCCCCGCTGTGGGCCGCGCTGCTGGCGTCCGCGGCGCGGCACGGCGGCCGCCCGTGCGGCCTCGGCGCCCGCGACACGCTGCGCACCGAGATGGGCTACCCGCTGCACGGCCAGGACCTGTCCGCGGACATCACGCCGGTGCAGGCCGGCGCGGGCTGGGCGGTCGGCTGGAAGAAACCGGCGTTCTGGGGCCGCGACGCGCTGCTCGCCGAGAAGGCCGCCGGCCCGACGCGGCGGCTGTGGGGCCTGCGGGCCACCGGCCGCGGCGTGCCGCGCGCGCACATGCCGGTGCTGCGGGACGGCGTGCGCGTCGGGGAGACCACCTCGGGCACGTTTTCCCCGACGCTGCGCGAGGGCATCGCGCTCGCCCTGGTGGACACCGCCGCCGGGCTGGAGCCGGGCGCCGAGGTCTCCGTGGACGTGCGTGGCCGCCCGCTGGCCTGCACCGTGGTCAAGCCCCCGTTCGTCGAGTCGCACGTGCGATGACTCCAGCGCGATGGCCCACCGCGATGCACCCCGCCGTGCTGCCTGCGGTGCGCTGGCCCAGCGCGCGATGCACCGCACCGTGATGACCGCGGTGCGATGGCCCAGCGCGACGCACCGCAGCGCGATGACCGCGGTGCGATGACGCCGCCGGTACCGCCGGAACTCCCGGTCTGGGACGGCGCCGCGTACGCAGCGAACACCGGGCACCACCGGCGCCGTGACGGTGACTTCCTGGCGGCCCTGGACCTGGCGCCGTCGGCCCGGGTGCTGGACGTCGGCTGCGGCAGCGGCGACTTCACCGTGAAGCTCGCCGCCCTCGTCCCGGACGGCCACGTGGTCGGCCTCGACCCGCAGCCCTCGATGCTGGAGCGCGCCCGGGCAGCGGCGCTGCCCAACCAGTCGTTCGTGCCCGGTACCGCGCAGCGCCTCGCCGACGCGGTGACCGGCCTGTTCGACGCCGTGGTCAGCCGGGCCGCGCTGCAGTGGGTGCCGTTGGCCGACCACCCGGCGGTGCTGGCCGGCGCGGCCGGGCTGCTGCGCCCCGGCGGGCTGCTGCGGCTGGAGGCCGGCGGCGGCGACAACATCGCCGCGGTATGCGCGCTGCTCGACCCGATCGCCGAGCGGTACGGCGGACCGTGCACCCCGTGGGCGTTCCCGGCCGCGGGGGAGTACCTGGACCTGGTGGACGCCGCCGGGTTCGACGTGTCCGACGGCTGGGTGCACCTGGTCGCGCAGCGTCGCCCGTTCACCCGGGAGGAGCTACTCGGGTGGCTGACCAGCCAGTGCCTGATCGGCTACGAGCACCCCATGCCGGCGGCCTCGCGCGCGGCGTTCCGGGCCGAGGTGCTGGCCGCGGTGGACAGGCTGCGCCGCGCCGACGGCACCTACGACGTCACGTACGTGCGGCTCGACGTCCGCGCCCACCGCCGCTGAGGGCCGCCGACCGGCGCTGAGCGGCGGGTCGGCCGCCGATCGCTCAGCGGCGTTGGGCGCCGCTGGGCGTTAGTGGCGTCGCCGGCCGTTGGTGGGCGTCGCTCAGAGCTCGCCGGCCACCAGGATCAGCCCGAACACCAGGATCGCCGCAGCGCCGGCGAACGCCTTGGCCGACCCGCCCTCGCGCAGGTACTTCGTCAGGGCCACGCGGGCCGCGAGGCCGACCACCGACATGATCACCAGCGCCAGGACGACCCCGAACCAGCCGGAGTCGATCCAGCCGTAGAGGACGTACACGCCCACGCAGGCGACCAGCGCCGCGATGGTGCCCGCCGCCCACAGGTCATGTCGCAGGCCGGGTGGCGGCACGGCCGGCGGGGTCGCGGCGGACGGGGTGGGCCGGGAGCCGGGACGTTGGCGCCGGCGCTGCTTCGGCGGCTTTCCTTGTGACACGGATGAGGACCGTAGTGCCACCCGATCCGGTGAGATCATCGAGCCGGGACCGACGGCATCGCCCGTGGCCGCGCGCCCGCCGCGCCTCGTCTTCGTGGCGCCCGGCGCCGACTCAGGGGCCGGCGAACCACACCTCGTTGACCAGCATGGCCACCGTGCCGGCGAACACCAGGGCACACGCCACGAACGTGCCGCGGGCCCGGTTGGTCCGTACCGCCCAGCGGATCGTCGGCCTGAACGCGAGGGTCAGCACGCCCAGCACCCCCGTGGCGAAGACCAGGCAGCCCGGGCCGGAGCTCACCCAGCAGTAGAGGTAGTAGGTGCCCGTGGTGGCCACGACGGCGGCCACGACGCCCGCCACCCACAGGTCGTGCCGCGGTGATCGGCGCGCCGGCCGCCGCAGCGCGACGAGCCGCCGTCGCAGCAGGTCGGTCACCATGCCACGAACCGTAACGGTCCGAGGGGTGGCGATCAGCGACCTTGCCTGGTAGAGGCCGATGCGACCTACTACCGTCGAGCCATGACATCAGTCCTGTCGTTCAGCCACACCCTGAACCAGCGGCCGGTGGCCGCTCAGCGGCGGACAGAGATCCTGTCCGACCCGGGTTTCGGGCAGCACTTCACCGACCACATGGTGACTGTCACGTGGACCCCCGACGCCGGCTGGCACGACGCCCAGGTGGGCCCGTACCGGCCGTTGCAGCTCGACCCCTCCTGCATGGTGCTGCACTACGGGCAGGCGATCTTCGAGGGCCTGAAGGCGTACCGCCAGCCGGACGGCTCGATCGCCTCGTTCCGCCCGGAGGCCAACGCCGAGCGGTTCCGCTCGTCGGCCCGCCGCCTGGCCATGCCGGAGCTGCCGGACGAGCTGTTCCTCGGCTCGCTGCGCGAGCTCGTGGAGCTCGACGTGGACTGGGTGCCACCGGCCGGCGGTGAGGAGTCGCTCTACCTGCGGCCGTTCATGATCTCCACCGAGGCGAGCCTGGGCGTGCGCCCGGCCAACCGGTACCTGTACTCGCTGATCGCCTCGCCGAGCGGGCCGTTCTTCCGCACCGGCGTGAAGCCGGTCCGGGTGTGGCTGTCCACCGAGTACGTGCGCGCCGCGCCCGGCGGCACCGGCGCCGCGAAGTGCGCCGGCAACTACGCCGCCTCGCTCGCCGCCCAGGCCCAGGCCAGCCAGATGGGCTGCGACCAGGTCGTCTGGCTCGACGCCACCGAGCACCGGTGGATCGAGGAGATGGGCGGCATGAACCTGTTCTTCGTGATGGGCGACCACATCGTCACCCCGGAGCTCACCGGCGCGCTGCTGCCCGGCATCACCCGCGACTCGCTGCTCACCCTCGCCCGCGAGCTCGGCTACACCGCCGAGGAGCGCCGGATCTCCACCGAGGAGTGGCAGCGCAAGGCCGAGTCCGGCGAGATCACCGAGACGTTCGCGTGCGGCACCGCCGCCATCATCACGCCGGTCGGCAGCGCCCGGTTCGACGGCGGCGAGTTCACCATCGCCGACGGCAACGCCGGCGAGGTGTCGATGCGGCTGCGCAACGCCCTCACGGCGATCCAGCGCGGCGCCGTCCCCGACCCCCACGGCTGGATGACCACGCTCCACACCCCCTGACGGCGCGCGAGGCGCCCTCGGGCGGAGGGTCAGTACGTGGGGGCGAGGGGTGCGGAGACGGCGGCCTCCTCGTAGGTGGCCATGCCGGCGAGGACGTGGGCGGCGGCCTGGACCAGGGGGAGCGCGGTGAGCGCGCCGGCGCCCTGGCCGAGGCGCAGGCCCAGGTCCAGCACCGGCACCAGCTGCAGGTGTCCGAGGATCGTGTCGTGTGCCGGCTCGGCGCCGCGGTGGGCGGCGAGCCACCAGTCCCGCGCGCCCGGCGCCAGCTCCTCGGCGACCATGGCGGCCGCGCACACCGCCAGGCCGTCCAGCAGCACCGGCGTGCGCCGTACCGCGGCCTGGGCGAGGAAGCCGGCCATGGCGGCCAGGTCGGCGCCGGCCACCGTGCGCAGCAGCGCCAGCGGCTCCGCCGTCACCGGCCGGGCCCGGCGCAGCGCGTCACGGATCGCCACGGTCTTGCGCATCCAGGCCGGGTCGCCGATGCCCGAGCCGCGGCCCACGACGGCCACCGGCTCGGCCCCGGTGAGCGCCGACACCAGCACCGCCGCCGGCGTGGTGTTGCCGACGCCCAGGTCCCCGGCGATCAGCAGGTCCGCGCCGCCGTCCACCTCCTCGTCGGCGATCGCCCGGCCGGCGTCGACGGCGGCCACGGTCTCCTCGGCGGTCAGCGCGTCCTCGACGTCGATCGCCCCGCTGCCGCGGCGCACCTTGTGCCGGCTCACCTGCTCCGGGCTGTCCGCGTCCACCGACACGTCCACCAGCCGCAGCCCGGCGCCGACCGCCGCGGCCAGCACGGACACCGCCGCGCCGCCGGTCAGCACGGCGGACACGAGCTGCGCGGTGACCTCCGGCGGGTAGGCCGACACGCCGCGCGCCGCGATGCCGTGGTCGCCGGCGAACACCACCACGCGAGGCCGCGCGAACGGCCGCGGCGGGCACTCGCCCTGGCAGGCCGCCACCCAGACGCCGAGCTCCTCCAGCCGGCCGAGCGACCCGTCCGGCTTGACCAGCTCGCCGTGCCTGGCGACGGCCTGGCGGTGCACCTGCTGGTCCGGCGGCACGATCGCGGGGAACTCCGGGGCGTCCACGACGCGGACGGTACCGTCACTGCCCGTGGCCCACCGCTGGCAGTACCAGAACTCGGCCGGCACGCCGGTCGCCGCCCCCGCCGGCCTCACCCAGCCGGTGTTCGAGGACCGGGACGAGGCCGAGACCTGGCTCGGCGAGGCGTGGGCGGACCTGCTGGACGCCGGCGTGGACCAGGTCGTGCTGCTGGACGGCGACGACGAGGTGTACGGGCCGATGAGCCTGCACCCACCGGCCTGACGCCCCGTCACCGCCGGCGGGTCAGCCGCCCAGGCTCGGGTCGCGCTCCACGACGTCCTTGAGCACCTGGTCGATGGCGTCCAGCGCGTCCTGCGGCAGGATCACGCCCGCCGCGCCGACGTTGTCCCGCACCTGCTCGGGCCGGGTGGCGCCGATGATCGCCGAGGCCACGTTCGGGTTCTGCAGCACCCAGGCCACGGCCAGCTGGGCCATCGACAGGCCGCAGTCCCGGGCGATCGGCTCCAGCTCCTGCACCGCGGTGAGCACGTCGTCCCGCAGCCACCGGGCGATCATGTTGGCCCCGCCGGACGAGTCGGTGGCCCGCGAGCCCTCCGGCGGCGCCTGCCCCGGCCGGTACTTGCCGGTGAGCACGCCCTGCGCGATGGGCGACCAGACGATCTGCGACATCCCGGCCCGCTCCGAGGCCGGGATCACCTCCTCCTCGATGACCCGCCACAGCATCGAGTACTGCGGCTGGTTCGAGATGAGCGGCACCCGCAGCTCCCGGGCCAGCTCGGCGGCGGCCGTGATCTGGTCGGCCTTCCACTCGCTCACGCCGACGTACAGCACCTTGCCGGCGCGCACCAGGTCGGCGAACGCCAGCATCGTCTCCTCGAGCGGCGTCGTGGTGTCGAAGCGGTGCGCCTGGTACAGGTCGACGTAGTCGGTGCGCAGACGGCGCAGCGAGGCGTCGCACGACTCCATGAGGTGCTTGCGGCCGAGGCCACGGTCGTTCTGCCCGGGGCCGGTCGGCCAGTACACCTTGGTGAAGATCTCCAGCCCCTCGCGGCGCTGACCCTGCAGCGCCTCGCCGAGCACGGCCTCGGCGCGGGTGCCGGCGTACACGTCGGCGGTGTCGAACGTGGTGATCCCCTGGTCCAGGGCCTCGCGGACACAGGCGTGCGCCTGGTCCTTCTCGATCTGCGATCCGTGGGTGATCCAGTTGCCGTACGAGATCTCGCTGACCGTGAGACCGCTTCGGCCGAGGCGTCGGAACTCCATGGGCCATCACGCTACGCCGTCGCTACCGGATCGTGATGTGTCGCCCCGGCGGCGGACGTGGCCGAGGCACCACCCTGTTCGCATGACCGGACCGCACCAGCCGAACGACCCGCTCGCGGGCCTCGCCGCCGAGGTGGGGGAGCTGGCGCGCCGGCTCGCCGTCGTGCAGTCACAGCTCCTGACGTTGCGCGCCGCCGCCCCGGGCGCCCGGCCGTGGACGCCGGGCCACCCGGTGGCC
>DASWTI010000518.1:0-1790 GCA_036402215.1 Pseudonocardiaceae bacterium
CGAGGCGGACGGTGCCGTGGCCGAAGTAGGCGACGGCGTTGCGGCCGGACTGCTTGGCGGCGTACAGCAGCAGGTCGGCCCGGCGCAGCTGCTGTTCGGTGCCCTCGCCGTCCGCGCGAGCCACGCCGGCGCTGACGGTGACCCGCAGGCCGGGGCGCAGCTCGTGCCACGGGTGCCGTTCCACGCGCGCCCGGGCGGCCTCGCACACGGCCAGCGCGGCGTGCTCGGCGAGCCCCGGCATGACGAGGGCGAACTCCTCGCCGCCGTAGCGCGCGCAGAACGCGCCGTCCGGCAGCTCCGCGCGCAGCAGCTCGGCGACCTGTTGCAGCACCCGGTCGCCCAGCCCGTGCCCGTAGGTGTCGTTCACCTGCTTGAACCAGTCCAGGTCGATCAGCGCCACGCCCGAACCCGCGGACGGCTGGTCGTTCAGCAGGTCGACCAGGCGCTGGTCCAGGTAACGCCGGTTGTAGGCGTCGGTCAGGCTGTCGCGCAGGCTCTGCTCCCGCGCCTCGGCGTGCTCCTGGCGCAGCCGGTCCACCTCACGCCGGAGCTGCTCCGGCACCAGCACCGGGTCCGCCCGCTCGGCGCGCAGCAGCTCCAGGGCGGCCCACAGGTGCTCGTAGGCCTGCCGCCACTGCCCGCTCGCCGCCAGCAACGTGGCCGCCGACTCGTGCACCGCCGCGAGCCCCTCCGCGGCACCGCCGGCCCGGACCGCGAGCAGGGCCGTCCCTGCTGGGTGCGCACCGGCTGCCGCCCGGACCGGGGCTGCGCCGGGTGTGGTGGACGGGGCCGGCGCGGTCGAGGGGCGTGCCTCGGACGGGTGGTGGGCGCGGGGAGCGGGCGGCCCGGCGATCATCGGCGACGGCGGCCCTGCCAGGATGTGAGGTGACGCCGCGTGGTGCGGCTGCGGGGCCGGGTGCTGGCCCCCGTCCGGCGCGATGTCAGGCTGCAGGGTGGTCACCGCATTCACCTCCACTGCAAGGAAATGTCGTCTGTCCAGACCCGGTTCTTGAGGTCCACGGACACCTCTGCCTGCGATTTCGCTCAATGGGACGACGAACGGACCTACACGTCCAGGTGAGGTGAGAACGGCCCACATCCGGCCGCCCGGCCGTGTTTTCCCTGCTCGTCGCATCCGATCCGGCGCCACCTAGATCCACATCGGCGGAGAGGGCCGAATACGGCGGGTAAGGGCGTTACGCGGGGCAGGGAGCGAAGCCGTACGCCGTTCCGTCCAGCACCACGACGTGCACGGAGCCGATCTGCGTGCCGATCTGGGCGTTGTCCCGCTTCACGGTGACCGTCACGGCCACGATGTAGATCCGCCCGCGCGGGGTGCGGTCGGCCTGCTCCGGCCGCCAGCCCTCGTCCATGCGCAGCGTGCTGAGCGTCGGGTCGATGGTGAGCGTGACGTTGCCGAGGCTGCAACCGTCGGCGGACACGTCGGGGTGCTGCGTCTCCTGGAGGAACCGCTGCTGCGCCTGCGGGCCCTCGCCGGCGGCGGTGTTGCTGCGCTCGAAGTAGTCCGCGATGAGCGACTGGTCGGCGTCGGCCGGGCTCGCGGCCCGCACCGCCCGGCCGTCGATCACCTGACCGCAGCCGCCGAGCAGCCCGAGCGCGGCGACCAGGACCGCGACGAGCCGCGCCTGGGTGGGAGCCATGGGATCTCGCCTCAGTACTCGCGGGGCGACCCGCCCACCGAGCGCCCCTCCACCCGGAACGATAACCGCTGCGCCGCCGGGCCATTGCCCTGTCCGCCGGGTGCGCGGGCCGGACCGGCCGGGCGCGGC
>DASWTI010000519.1:0-3468 GCA_036402215.1 Pseudonocardiaceae bacterium
CGCCCGGCTGGCCGCCGCCGGGGTGGCCGGCGCGGACCCCGACGAGTGGGCCGGCCTGGCGCCGGTGTCCGTGGACGCCCCGCTGCGCTCCGCCGACGCGCCGATCTCCGTCACGCCGTCCACCGTCGAGCTGATCGCCAACTGCCCGCTGCGCTGGCTGCTGGAGCGCCACGGCGGCCAGGACGCCGCCACCCTGCCCTCGGTCACCGGGATGCTGGTGCACGCGCTCGTGCAGCTCGCCGCGACCGGCGCCTCCGAGGAGCGCATCGACGGCGCCCTGCACCAGGCCTGGGCGGTGGTCGACGCCGGCGCGCCCTGGTTCTCCCGGCGCGAGCACCGGCGGGTGCGCGACATGCTCACCGCGTTCCGCACCTGGCTCACCGACAGCCGCTCCGGCCTGGAGCAGCTGGCCGTCGAGCTGGACGTCGACGTGCTCATCCCCGGCATGCCGGCCGTGCGGGTGCGCGGCCGGGTGGACCGGGTGGAGCGCGACGGCGAGAACCGGCCGGTCATCGTGGACGTCAAGACCAGCAAGAACCCGATCTCCCGGGACGCGGCGCTGAGCCACCCACAGCTCGCCGTGTACCAGCTCGCCGCCGCCTACGGGGCGTTCGACGCGCTCGGCGTGGAGCCCGAGCCCGGCGGCGCACGCCTGCTCTACGTGTCACGGGCCACCGAGCGCGTGCAACCGGCGCTCGACGAGGACGCCCGCTCGCACTGGCTCGGCACCGTCCAGTCCGCGGCGCGCGCCACCATCGGCCCCTCCTACGCCGCGCACGAGTCGGCCGACTGCGCCCGCTGCCCGGCACGCACCGCCTGCCCCCTCACCGACTCCGGCCGCCAGATCACCACCTGACGCACGTCCTCGTGCCCGGTCACCCGCCGTGGTGCTCCCTCCCGCCTTTGCTCTGAGTACACACCGTGCGGCCGACCGGATCGGGTGAGGCGGTGGCCTGGTGGGGCGCTGTGCGGCGATGTACTCAGGGCAAAGGGTGGTGGGGTTACTTCAGGTGGGGGTCGAGTGATCGGGCGATGGTGGTGAGCGCCTGCGGGGTGGTGAGGTCCCGGTGCTCGGCGTCGGCCCGGTACTCGGTGACGGTGCCGGTGACGTGGTCGTGCCAGGCGGCCGGGCCGGCGCCGCCGCGGGCGGTGACGAACAGCAGGTCGCCGTCGAAGCGGCCGGGGGTGGCGGCGTCACGCAGCGCGCAGTGCGCGGCGAAGGCCGCCCGTTGCTCCGGCGCCAGGCCGGCGGGTCCGCCGTGCGCGCCGACCGCGCCTGGCGTGCCGGCCGGACTGCCCGTGCCTCCCGTGCCTCCCGTGCCGTTCGCGGCGTTCGCGGCTGCGGCTGCGGCGGGCGTGCCGGTGGGGGCGTCCACGCCGAGGTCGTAGCGCAGGGCGGCGTCCACGTCAGTGGGGCCGGCGGTGGGGTCGGGTGGGTAGGCGTCGAGCAGGGCGAGCAGCTCGACCCGCTCGCCCGCCGCGCGCAGGTGGACGGCCATGGCGTGTGCGACGTTGCCGCCGAACGACCAGCCGAGCAGCCGGTACGGGCCGCTCGGCCGCACCTCGCGGATGCGCGCCACGTACAGCTCGGCCAGTTCGTCGAGCGTGTCCGGCAGGGCGCCGGGATCGGTGAGCGCGGGCGACTGCAGGCCGTACACCGGCTGGTCGGCGTCCAGGTGCGGCAGGAGCCCGGCGTAGCACCAGGCCAACCCGCGTCCCGGGTGCACGCAGAACAAGGGTGGCCGGGTTCCGGTGGTGCGCAGCGGCAGCAGCACGCCGAGCCCGTCCGCGAGCCCGTCCGCGAGCCCTCCGCCGAGTCCGCTGCCGGCGCCGGTGGTCGTTCCGGCGCGGCGGGCCAGGCCGGCGACCGTCGGGGTGGCGAACACGTCGCGCACCGTGAGCGGCAGCCCCAGGGAGCCGCGGGCTCGGGCCACCAGCCGGGCGGCGAGCAGCGAGTGGCCGCCCAGCTCGAAGAAGCCGTCGTCCACGCCAACGGCCGGTAGGCCGAGGACGTCGGCGACCAGGGCGCACAGTGCCTCCTCGCGGGGGTCCGCGGGGGGCCGTCCCTGGCCGGCGACGGGTGCGTCCGGGGCGGGCAGGGCGGCGTGGTCGAGCTTGCCGCTCGCCGTGACCGGCAGCCGGTCCAGGGACACGACGGCCGACGGCACCAGGTGGGCGGGCAGCCGGTCCGCCACCCACGCCCGCAGGTCCGCCGCCGTGGCCGCCGTGGCCGCCGTGGCCGCCGTGTCCGCTGTGTCCGCTGTGTCTGCTGTGGCGTCCGTGGCCGCCGTGGCTGCCGGGGCCTCGGCGGGGACCACGTAGGCGACCAGGCGGGGGTTGCCGGGGCGGTCCTCGCGGAGGACGACGGCGGCCTCGGAGACGGCGGGGTGGGCGCCGAGGGTGGCCTCGACCTCGCCGGGCTCGATGCGGTAGCCGCGGAGCTTGACCTGGCGGTCGGCGCGGCCGAGGTACTCCAGGACCCCGTCCGGGGTCCAGCGGGCCCGGTCGCCGGTGCGGTACAGGCGGGAGCCGGGCTCGCCGAACGGGTCGGGCAGGAACCGCGCCGCGGTGGCCGCCGGCGCCCGGTGGTAGCCGTCGGCGAGCTGGGCGCCGGCCACGTACAGCTCACCAGGAACCCCCGGTGGCACCGGGCGCAGCGCCTCGTCCAGGACGTGGACGCGGGTGTTCCAGACGGGGCGGCCGATCGGGACGACCGGGGTGCGTCCACCGCCGGTCACGCGGTGGGTGGTCACCTGGATGGTGGTCTCGGTAGGCCCGTAGACGTTGACGAGCGGGACCTGCCAGCCCGTGCGGAGGCGCTCGGCCTCGTCGGTGCGCAGCGGCTCGCCGCCGCTGACCAGCAGGCGCAGGGTGCCGAACGCCGCCGGCCGGGTGTCGGGGAGGGCGGCGAGCAGCGAGGGCACGAACTGCGCGACGGTCACGCCGTGCGCGGCGGCCTCCGCCAATAGGGCGTCGACGTCGCGGGTGACGGCGTCGGGGGCGACGTACACGGTGGCTCCTGCCAGCAGGGGCAGCCAGAGTTCCCAGACCGAGGCGTCGAAGCCCGCGGAGGTCCGCGCCAGCACCACGTCGTCCGCGGTCACCGGCAGCTCGGCGGCCAGCCAGCGCAACTGGTTCAGCACGGCGCCGTGCGAGACCACGACGCCCTTGGGGGTGCCGGTGGAGCCGGACGTGTGGATGACGTACGCGGGGTCCTCGGGCCGCACCACCGGCAGCGCCACGCCCGGGTCGGCGGGCGGCCCGGACACGGTCACCAGCGGCACTCCGTCGTACACCGTCGGCCCGCCGCCGGCCGGAGCACCGGGCACGCCGGGCACGCTGTCGGCCCGGGCACCGGGCACCTCCGTCCCGCCGTCGGTCCCGGCACCGGACGCACCGGGCACATCGTCGGCGAGGGCGAGCGGCGCGGCGATGACGGCCGCGGGGGTGGTGTCGGCGACCAGCTGG
>DASWTI010000520.1:0-1973 GCA_036402215.1 Pseudonocardiaceae bacterium
CGCCGTCACGGGGACGGCGGCCTCACGACCGGTGGGACGTCAGCGGCGGGTGCGGGCCGCGGCGGGATCGCGACGGCGCAGCACGAACAGGACCGCGGCGCCGACCAGCAGCAGCGTGGCACCGGCCACGGTGAGCTGGACGATGGCGTTGACGCCGGTGTTGGCGAGGTCGTCGCCGGGGGTCGGCGCGGGCTGGACGTTCGGCGCCCGCACCTCGTACGTGGTGCTCGCCGGGTCGGACACCAGCCCGGCGACCTCCTGGGTGGCGGTCACCGTGTTCGGCCCGGCCGGCAGCGGCGACGGGAACGACAGGGTCCACGCACCCGTCTCCGGCACGGTGACCGACGCGGTGAGGGCGCCGGCCGCGAGGTGCACGGTGGCGCCCGGCAGCGCGGTGCCGGCGAAGTCCGGCGTGGCGTCGTCGGACACGGTGCCCGGCCCCGGGGTGCTGATGGCGGGGGCCGGCGGCACGACGTGCAGGGACGCCGACACCGGCTCGGACGCCGTCTCGCCGAACGAGTGCTCGATGCGCACCGGGTGGGTGCCGATCGCCAGCTCGGCCGGCACTGTCACCGACCAGGAGCCGTCGCGGCCGACGGTGGCCTCCAGCGGCTCGGTGTCGCCGATGGTCACGGCGACGCGGGCGCCGGGCTTGCCGGTGCCGCCCAGCGCCGGGGTGGTGTCGGCGGTACGGCCGTCGGCCGGCGAGGTGAGCGCCGGGGCGCGCAGCCGCGGCTCGTCGGCGTCGCGGAACGCCGGCACGCCGTCGCCGTTGGCGTCGCGCACCGTCGTCGGGTCGGCCGAGAGCTCGTCCACGTCGAGCACGCCGTCGGAGTCCGCGTCGCCGTTGGCGGTCAGCAGGTGCAGCCCGGAACCGAAGTCCGGCAGCACGTCGGTGACCAGCGCCTCGGCCACCGAGAAGTTCTGCCCGCCGACCTTCTCCGGGCAGCGCGTGTCGGTGCCGCTGATCGGCCGGCCGCCCTCGGTGATGCCCACGGCGTTGTTGCCGGCCAGCACCGCGCCACCGGAGTCGCCGGGCTCGCTGCACGCGTCGTGCACGAACACCACCAGGTCCACGGCGCCGCTCGGGGCGGTCACCCGCACCGGCTCCTCGGCGTCCAGCACGTCGCCGCAGCTCCACTCGGTGGTGCGGCCGGACTTGCAGACCGGCATGCCGACGATCGGCGCCGCGCTGCCGAGCACGTGCACGGCCTCGCCGTTGTAGTTGTTGACGTCCGGCGTGAGGCGCATCGCCGGGTTGGTGACGCGGATCGAGGCGTGGTCGTCGCCGCCCTCGCCGAACACGTGGGTGTCGAACACGCCGACCGGGGTGGGCGTCGCGGCCTCGGTGAACACGTACTGCTGCCCGCCGGCCGCGCAGTGCCCGGCCGTGAGCGCGCGGCCGAGTCCGTCGGCGTTCACCGCGTTGAACCCGAGCGAGCACACCCCGGCCAGGTCCGCCGGGTCGGACGTCGGCCCGGCGGCGATGCCCTCGCCGCCGCGGAGGTGGGTGACCACGGCCTGGCCCGCCTCGTGCTCGATCACCACGGGCGCTCCGTCACGCGGCACCTGCCCGGCCAGCTCCCGCGCGGCCGGCGAGTCGCCGAGCTTGACCACCACGCGGCCGTCCCGCACGTCGGTCACGGTGGCGTGGAAGAGCGCGCGCTGCTCGGCCGGCAGGCCGTCGGCCCAGCGGCGGACGGCGTCGCGGGTGGCGGTCAGCTCCTCGTGGCTCACCTCGCGCACGTGGGCGTCGCCGCCGGCGTCGCGCACCGCGTCGGCGGCGGCCTCGTCCGTGACGGCCACGTTGAGCTTCTTGGACGACGGGTCGAACCAGCTGCCGGCGTAGGCGTCGCCGACCTGCTCGCGCAGCTCACGGCCGGTCTCGGCGGCGGCCTGGGCGGCGTCGGTGGTCTCGATGTACTCGGTGGGCGTCATGCCCAGGTCGCGGCGGACGGCCTCCTTCGCCTCCG
>DASWTI010000521.1:0-1896 GCA_036402215.1 Pseudonocardiaceae bacterium
GTCGCGGCGCCCGGCGTGGCGGTGTCCACGACCACCGCCGGGGCCCGCAGCCGGGTGTGTTCGCCACCGGCGCCACCGGTGGGCGCCGGCGCCGGAGCCCGGCCGGTGCCGAGGACGGTGCGCGTGCGTTGCAGGCCCAGCTCCTGCTCGACGGCCTGCAGCTCGTGGGCGAACGCGAGGGCGGACTCGGGGCGCGCCAACGGGTTCACGGCCATCGCGCGGACCAGCAGCGCGTCCAGCGACGGCGGCACGTCGGCCCGGCCGGTGCGCGGCCGCGGGTCGCTGCGCACCCGCCGGGTGATCGCCTCGATCCCGTTGTCCCCCTGGGGGTCCGCGAACGGCGAGCGCCCCACCAGCAGGTGCCAGAGGGTGGCCGCGAGCGAGTAGACGTCGGCGCGGAACAGGGCACGCCGGTCGGGCTCGGCCTCGTCCAGTACCTCGGGCGGCGACCACGGCACGGACATGCCGACGCCGTCACGGCCGCCCGCCGCCACCTGCCCCGCGATGCCGAAGTCGGCGAGCGCCGGCTGGCCGTACTCGTCCACCAGGATGTTGGCGGGCTTGAGGTCCCGGTGCAGGATGCCGACCCGGTGCGCGGTCTCCACGGCGCTCGCCACCTTGACGCCGATCTCCAGCACCTCACTCACCGGCAGCGTCCCGGCCAGGCCGGCCATGGTGCCGCCGGGGTAGTACTGCATGGCGAAGTAGCGCCGCCCGTCCGGCGTCACGGCCACGTCGAACACCTGCACGATGTTCGGGTGGTTGCCGAGCTTGATCATCGACTCGGCCTCCAGGGCGAACTGCTCGCCCGCGACGCCGCCGTCGTCGAGGATCTTGATGGCCACCTGGCGGTTCAGCCGCTCGGTCTGGCCGAGGCGCTCGTAGAGGTGCACGGTGGCGCAGCCGCCCTCGCCGAGCGGCCGCACGTGCCGGTGCCCCGGCAGCTCCGGCCCCGGCCCGATCCGCCGGTCGCTCACGCCGCCGCCGTCCCGGTCACGGTCCTCCCGCTCGTCACCGTCCCGGTCTTCCCCGTCGCCGTCGTTGCGGTGGAGGTCACCCCGGTCACGGGGTCACCTCGTAGCGGAGCACCACCTCGTCGGCCAGGGTCACCCAGGCGCCCGGCTCCACCACCACGGAACCGTTGCGCCGCAACAGGATCGGCGGCCCGCCGGGCTGCTTCACCGTGGTGCCGTTGGCCGAGCCGAGGTCGGTGACCACGAGCTGCCAGCCATCGGCCCGGAACTCCGCGTGGTTGCGCGACACGTCCAGGCCCGGGCTGTCGACCCGGATGGCGTTCGCCCGCACCCCGGTGGTCCCGGCCAGCGGATCCGGCGCCCGGCCCACGATCACCGTGCGCTCCAACGAGATCACCTCGCCGTCGGCCAGCCGCAGCACGCCGAGCGCGGGCCGCGCGATCATCACCTCGTCCTGCTCCGCCACGTCGGCGCCGCACCGGCGGCAACGGCGGGCACCGGGCGGGTTCGGGTGCTTCGCCGGGCACCGCACCGCCGCGACCTCGTCCGTCGGCGGCCGCACCCGGGTGATCGCCGCGTCCCCCTCCGGCCCACCGGCGGGAGCGGCCGTGGCCACCTTGTCCGCCGTGCCCCCGGCCGGGCTCACCGCCGTGGACACCGGCGTCTCCCCAGAGGACGCCGGGACAACCGGCGCGGCGGCGGGGCCCGGCGGACCGGGAACGGATGACCCGAACGGCGTGACGGGCGTGGGCGACGCGAGCGGTGGCGGCGGCGCAGGCGGGACGGGCGTGGGCGGCGCAGGCGGCGTGAGCAGTGGCGGCGGCGCGGACGGTCGTGGTGACGCGGACGGCGCGGGCGGTGGCGGCGGCGCGGGCGGCCCGGGTGGCGGCCCGGGGAAGAGGACCCAGGTGAGGTCCTCCTC
>DASWTI010000522.1:0-10805 GCA_036402215.1 Pseudonocardiaceae bacterium
ACCTCGTCCGGGCCGGCGGCGGGCGCCGCGGCGTTTCCGGCGGCGGCGGGCACACCGGCGGCGGCGGTACCCGTGACCTCCAGGACGAGCAGCGGCGCGCCCTCGGCCACCGTGGCCCCCACCGCCACGTCCACCACGCGCACCGTTCCCGTGGCCGGCGCCGCCACCTCGTGCAGCATCTTCATGGACTCCAGCGTGGCCAGCGGCTCCCCCACGGCGACCACGTCCCCGGGCCGCACGTGCACCGCCGCCACGGTGCCGGCCGTGGGCGCGCCGATCGTGTGCTCCATCGGGCAAGTGTGGCCGGGACCCCGCCCTCCGACCGGCGCCGGGGCGACGCCACCCGGCACCGGCGGCCCGGCCGGGCAACACGCCGGGCCCGGGCGGGTCAGCGCAGGAGGGTCCAGGGGTCGAAGGCGGCGATGTCGATCACGCGCACGCGCGGGAGCGCCGCGGTGAACGCGCCGACGTCGTCCTCCAGGTCGAAGAACTGCAGGCCGTCCTCCGCGAGGTCCGCGAGCGCGGTGCTGGTGAACTCGCGGAACGCCAGCAGGCCGACCTGGCGCCCGGCGGCCAGCAGCGGCGACAGGTACGGGGCGAAGTCGCCGTCGTGGCTCGCGAGCAGGACGTCGCCGTGCCCGCGCTCCAGCAGCGCGTCGAGCGTCCGCTGGATGCCCACGTCCACGACCTTCACGTCGCCCGGCCCGCTGAGCAGGACCGGGCGGTAGTCCATCCCCATGAGGGCCTGCACGAACGACATCGGGACGCCGCTCGTCGCGTTGAGGAAGAAGATCGGCCGCACCGGCTGCCCCCAGGTGCCGCGGCCGTGCTCGCGCACGCGGTCCCAGCGTGGACGTTCCTCCGGTGTCGGCCGGTGGCCGAGGACGCTCGCACCGAGCGTCACGTCGATGTTCTCGCCGTCCACCAGCAGGAACGTCTCGGGCATGCGCGGAGCCTACGCGGCAGCGGGCGCGGCGCCCGGCCGGGACCGCTCGGGTAGGTTGCGGCGGGAGAGCCGGAGGTGACGCGTGGGCGACGAGACGTACGGAGAGCCGTTCACCGTGGAGGTGGAGCGCGGCAAGATCCGCGAGTTCGCCCGCGCGACCAAGGCCCGCGACCCGCGCTACCTGGAGGACCCGCGACCGGTCGCCCCGCCGACGTTCCTGGCGTCCGCCGCGCTGTGGGCCGGGCCGGACGCGGTGCCGCCGGGGCTGGTGCGCAACTGGTCACGCATCCTGCACGGCGAACAGGAGTACGTGTTCCACGGGCCGCCGCCACGCGCCGGGCAGCGGCTGACCGCGCGCCAGCACATCGCCGACTCGTACACCAAGCAGGGGCGCCGCGGCGGGGAGATGCGGTTCACCGTGCTGGTCACCGAGTTCCACGACGAGGACGGCACCCTGGTGGCCGAGGCCCGCTCCACCGTCATCGAGACCAGCCGCGCCGCCGGGGAGGAGTCGTGATCGCCGCCTTCGACGCCGCGTCCGCCGAGGTCGGCGCCGAGCTGCCGGAGTTCGTCGACGCCCCGGCCACGCGCACCGACTACGTCCGGTACCAGGGCGCGTCCGGCGACATGAACCCGATCCACCACGACGAGCCGTTCGCCCGCGAGGCCGGCTTCCCGACCGTGTTCGCCGTCGGCATGTTGCAGGCGGGCATCCTCGGCAGCTTCCTCGCCGACCTCGTGGGGCCGGAGCACGTACGCCGGTTCAAGGTCCAGTTCCGCGAGCAGTCCTGGCCGGGCGACGTGATCACGTACGGCGGCCGCGTCGTCGACCGCCGCGAGGCCGCCGACGGCTCCGTGGAACTCGATCTGGAGCTGCACGCCACCCGCCAAACCGGCACTCCGCACCTGCTCGGCCGGGCCACCGTCACCGCCCCCGCCCGCTGAGCCAACCCGGAACCCGCCGCGTAGTGCGGCGGCCGGGCGTCGCACCAGGGGCGAAAAGCCTAGTGGCGTAGGGCCGTTGGGCCACTCCGGCAGCCGGGTAGCACGAAACCGGCCGGTGTCACGCCCTGTCAACGACGGTGCGGCCTCTCGGGGTGCGCTCCGCGCACGGCCCTCCTCACCCGGGTGAACCTGCCTCGCTGATCTGGCCGCCGGACGTGATTGTGTGGACTATCGGTGGCCGCCCGGTCACGCACCGAGGCGAAACCAGCACCACCGACGGGCGACGCCGGCCCGCCGGAAATGTGGCAGGCCACCGTCAAATGGACGTCTTGGAGGACACCATCGAGCGACTTGGGCGCCGTCGCGCGCCGGTGCTAGCGTTCGTCCCGGCGACCGAATGCACCACACAATTGGCCGTGATCGACGGTATTCGTCATCGGCCCGTGGTCCATTGTGCCGAATCCCCACAACGATGCGATTGGCGGTGCGTGGCGTGACGGTGACGGACCCGGCGGCGGCCGGGCTCGACGGTGAGCCGGCCCGGCTGAGCCTGACCACGGCGGCGGCCAGGGTGCTGTCCACGACCACCAAGTCGGTCCCGCAGATGCAGGGCATCACGTCACGGTGGCTGCTGCGCGTGCTCCCCTGGGTCGAGGCCCCGGGCGGCACCTACCGGGTGAACCGGCGGCTGCGGCACGTGATCGGCGACGGGCGGGTCTCGTTCGTGGGTGACCGTGACGACCCGCGCGTGGTCCCCGAGGAGCTGCGCGAGCTGGCCGGGTTGCGCGACTTCGACGACCTGCCGGCCCTGGCCGCGCTGGCGGGGCGCTTCACGGTCCACCGCTACCAGGCCGGCGAGACGATCGCCGAGGCCGGGCAACCGGCCGACCGGCTGCTGCTGATCGCCCACGGCAAGGTCCGCCGCACCGGCGTCGGACCCTACGGCGACCCCACCGAACTGGGCGTTCTGGCCGACGGCGACCACGTGGGCGACGCCCTGCTGGCCGGCGCCGAGGGCACCTGGGACGCCACGCTCACGGCCACCACGGCGTGCGTCGTGCTGACCCTGGACCGACCGGCCCTGGCCGGCCTGAACGGCGGCGCGGACGCGTTGCGCGAGCACCTGCGGCGGTCGCTGGCGGCCACCGCGCGCCCGCGCAACACCTACGGCGAGGCGGCGATCGACGTGGCCGCGGGCCACCAGGGCGAACCCGGCCTGCCGAGCACCTACGTGGCCTACGAGCCGCACCCGCGGGAGTACGAGCTGAGCGTCGCCCAGACCGTGCTACGGGTGCACACCCGCGTCGCCGACCTCTACAACCAGCCGATGAACCAGGTCGAGCAGCAGCTCCGGCTCACCATCGAGGCGCTGCGCGAGCGCCAGGAGCACGAACTCGTCAACAACCGCGACTTCGGCCTGCTGCACAACGCCGACCCGGCGCAGCGGATCAACACCCGCACCGGCCCGCCGACCCCCGACGACCTGGACGAACTGCTGGCCACCGTCTGGAAACGACCGGGCGTTTTCCTGGCGCACCCCCGGGCGATCGCCGCATTCGGCAACGAATGCAGCCGCCGCGGCATCTACCCCCACGGAATCGACATCGGCGGCCACAAGGTCCCGGCCTGGCGCGGAATTCCCGTTCTGCCGTGCAACAAGATTCCCATTTCGCCGGGACGTACGACGTCGATCGTGCTGCTGCGCACCGGGGAGTCGCACCAGGGGGTGATCGGCCTGCGCCAGACCGGGCTGCCCGACGAGTACGAGCCGGGGCTGTCGGTGCGCTTCATGGGCATCAGCGAGAAGGCCATCACCTCGTACCTGGTCAGCGCGTACTACTCCGCCGCCGTGCTGGTGCCGGACGCCCTGGGTGTGCTGGACAACGTCGAGCTGGGCCGGGCGAGCTGACCGCCGGTCCCGGCGTGCCTGACAACCAAGAGATCAACGGGAACGACACAGAATCGGTGGTGTGGGTGTGACTGTGACCGAGCCGAGTCCCTCCGTCGAGGAGGACCAGCGGCTGAGCCTGGGCACCGCGGCGGCGCGCAACCTGGCGACGACGACCAAGTCCGTGCCGCAGATGCAGCAGATCTCGTCGCGCTGGCTGCTGCGCATGCTCCCCTGGGTGCAGGCCGCCGGCGGCGTGTACCGGGTGAACCGCCGGCTGAGCTACGCGGTCGGCGACGGCCGGGTCAGCTTCGTCAACACCGGCGCCACGGTGCGGGTGGTGCCACCGGAGCTGTGCGAACTGCCGGCGCTGCGGGGCTTCGACGACCAGGAGGCGCTCTCCGACCTGGCCGAGCGGTTCGTGCAGCGGCAGTTCGAGCCGGGCGACGTGATCGTGGAGTTCGGCCACCAGATCGACAGCGTGTACCTGCTGGCGCACGGCAAGGTGAACAAGCTCGGCGTCGGCCCCTACGGCGACCACACGGTGCTCGACGTCCTGGCCGACGGCGAGTACTTCGGTGAGGCCGCCATGCTGGACGAGCAGGGCATCTGGGAGTACACCGTCAAGGCCGTCACGCCGTGCACCGTGCTGGCGCTGTCGCCGCGTGAGCTGCAGGCCCTGCTGGAGCGCTGCGACCCGTTGCGCGCGCACCTGGACGAGGTGCGCGCCGCCGCGGCCGACCCGACCAGGGCGCGGCAGAACAAGTACGGCGAGGCGGCCATCGAGCTGGCCGCGGGCCACGACGGCGAGCCCGACCTGCCCGGCACGTTCGTGGACTACGAGACCACGCCGCGGGAGTACGAGCTGGGCGTCGCCCAGACCGTGCTACGGGTGCACACCCGCGTCGCCGACCTCTACAACCAGCCGATGAACCAGGTCGAGCAGCAGCTCCGGCTCACCATCGAGGCGCTGCGCGAGCGCCAGGAGCACGAGCTGATCAACAACCGCGACTTCGGCCTGCTGCACAACGCGGACCTCAAGCAGCGCATCCACACCCGCACCGGCCCGCCGACCCCCGACGACCTGGACGAGCTGCTGGCCCGCCGGCGCAAGTCGCAGTTCTTCCTGGCGCACCCGCGGACCATCGCCGCGTTCGGGCGGGAGTGCACCAGCCGCGGCCTGTACCCGGACACCATCGAGCTGGACGGCCACCGGCTGCAGACCTGGCGCGGCGTGCCGCTGCTGCCGTGCGACAAGATCCCGATCTCGGAGACCGGCACCAGCGCCATCCTGGTGCTGCGCACCGGCGAGGCGGACCAGGGCGTCATCGGCCTGCACCAGACCGGCCTGCCCGACGAGTACCAGCCGGGGCTGTCGGTGCGCTTCATGGGCATCAACGACAAGGCGATCATCTCGTACCTGGTCAGCGCGTACTACTCCGCGGCGGTGCTGGTGCCGGATGCGCTGGGCGTGCTGGAGAACGTGGAGATCAACCGCTGATGGCCGGCGCCGAGGCCACCGAGCTCACGGGCACCGCCGGTATCCCGGTCCCACCGCAGGGCGGCGCCGGCATCCCGGTCCCGCCGCAGGGCGGCGCCGTGGTCCCGGTCCCCGGGACGCCCGCTGGTGCCGTGCCCGCCGGGGGTGTGCCCGACCGTTCGGCACCGGTCGGGGACGCACCCGCCGGGGCGGCACCGTCCGGGGCGCCCCTGTCCGGGACGGCGCCGTCCGGGGCGGGGCCGTCCGGGGCGGGGCCGTCCGGGGCGGGGTCGCGGCCCGGGGTGGCTCATCGCTCGGCGGCCGAGGTGCTGACCTGGGGCCGGGTCACCGTGGAGCCCGCCCTGCGGGCCGCGGTGGACGGCCTGCCGACGCCGGCGCGGCTGGTCGCCGGCTACCACTTCGGGTGGTGGGACGAGAGCGGGCGGGCGGTCGAGGCCGATCGCGGCAAGGCCGTGCGCCCCGCTCTCGCGCTGCTCGCCGCCGAGGCCGTGGGTGGCTGTGTCACGGCGGCCACCCCGGCCGCGGTGGCGGTCGAGCTGGTGCACAACTTCTCGCTGCTGCACGACGACGTCATGGATCGCGACACCACCCGACGGCACCGCCCGACGGCGTGGAGCGTGTTCGGCATCAGCGCCGCCATCCTGGCCGGCGACGCCCTGCTGACCCTGGCCCTGGACGTGCTCGCCGGCACCGGGCGCACGGTCGCCCCCGAGGCCACCCGCACCCTGTCCGCCGCCGTACAGCGCCTGATCGACGGCCAGTGCGCCGACACCGATTTCGAACGGCGCAGCGACGTCACCCTCGCCGACTGCGTCCGCATGGCCGAGAACAAGACCGGCGCCCTCCTCGGCGCCGCCTGCGCCCTGGGAGCCCTGTTCGGCGGCGGCTCCCCCGGGCAGGTCCGCCACCTGTCCCAGTTCGGCTCCCACCTCGGCCTCGCCTTCCAGCACGTCGACGACCTGCTCGGAATCTGGGGCGACCCCGCCGTCACCGGCAAGCCCGCCCACTCCGACCTGGCCAACCGCAAGAAGAGCCTCCCCGTGGTCGCCGCCCTCCAGGCCACCGGACCCCAGGCCCGCGAGCTCCACGCCCTCTACCAGGCCGACGCCGAGCTCACCCCCGCCCAGCTCACCCACGCCGCCACCCTCGTCGAGCGCGCCGGCGGCCGCACCTGGAGCCGCCACCAGGCCGACACCCTGCTGGCCGCCGCCCAGGAAGACCTCCGCGCCGTCCGGCCGGCCCCCCGCCCCGCCGCCGAGCTCACCGCCCTCGCCCTCCTGGCCACCCACCGCGACCACTGACCTCCGGTCACCCACGTCCCACTCGCCACCCCGACGCGGCCACCACGTCCTACCCGCCGCCGAAGCGGCCATCACGTCCTACCGGCCGTCCCCGCGCGGCCACCACGCTTGAGCCGCAGCGACCCCGCCACGCCCCAGTCGTGGCCGTCGCCCCCCATGCTCGAACCGTGGCCGGCTCGGCGTTGGTTTCGCCACAATGGCTCGCCACGATGACCCGCCACCTTGGCTTCACGCAGAAGAACTGATTGTGAACCAACCCCCGGGCATGGGTTAGTACTGCAACGGCACTTGGGCGAGTGGGTGTCCTCGTCGTCTGTAGTGGCTGAGGCGTGCTGGGCGTACCGGGCTCGCCGGGAACGGGCCTGGTAGTGGTCGAGGCCGGCGTCGTTCTTGGCCGGTTGGAAGCGCTCCTCAATGCGCCACCGGGCGCCGGCGATACAGGCCAGGTCCAGCAGGGTCGAGCGCCGGGGTGCATGGCAGACGTAGTAGGCGATCCCGGTCGGCTTGGTGATGGAGCGGCGGGCGAGCAGCCAGTGTCCACGGCCGGGCTCCCAGAGAATGCGGATGGGCACTCGTGCCCAGTCGTACTCGCGTGGCCCGTGCGCTCCGGCGCCCACCGACAACCGTCGCCACGCGCGCGCCGGCAATCCGGCGTTGAGGTCGTTGGCGCGGGCCTGGCGGCAGTCGGTGCAGGGCTTGGTCGCGAACTCCACCTCGCCGGGAACATCGGCGGCACGGCACCGGTCCCGGTCCGAGGTCCAGGACTCCGGTAAGTAGAGGTCCCGGTCGTGGCTGAGGCGGTACGGCGCTCTTCTCTGCAGCGCACTTGATCCACGACGCCGCACTGGTGCCGTGCGCTCGTGAACAGAAGCTTCACCTCACCTGAACGGCGGCTCTGATCGTGCCGACCAGCGTCCACAATCAGCCGATGCGCCCACTCCAACGCGTCCTTGTCGCCTGCGCCGTTGTGGCGGCCGGCCTCGGCGCCACCAGCGTGCCCGCCGTCGCCAACGGGCTCACCGTGAGCATGGGGTGCTACCCAGGCGTCAACGGACCCGGCACGTTCCGGTGTGAGGCCGTCGCGTCGCAGCAGTTCGTCAGCTACTTCTGGTTCGGCAGCCAAAACGCCACCATCCTGCGGCCGAAGCACGGCCGCATCATCAACGGGCAGTGCACACCCGGTCTGGTGTCCGAGGTAACCGTGGGGGTCACCACCCCCCAGGAAGAGGCCAGCGCCACCGACACCTTCACCTGCCTCTGAGTGAACCGGGGCCCTACCCGGAGGGGACGCCCTACAAACACCGCCGCCATCTACTCAGCCAAGTGCCGTTGCGGTACCAAGCGGAACTCGCCAGATAGTCGGCCGGGATGGCGTCGATCTCGGTCACGCATCCGGCGTCGCACCAGAAGACGGCGAAAGTGAAATGGCCGGCATAGGTCCAGTAGTCCAGACCACGACGCCTGTCCGGGGCCGCGGCGCGCCACCTCGTCGCCACGGCGGCACGTACGTGATCATGCAGCTTCAGGGGTCCTGGTGATCCAGCACTACGACCCCCGCAAGTGCTGTTGCAGTATCAGGGCTCGCCCTCAAAGCCCTCCGCCGGGCCGGACGAGGCGGCTCGCAGGTGGGGTGAACGGACCAGGTGCCCCGCTGGTGCGTGCGAAATGGTCCATTCACCCCAGCTTGAGGACGCAGCCCAGGCTGAGCCTCCCGATGGCGGCGCCTGCGTGGGGCGCGGCAGCGGCGCCCGAACCAGCGCAGGACGGGCAGACCCGACCGCGGGGCCCGATGGCAGGCGTGGCGGCGGCACCCACCTGCCACGGGCCGGGGACCGGGTCGGCCGGCGGAGTCAGGCTTCCGGGACCAGCGCCGCCAGCGAGTCCACTGCCCGCGACAGGAGAACGGCCAGGTCCGAGGCGTCGTCACGCAGCCATTGCTCGTAGGCGGCGACGGCCACGCCGAGGGTGGCGTGGGCGATGGCCTGGGGCTCCAGGCTGTCGGCGGGCCGGTCGAGGCGGCGGCCGACGAAGGCGGCGAGGGTGTGGCGCCAGGCCGCATAGCGCAGCGTGGAGTGCGCCTGGAGCGCGGGCGTGGTGAGGATGAGGCGCATACGCCGGCGGTGCCAAGGGATCTCGGCGGGGTCGATCCGGTTGAACTCCAGCAGGGAGCGCCGGATCGCCTCCAGCAGCGGCAGGTCGGGCGGGAAGCCGGCGAGGACCTCGCGCATCCGGGCCAGCTCGCCGTCGAAGTCGCCCCAGGCGATGTCGTTCTTGGACGGGAAGTAGCGGAAGAAGGTGCGGCGGCCGATGCCGGCGGCGCGCGCGACGTCGTCGATGGTGGTGTTGTCGAAGCCGCGCTCGGCGAAGAGGCCGAACGCGACGTGCTCGACCTCGGCGCGGGAGGTGATCGGCCGGCGACCCGCCCGGGTGGTCGTCGAGGGCGTCGGCACGGCTCCCCTTCCATTTGGCACTCGGTGCCATTATCGTCGGCCGGCAGGCGCCGGTGTGACGGCCGGCTCCCTCGAACAGGTGAGGCGATCAGGCGAGGAGCATCCCATGAGCGAGATCGTCACCGAGACCACCGAGGCCGTGACCGGCGCCGACGCCGCGCTCGTCGAGGAGGACCTGCTCGTCGAGGAGGTCTCCATCGACGGCATGTGCGGCGTCTACTGAGCGGCGCGGGAGCGATGAGCGCGCCGGCGTTCGACCCGGGCCGCGCGTACCGATGCTCGCCGCGCGTGGCCCTGCGCCCGGAGCCGTTCGGCGCGCTCGCCTACGACTTCGGCACCCGCCGGCTCTCCTTCCTCAAGACGCCGGCGATGGTGGCCGTGGTGCGTGGGCTCGACGGGCTGCCGAATGTGCACGCGGCCCTCGACGCGGCCGGGGTGCCGGACGGCCAACGCGCCGCGTACCTGACGGCGCTGCGTGGTCTGGCCGAGGCCGGCACCATCGAACCCGCCGACCTGCCCGACGCCACGACAGCGGCCACCGCACCCCGGGCCGACTCGGCGTCACCCCCGCCCGGAACGGCCGCCGCGTCACCGCCCCTGCCCGCCGGTGAGGTGGCGCCGTGAAACTGGTGGAGCACTTCAAGCAGGGGCTGAACGCGCCGATCTGCCTCACCTGGGAGCTGACGTACGCCTGCAACCTGGCGTGCGTGCACTGCCTGTCCTCGTCGGGGCGGCGCGACCCGCGGGAGCTGTCCACGGCGGAGTGCCGCGCGCTGATCGACGAGTTCCGGCAGATGCAGGTGTTCTACGTGAACATCGGCGGCGGCGAGCCGACGGTGCGGCCGGACTTCTGGGAGCTGCTGGAGTACGCGGTCGGCAACCAGGTGGGCGTGAAGTTCTCGACCAACGGCGTACGCCTCACCGCGGAGCGGGCGCGCCGGCTCGCGGCGACGGACTACGTGGACGTCCAGGTGTCGCTGGACGGCGCGACGCCCGAGGTGAACGACGCGGTACGCGGGCCGGGTTCGTACGCGACCGCGATGCACGCCATGGGCAACCTGGCCGGCGCCGGGTTCCGCGACTTCAAGCTCAGCGTGGTGATGACCCGGCACAACGTGGAGCAGCTCGATGCGTTCCGGGCGATCGCGCGGGAGCACGGCGCGCAGCTGCGGATCACCCGGCTGCGGCCGTCCGGGCGCGGCGCCGACGTGTGGGACGAGCTGCACCCGACGGCTGAGCAGCAGCAGCGGCTCTACGACTGGCTGGTGGAGCACGGCGAGCAGGTGCTCACCGGCGATTCGTTCTTCCACCTCAACGCGCTGGGCCCGGCGCCGCTGCCCGGGCTGAACCTGTGCGGAGCCGGGCGCGTGGTGTGCCTGGTCGACCCGGTGGGCGACGTGTACGCGTGCCCGTTCGCCATCCACCAGGAGTTCCTCGCGGGCAACGTGCGCGAGCCCGGCGGGTTCGCCGGCCTGTGGGGCGGCTCGCCGCTCTTCGAACGGCTGCGGCGGCCCTCGGACGGCGGCGCGTGCTCCTCGTGCTCGGCCTTCGACTCCTGCCAGGGCGGCTGCATGGCGGCGAAGTTCTTCACCGGGCTGCCGCTGGACGGGCCGGACCCGGAATGCGTGCGCGGGCACGGCGAACGCGCGCTCGCCGCGGTGACGACCGCCCCCCGCTCCGACGTCGACCACTCCCGCCGCCGCCCGGTGCCGCTCACCCTCGGCCGCCGCCCCGCCGCGACGACGGCCGCCGTGCCCGCGGTGGTGCCGGCGCC
>DASWTI010000523.1:0-6683 GCA_036402215.1 Pseudonocardiaceae bacterium
TCGCCGCGTCCCGCAGGAACGCCACGACCGCCTCCAGGTCACCGTCGGCCCCGGTGCCGCCCGGGACGGGGTGGCCGGGGACGGGGCGGGTGGGGTGCAGCGTGTGCACGCGGGCGGCGCCCGCGGCGAGGCCGGCGGCGCCGGACTGGATGCCGGTGCCGAGGCCCGGCGGCGTGAGCAGCAGGCAGTCGTACCGGCCGGCCGGGAGCGCCCAGGGCAGCCGCACCCCGGAGCCGGAGCGCAGCGAGGCCAGCGTCAGCCGATCCCGCGGCACCACCGAGGGCTGCCCCGTGGTGCCGCTGGAGAACGTGACGAACACGCCCTGCTCGCGCAGCGCGGCGCGCCAGGAGCGCAGGTCGGTGGCCG
This sequence comes from Pseudonocardiaceae bacterium, assembly GCA_036402215.1. Taxonomy (GTDB): domain Bacteria; phylum Actinomycetota; class Actinomycetes; order Mycobacteriales; family Pseudonocardiaceae; genus DASXTS01. Next base: position 367 of record DASWTI010000523.1, read on the forward strand.
CCCCGGCGCCGGGGGCCGTGGTGGAGATGGTGCCGAGCCAGCGGGTGAGGGCCGGCAGGTCCCGGTCCGGCCAGCTCGGGTGGTAGCTCTTGAACAGCTCGTCGGTGACCACCAGCTCGGCCCGCACCTCGTCGAGCGTGACGTCGCCGGTGAGGCCGCGTTCCTCGGCGAGCGCCGCGTACGCCGGGATGCCGGCCAGGTAGCGCCGGTGGTTGTCCAGCACGGCGGCGGCTCGTGCGCGGCCGACCGCATCGTGGTCGAGCGGCGCACCGGCCGACCACATCCGCGCCGCCACCAGCAGGGCCCGCACGTGGGGCAGGTCCGTGGCCTCGGAGCTGACGACAGCCGCCACCGGAACCCCCGTCCGCTATCGGCGCCCATCATCCGCGCGTGCCCATCGCCTGACCAGCCCCACGAACGGGTCAGCGGTGAGCGTGGCCCGGCGGGCGCGCGACGGGGCGCGACGGGGCGCGCCGATGGCGTGGGCCGCCGCGATCCATTCGCCCGGCAGGCTTCTGTCAATGTTCGGGCAAGGCCGTCGTGCCGGCGTGTCCCCGCATCGGCATCGACGGAAAGGATGGCGGGAAATGGCGCGAACGGAGAGGCGACTGCCACCCTGGTCGTGTTCGCCGCGATGGCCGTCGGTCTGCCGGCCGTCAGCGCACAGGCGGCGATCACCTCGTGCCCCGGCCGCTACGAGGCCAACGAGTACCGGGCGCTCTGCAACGGATCGGCGCCCAGCCAGTACCGCGCCCGGGTTCGCTGTTATCGGATCGGCGGCGACTACTCCGTCTATCGGTACGGCATCTGGTACACCGCCGGCATCGTGCCCGGTCACGGCGTGCCGGTGGGTGGTCGCACGCGGTCGCAGCCAACTGACGGACGGTGGTCGTCCACCGCCCCTCGGCCTTTTTCCGGGCCGCCACCCGGAATGGCGGCGGCCGCCCACCGATGCCGCGTACCACAGGCGTCACGGGAGCAAATCGGAATGTCGCGCGGCCCCTCAACCGAACGGCAGGTAGGGTCTGCGGCGCACGCGGCGCTACCAGCAGTCGGGTGATTCCCGCGCACGCCAACGGTGAAAGAAGGCTCCCATGGCACAACAGGTCATCGTCCAGATGATCGACGACCTCGACGGCACGGCATCGGACACGGTGGAGACCGTGGAGTTCGGTCTCGACGGCCGGGCGTACGAGATCGATCTCAACGAGGGCAACAGCTCCCAGCTCCGTGAACTCCTCTCCGGCTACGCCGAGAAGGCCCGCCGCGTCGGCGGCCGCGCGCGCCGCGGCTCCCGTCCGGCGGCCGGATCGCGCGGCGGCCGCAGCCGCGAGGAGACCGAGGCCATCCGGCAGTGGGCCAAGTCCAACGGCCACGAGGTGGCGGACCGCGGCCGCATTCCCGGCCGGGTCATCGAGGCCTACGAGGCCGCGCACAACTGACGCCTCGCCGGCGGCGGCACTCCCTGGCCGCCGCCGGCACGTCAGACCCGGCTCCGCTGCCGGGCGGCGAGGCGGGCGGCGAGCAGGAGCGGCAGGGCCGCGGCGATGCCGGTGAGCACCAGCAGCGTCACCGACAAGGTGCTCGCGTAGCCGAGCTCGCCGTACTCGAAGGCCCGGCGGTAGATGAACAGCGGCGCGGTGAGCGTGGCGTTCACCGGGCCGCCGCCGGTCACCAGCAGGGCCGGCACGAAGGCGTTCTGCACGACCACCACGAGGTCGCGGACGGCCAGCACGAGCACGATCGGCGCCATCAGCGGCAGCGTCACCCGGGTGGTGGCGAACCAGGCGGATGCGCCCTCCAGCTCGATCGCCTCGTGCAGCCGCGCGGGGATCGCGGTGCGCGCGGCGAGCGCGACCACGAACGCCTCGCCCACCTGGAACGCCATGACGAGCGCCAGCCCGAGCCGCGCCCCCCACGGCGTGGTGAGGAAGCCGGGGTCGGGCACGCCGAGCGCGGAGAGCAGCGCCGGCAGCGGGCCGTAGAGCGGGTTGAGGATCCAGAGCCACAGCAACGCCCACGCCGCGTCCGGCACGGCCGACGGCAGGTAGGCCGACGCCCGGCCGACCGCGGCGGCGGTACCGCGGCGCCGGGCCAGCAGGAGCGCGGCGCCGACCGCGAGGAACAGCCGCAACGGCACCACGACCAGGGCGATCAGCGCGCTGACGCCGACGGCCTCCCAGAAGGCGCGGTCGCCGGCGAGGCGGCCGAGGTTGGCGGTGCCGGTGAACTCCGGCGCCCGGAAACCGTAGTAGTCGGTGAAGGCGAGCGCGACGGCCAGCGCGAGCGGGGCCAGGACGAGCAGGGCCGAGCCCAGCAGGTAGGGCACGGCGAGCGGCCCGCGTCTCACAGCCGTCCGCCCGACGCGGCGTCGAAGTGGTGCTCGTCCTGGGCGCGCCAGGTGACCGCCACCCGCTCCCCGGCGTGCGGCGCGCCGGCCCACGGCAGCCGGGCCAGCAGGTCCGCGGACGCGCCGTCGGGCAGCACCCGGACCAGGCACTCCTCCCCCGCCGGCTCCACCGCGAGGACGACCCCGTCCCGGCCCACCGCCCCGCCGGAGCCGCCCGGACCACCGCACCCGTCCAGGCCGCGCGAGCCACCCGCGCCACCGGGGCCACCCCGCTCCCCCACGGCGTCGAGCCGGCACACGCGCACCCGCTCCGGCCGCACGCCGACCACGATGCCGCCGTCCGCCGGCAGCAGGTTCATCGGCAGCGGGCCGAAGATCCGTGCCACCGCCGTGGTCGCGGGCCGCGCGTGGACCTCGGCCGGGGTGTCGCACTGGAGCACCCGCCCGGCGGCCAGCACGGCCACCCGGTCCCCCATCGCCATGGCCTCGACCTGGTCGTGGGTCACGTGCACCATGGGCACGCCCAGCGAGCGCTGCACCGCGCGGATCTCGCCGCGCATCCGCAGCCGCAGCTCGGCGTCGACGAACGCGAGCGGCTCGTCGAGCAGGCACACCCGCGGTGACCGGATCATGGCCCGGGCCAGGGCCACCCGCTGCCGCTCCCCGCCGCTCAGCTCGGCCGGCATCCGCCTCAGCAGGTGCTCGACGTCGAGGGTCCCGGCCACCTCGCGGACCCGCGCGGCCACCTCGCGCCGCCGGGTCCCGCGGGCCCGCTCCCCGATGCCGATGTTCGCGGCGACGTCCAGGTGCGGGAAGAGCGCCGCGTCCTGGAACACCATCGCGACGTCCCGCCGGCCGGCCGGAACGCCGGTGACGTCCCGCCCGCCGATCAGCACGCGCCCCGCGTCCAGGCTCTCCAGCCCGGCGACCGCCCGCAGCAGCGTCGACTTGCCCGAGCCGGACGGCCCGACGATCACCAGCAGCTCGCCGTCGCGTACGTCCAGGTCGACGCCGTCGAGGGCCGCCACCCGCGTCCCGCCCCGCGCCCGGAACGCCTTGTGCGCGGCCACGATCCGCAGGCTCACCGGCGCCGCAGCAGCGGGTCGGCCTGTTCCCGGACGGCGGCGAGGACCTCGTCCAGCGGGACGCCGTCCTCGAAGGCCCGCCGGAGCTGGGTGCCGATGACGTCCTCCACCTCGGGCCAGGCGGGCGTCACCGGCGTGTGCCGCAGCAGCGGGATGGCGTCCAGGAACACCTGCGACGAGGCCGGCGGGCGGGACGGGCCGAGGAAGGCCGGCGAGGTGGCGACCGAGCGCAGCGACGGCACGGTGCGCCCGCCGAGCGCGGTGACGGTCTGCCCCTGGCGGCCGACGGCGTAGGCGACGAACCTGGCCGCGGCAGCCGTCCTCCCGGAGGAGCTCGCCACGCAGTAGGCGTCGGAGTGCAGCACCGACGCGGGCTCGCCCAGCACGGGCAGGCCGGCCACGTCGAAGTCGAGGCCGCGTTGCTCCCGCAGCGCCGGCACCTCGACGCGCGAGCTGAGGAACATCGCCAGCCTGTCCGTCATGAACTGCTCGGGCAGTCCCTGCGCGGCGAGCTGGTCCCGGGTCGGCGTGGCCCCGGTGCCGATCAGGTCGACGACGGCCTGCAGCGCCGCGCGGGCGGCGGGCTCGTGCAGCGTGGTGCGGGTCGGGGCCGCGTCGTCGTCGACGATGGTGCCGCCGTTGCTCCAGATGAACGGCGCCATCCGGGTGATCGAGGGGTCGATGCCGACCCCTGTGACCCCGTCACGGGTGAGCGCCCGGGCGGTGCTCACGAACTCGTCCCAGCTCCAGCCGGCCTTCGGCGCGGGCACGCCGGCCCGCTGGAAGAGCGCGCGGTTCCAGTAGACGACGAGCGAGGAGATGTTCTGCGGCATGCACTGCAGGGCGCCGCCGTAGCTGAAGGCGCGCAACGGCTCCTCGTAGTAGTCCGCCGGGTTCACGCCCTCCCGCTCCAGCAGCGGCCCGATGGGACGCACGGCGCCGCGCTGCACGAACGGCGCGTACTCGCGGTAGTTGATCAGGAAGACGTCCGGCGCGTCCCCGGAGGCGAACGCCGTGGAGAGCCGGGTGAGGTGGTCCTTCCGCCCCACGGCGACGAGTTCGACGGCGCCGCCGCCGGCCTGCCGGTAGGCCTCGACCAGGCTGCGGTAGACGGCCGCCTCCTCCGGCTCGGCCCGGACCTGCACGGTGATCGGCGCCAGCGGGTCGCCCGCGCCGCCGTCACCGCCGTCGTCCCCGGCGCCCGGCGCGGCGAAGCAGCCGGCGGCGGCCAGCAGCCCCACGAGCACCGGCACGGCGAGCGCCCGCCGCCCGCTCACCGGCGCTCCACCGAGGAGAAGAAGGACCGCTGGCCGAGGCCGAACGCGAGCAGCGCCGGCGCCGTCACGAGCACCGCGGCGGCGAGGTAGATCGGGTACAGGGCAGCCTCCATCTCACTGAGGCTGCGGAGCCCCAGCGCCACCGGCCAGTGGGCCGGCGACGACACCAAGGTCAGCGGATCCATGAACGTCGACCAGTAGTACAGCCCGGACAGCGCCGCCACGGCCACCACCGCGGGGCGGGCGAGCGGCAGCGCCACCCGGTGCCAGACGGCGAACGGGCCCATGCCCTCCAGCGTGGCCGCCTCGAACAGCGAGGCCGGGATGCGCGAATAGGCGAGCGCGAACAGCAGCACGTAGAACGGGGTGGTGCCGGCCAGCGCGAGCAGGGCCACCGTGAGCGGGGTGTCGGCCAGGCCGAGGCCGCGCAGCAGCACCACCCGGGGCACCCAGAGCGCGGCGGCCGGCACGAACAGCATGAGCACCGAGACGCCCAGCAGCCAGCTCCGCAGCCGGCCGCGGGCCGTCACGATCGCCAGCCCGGCCATGGAGGCGACCACGATCGTCACCGGGACCGCGACCACCACGAGCAGCAGCGAGTTCAGCAGCAGCCGGCCGAGCGGCAGGAACCGCGGCACGACCGAGTAGTTCGACCACTCGGCCGGGTCGGGCCACAGGTCGAGCCCGTCGGGCGGTGGCTGGAGCGGGCGTTGCAGCGAGCCGAGCACCATCACCACGAGCGGCGCGAGGAACACCACGGACAGCGCGACCGCCCCGGTGGTCCGCCAGGAGACGGTCCGCCGGGGCGGTCGGAAGAAGCGTTGCCGGAGCAGGTTCTCGGCCGTTCGTGGTGCGGGTCGGGGCGTCGGTCAGCCGGCGTCGGCGAGCGACGTCGTCCAGACGCTGCGGCCGTAGGTCGCGGCGTAGAGGGTCTCGCTGCCGGCCGGCAGGTCGATGTCGGTGATCGGCACCAGCGGCAGGTTGTCCCCGACCTTGACCCAGGTCCGGCCGAGGTTGGTCGTGCGGTACACGCCGACGTCGGTGGCGATGAAGAGCCAGCGCGGCTTCGACGGGTGCCGGATGACGTCGTTGATCGGCGCCTGCGGGACGCGCTTGCCCACGATGTCCACCCAGGTCCGGCCGCCGTCACTGGTCATCACCAGGTGCGGGTACGGCTCGCCGGAGCGCCAGCCGGAGAAGCTGGCCCAGGCGACCTGCGGGTCCTGCGGGTCGACGGTGACGCGGGTGACCCAGCGGCCGGGGAAGACCGGGCTCTCCAGCTTCTCCCAGGTCACCTCCGACGGCGCGGCCATCGCGTTGCGGCTGACCCACACAAGACCGCTGTCGGTGCCGGCGTAGACCAGGTTCGGGTCGGCCGGGGTGGTGCCGATCGCGGTGATCGTGCCGAAGCCGGGGGCCCGGGGCTCGGTGCCCTCGGTGAGGTCCGGGCTGATCCGCTGCCACACCCGCTGGCCGGCGGTCACGTTGATGCGGTTGACGAACTCGCTGCCACCGAACAGGGTGCTCGGGTCGGCGGCGAACTCCAGCGGGGCCACCCAGTTCTTGCGCGCGCCGGGGATCGTCATGGAGAAGCTCACCCCGTCG
>DASWTI010000524.1:0-2612 GCA_036402215.1 Pseudonocardiaceae bacterium
GGGTCGGTACCGGCCGCCAGTCGAGCCGGTGCGGACCGTCGTGGCCGGGCGCCGCCGGTGCCGGGCGCAGCACCACGGACCCGACCGAGAGCACCGGTCCGCCGTCCGGGTCGGTGGCCGTGAGCGCGGCGCTGTCCGGCCCGGTTCTGGTCAGCCGCAGCCGCAGCGCGGTGGCGCCGGCCGCGTGCAGGGTGATGCCCTCGAAGGAGAACGGCAGGCGCAGCTCGACGGCCGCGTCGAGCAGCACCGTCTGGAGGGCGGCGTCGAGCAGCGCCGGGTGGATGCCGTAGCCGGCGGCCTCGTCGTGCTGCGCCTCCGGCAGCGCCACCTCGGCGTACCGGTCCGGGCCCGACTCCCAGGCGGCGGTCAGCCCCCGGAACGCCGGGCCGTAGGCGTAGCCGGCGGCGGCCAGCCGCTCGTGGTGCCCGTCGAGGAGCAGCGGCCGGGCACCCGGCGGCGGCCAGGCGGGCGCGTCGGCCGCGGGTGGCTCGGGGTCCGGGTTCGCGAGCACGCCGGACGCGTGCCGGATCCACTCCTCGGGGTGCGCGCCCCGGGAGTGGATGCCGACGGCGCGCTCGCCGGCGTCGTCTGCCGGGCCGACGGTGATCTGCACGTCGGTGCCACCGGGGGCGAGGACCAGCGGCTCGGCCAGCACGAGCTCGCGCAGCCCGCCGAGGCCGACCCGGTCGCCGGCGGCCATCGCCAGCTCGACCATGGCGGCGCCGGGCAGCAGGGTGGCGCCGCCGATCACGTGGTCGGCCAGCCAGGGGTGGGTGCGCGGCGAGAGCCGGCCGGTGAGCAGCAGCCCGGGCCCGTCGGCCAGCCCGGTGAGGCCGCCGAGCAGCGGGTGCCCGGCGGGCCGCAGCCCCAGCTCGGTCGCGTCGCCGGTGGCCGTGGGGGTGTGGAGCCAGTAGCGGCGCCGCTGGAAGGGGTACGTGGGCAGGGTGACGCGGCGCCCGTCGGGGACGAGGCGGCCGGGGTCCGGCCGGGCGCCGCGCAGGACGGCGTGGGCCACGGCGGCGGCGACGGTGTCACCCTCGGGCCGGTCCGGGCGCAGGACCGCCACGGGGTCGGCGCCGGACGGCCCGTCGGCGTCGAGACAGGCGCGGGCCATGGTGGCGAGCACCGGCCCGGGCCCCAGCTCCAGGTAGGTGCTGACGGCGTGGTCGCGCAGGGTGCGGATGCCGTCGGCGAAGCGGACGGTGCCGCGCAGGTGCCGCACCCAGTGCTCCGGCGACGCCAGCTCCTCCGCCGTGGCCACCGCTCCGGTCACGTTCGACACCACCGGAATCCGCGGCGTCCCGTACGACAGCCCCGCCGCCACCGCACGGAAGTCGTCCAGCACCCCGTCCAGGTGCGGCGAGTGGAAGGCGTGGCTCACCCGCAGCCGTGACACCCGGCGGCCACGGGCGTGCCACAGTCCCGCCACGGAGTCGGCGGCGTCGGCGTCGCCGGTCACCACGACGGACGTCGGCCCGTTGACCGCGGCCACGTCGAGCCGGCCCTCGTACCCGGTCAGCGCCGCCCGGATCTCCTCCTCCGACGCCTCGACGGCCACCATGGCCCCGCCCGGCGGCGCAGCCTGCATCAGCCGGCCCCGGGCCGCCACCAGCGCGCAGGCGTCCGGCAGATCCAGCACCCCGGCCACGTGCGCCGCGACCAGCTCCCCCACCGAGTGCCCCAGCAGCAGGTCCGGCACCACCCCCACGTGCTCGAACAGCCGGAACAACGCCACCTCCAGCGCGAACAACGCCGGCTGCGTGAACTCCGTACGATCCAGCAACTCCCCGTCCGCCATCACCTCGGCCAGCGGACGGGACAGCAGCGGATCAAGGTGGGCGCGGACCGCGTCGAACGCCGCCGCGAACACCGGCGAGGTGTCGTACAGCCGGCGGCCCACGCCGGGACGCTGCGAGCCCTGCCCGGTGAACAGGAAGGCGGTGCGGCCGCCGCGGGTCTCGCCGGGGCCGCGCACCACTTCGGCGGCGGGCCGGCCACCGGCGAGAGCCGCCAGGCCGCGCAGGTAGCCGTCGCGGTCCGCCGCGACGACGGCCGCGGCGTGGGCCCGGTGCCACGGCGCGCCGGCGAGGGACCGGGCGATGTCGGACGGCGTGTGCTCCGGGTGCCCGGCCACGAACGCCCGCAGCCGCCCGGCCTGGTCGCGCAGGGCGTCCTCGGTGCGGGCGGACAGCAGCCAGGGCACGACCGGCAGGGCGGCCGGTCGCTCGTCGGGTACGGGGGCGTCGGGCGCCTGTTCCAGGATCACGTGGGCGTTGGTGCCGCTGACCCCGAACGACGACACCCCCGCCCGCCGCCGACGACCCACCTCCGGCCACGGCACCGCCTCCGACAACAACGACACCGCACCGGACCCCCAGTCCACGTGCGACGACGGCACCCCCAGGTGCAACGACCGCGGCAGCACCCCGTGCCGCATCGCCAGCACCATCTTGATCACACCACCCACACCCGCGGCGGCCTGCGCGTGCCCGATGTTCGACTTGAGGGAGCCCAGGTGCAGCGGGCGGTCCGCCGGCCGGTCCCGGCCGTAGGTGGCGAGAATGGCGGCGGCCTCGATGGGGTCACCCAGCTTCGTCCCGGTGCCGTGCGCC
>DASWTI010000525.1:0-55936 GCA_036402215.1 Pseudonocardiaceae bacterium
GGAGGCCGGGCTGTCGGCGCTGCCCGCGCTGTCGGCGTTGCCCGCGTTGCCCGGGCCGGGCGCCGGAGCCGCCGGGGCCGGGCTGTCCGCCGGTGAGTCGTACGGCGAGTCGGCGGACTCCGGCGACGGGTCCACCCAGCCCGGGTCCTCCGGGCTGTCCGAGGCCGAGTTCGCCGACTCGGCCACCGAGTCCGCCACCGAGTCGGCCGACTCCGGTGAGCTGTCGGCCCAGGCCGCGGCACCGCCGGCGTAGGCGGCCGGCGCCATCACGACCTGCTCGGTGCTCGCCCGGTCGTTCAGCTCGATGTCGTCCGCCATGGCAGCGGCACCGGCCACGATGCCGGTGATCGCGACCACGGTGCCGACGACGGCCCAGTTGCGTGTGGGTTGCATTCCCCGATCTCCTCTACTGATGGTGGTTGGCCCGCACGACCCAGCGTTCGACCAGGTCGATGCGGCGTGCGGTGACGCGGCGCCAGCCGGGCTCCTGCACCCGGTGGGGCCCGGTGGCCAGGGAGAGCGCCACCGCCGCGATCCGCAGCCGGAGCTGGCGCGGATCGCAGGTCCTGTCGAGCGCGTCCAGGTACCGCGCGCCGAGGCCGGCGATCGTGGGGCCCTGCCGCGGCCACACCTGCGCCAGCACGTCCAGGTGCCCCAGCAGGCACCCCACGTCGTCCAGCCGGTCGCCCGGACCGGCCGTGTCCAGGTCCAGCAGCCCGCACACCCGGCCGCCGTCCACCAGGACCTGCTGCTCGTACAGATCACCGTGGATCGGCACCACCGGGCCGGCCTCGCACCCGTCGTGGATCTCCGCCGCCAGGTCGTGGACCCGCCGCGTCAGCTCGGGCACCGCCGCCGACACCCGCGCCGCGAAGTGCGGCGCACGCTCCGCCCACGACGGCCGGGCCGGCCCCTCCGCCAACGCCCCCGGCAGGGCGTCCAGCAACCGGGTGACCTCCTCGACGTCCGGCCACGGTCCGTGCCACACGCGCAGCGCCTCCCGCAACGGCACCCCCGGCAGCCTGGCCAGCACCACCAGCCCGTCGTCCGTCCACCCCAGGCTCTGCGGCACCGGTAGCCCGGCAGCCGCGATCAGGCGATGGCGCTCGTGCAAGTCCTTGGCCCGCGCGGGTTTCACCACCTTCAGGAAGATCCGCCCGCCGCGCGCCGCCGCCTCCACCACCGCCCGCCGCCGCGGCCGGTAGGAGCGCAGCGTCAGCCGCACCGTCGTGGCCGGCACGCCGAAGCCCCGCAGCACCCCCCGCACCGCCGCCGGATCCGTCGCCGCCGCCAGCCCCGGCAGCTCCGGGTCGTGCGGCACCCGCCACACCCCGATCCGCGTCAGCCCGTCGGAGACCACCGTCACCCCGTCAGGCAGCCGATCCCCGACCGTCGCCCCGAACGTCTCCGTCCGTGCCCGCTGCTGACGGCCCCACCGGACCCGCGCCCGATAAGCCGCCGTCACCCGATCCGGCCGATGGTCGACCTGCGACGGCCGCCAGCTGACCAGCCGCCCACCGGCCGCCTCGACCGCCACCGTCAGCGCCGCACCCGCCATCGGCCCCGTGACCACCTGCAGCCGGCTGCTCTCCTCGTTCACCCTCCCGAGCCTGTGGCGCCAACATGAGCCCCCGATGAGCCCACCATGTCGGCTGCCTCATCCCCCGTGACCCAACCCGCTTGCCGCCCCCGCACCACCCTCGACTACCATCACCCTCACGCCCTCAGGGCGTGGCCGGGACGTGGCGCAGCTTGGTAGCGCACTTGACTGGGGGTCAAGGGGTCGCAGGTTCAAATCCTGTCGTCCCGACGGTCAGGCGGGTTCTCGCAGCTCAGGGGCTGTGCGGGCCCGCCTTTTGTGATCTTGGGGCCGTGGTTCCAGCTCAGCACAGGGTTCGGTGACACCTTGACTGGAGGCTGGACGTATGGCGGGGGATTTGACTGGTGGGGGTCTACCGCGGCCGGTGGCGCCGGTGTGGCGGTCGTACCTGGATGACTGGGATCGGGCGATGCGGGCGGGGAACCGGCCGTTCACGACCCGGTACAACTATCAGCTGGCGGTGGCGCAGCTCGGCGACTTCCTGGCCGGTAACGACGACGAGTCGGATGCGGCGGAGGATCCGACGGATGTGCAGCGCCGGCATGTCGAGGCGTTTCTGGCGTGGATGATCGAGACGCGGTCGGCGTCGACGGCGGTGAACAAGTACAAGGGGTTGCAGCAGTTCTTCCGCTACTTGGTGGAGGACGAGGAGATGGCGCGTAACCCGTTGGATCGGATTCCGCAGCCCTCACGCCCGGAGAAGCTGATCCCGGTCGTCGAGGACGACGAGCTGGGTGTGCTGCTGGCGTCGTGTGCGGGGAAGTCGTTCGCCGATCGGCGGGACGCGGCGATCATCCGGTTGTTGTTGGACACCGGTGGCCGGCTGTCGGAGATCACGTTGCTGGACGTCGACGACGTGGACCTGAGGCGGGACATTGTGGTGGTCCGGGGCAAGGGGGATCGGCAGCGTGGGATTCCGTTCGGGGGGCGGACCGGTCAGGCGTTGACCCGGTATCTGCGGGTTCGGGCCCGCCATGCCGGTGCGGATCTGCCGGCGCTGTTCCTGGCGGAGCGGGGTCGCCGGCGGTTGGCGCCGAACGGCGTGAAGCTGATGCTGCGTCGCCGCGGGGAGCGGGCCGGCACGTCCCGCATGCACGCGCACCGGCTCCGGCACACGTTGGCGCACCAGTGGCAGTTGCACGGCGGGAACGAGACCGGTCTGATGTCGATCATGGGATGGCGTTCACCGAGATGTTGCGCCGTTACGGCAAGGCGGCTGCCGCGGTCCGGGCGCAGCATTCCCACCGCTCGCTCAACCTGGGTGATCGTGTCTGACCGGGTGGTGCCACCGGTGTGATCGGCTGGTCGGGTGGGGGAACTGACACCGGAACAACGCAGCCTGCGTGCCCGGCTCGCCGCGCACGTGTCATGGGCGAACACCACCGACCGGGCCGCCCGCACGGCCGCCGCCCGCCGGGCGGCTCACGACCGCTTCGACCGCCAGGTCGACCCGGACGGCGTGCTGCCGCCGGAGGAACGGGCGCGGCGGGCGGCGAACGCGCGCAAGGCCTACTACCTGCGCCTGGCCCTGCGCAGCGCCGCCGCCCGCCGGCGCCGCTCCCGTGACGAGGACGGCCCTGCTGCGCCGTGACCTGACTCAGCCGCCTCCGTGGCGAGACAGCTCCGCGGCCCGGACCTCCTTGACCACGCACCGGACCGTCCCGTGGCCGGACGGCGAGCGCTGCCGTCGCCCCCGCTCGTAGATGGCGTGAGCGTGGCGGCAGGCCGTGCACCGGCAACCATGCTTGGCATACCGCGCATTGGTCCCATGCACCGGCAGGGCGCGAGGCGCGGGAATGTCCTGCGCTGCAGCCACGGCCGCGCGCTCGGCGGTGTCCAGCCCGCCCCAGATGCCCCACGGCTCACCCAACGACACCGCCGCCTCGGCACACTCCACCCGCACCGCGCATCCCCCACAGATCGCCCGGCACACCTCAGCCTCCGCGGCGGTTGGCTCGATCCAATCCAAATCACGCCGATCGACACACGCCGCCCGACGATGCCACGCGAATACCTCAGCCATCTGCACCCCCCATGCACACGACCGCACCCCGCCAACCGGCGGGCCTACCGGCGACCGATGATCGCCAGCCTCCACGATACGTGCCCAGCCAGGTCGACTCCCGGACCGCGAAAGGCCACCGCCTGTCAGTCGAAGACCGTGGGGATCATGATCGGTGGGGGACTTGCGCACTAACCACACGCTTCACTCTTAGCTGAGCGTCGGATGGCGGAGGTAGGTGCGGATGGCGCGGGAGGAGGAGCCCTTGTCGGCCAGGACCTCTGACCGGGCGGGTCCAGGGCCGGCTAGGTCCGGGTCGGTTGATCCGGATGCCGGCCAGCAATCGCCCCAGGAACTCGGGTTCGGTTCGGGGATGACCTGCTGGCGGCGGCTGCGGGACTGGCAACAGGCCGGGGTGTTCGACCAGGTCCACCACGAGCTGCTAGCCCACCTGAACGCCGCGGCGCTGATCGACTGGTCCCGAGTGATCGTGGACGCCTCCCACGTGCCGGCGAAAAAGGGGGCCAGGGCACCGGGCCGAGCCCGGTCGACCGTGGCAAGCCCGGCTCGAAACACCATGTGATCTGCGACGGGATTGGTGTTCCGCTGGTGGTGACCGTGACCGGTGGCAACCGCAACGACGTCACCCGACTCCTGCGTTGGTCGACGCGCTGCCCGCGATCCGCGGCCGCAGTGGTCGACCGAGACGCCGATTCCCGGTGCTGGTCGCCGACCGCGGCTACGACCACGACACCTACCGCGACCAACTCCGCAACCGCGGCATCCGACCGTTGATCGCCCGCCGCCGCACCCGAGACAACAACACCGGAGCCCGCTGGGTCGTCGAGCAGACCATCGCCCTGCTGCACCAGTTCCGACGCCTCGTCACCCGATGGGAACGACGCCTCGACATCCACCAGGGATTCCTCGCCCTGGCCTGCGTGATCATCTGCTGGCGCCGACTCACCAACCACCAACGATCAATCTGTTAGGAGCTCTATGTGAGGCCGGGACTACGGCAGACGAGGCGAGCCATCCGCGGCTACACCGTCGGCGGCAGGTACCGGGAGCCGAGCCGTGCTCCGCGCAGCGAGTTGACCGATCCGGGTTCGAGTTCGTAGTTGATCGGGTCGGTCATGAACCGCCGCACCGCGTCCGTCTGGGCGCCGACGAACCGCCCGTTGCTGTTCCACCACGTCACCGCGTCGATGACGTGCCCCATCACGCACGCCGACAGAGGGTACGAGGTGTACTGGCCAGCCCGCAGGGGATCGCCGTTCGCGTCGCGGCCGTAGCGCACGACGCCGTTGACCAGCTTGCCCTCGCGCGTCATGCGGGCCTTGACCAGCTCACCGATCGGGCCGTCCTTCGACGGTGTCGGGCCCATGAAGTAGTTGCGCGAGTTCTGGGTGTACTCCTGCCACGAGACGTTGACGGGGCCGGGTGTGACCCACTCGGTGCTGCCGGCGACTCGTCCGCCCTGCCTGGGCTGCCACGGGCTGTCCTCCCGCAGCCTGGGCCGCAGGACCACGTACCCGACCTTCGGCAGCGCCGGGGTCGTGGTGTCAAAGCCGGTGACCTGGGCGACGCGGTTCTCGCGGGTCAGCTTCACCAGCTTGTTCGGCTGCACCCACGGCGGGAACGAGCCCGGGGTGGTTGCCGCCGTAGCCGGGAACGCCACCGGCACCAGCGGACCCATCAAGATTGCCAACTCCTGCATCGCCGTGTTGAGTCGGTCGACGTCCGCGGGCTGCCTCCCGGCCGCGCCGGCCTGTTCCACGTTCGTCTTCAGCGCGGCGATCTGGCGCTGTTTCGCCTCCGCCGCCTGCAGCGCCCCGAGCAGGTTGGGGTGCGAGGTCCGGATCACCGGAGCCACGTTCTGCAGGACGGTGTCCACGGGTGTCGGGGTGGACGCGACCGTCAGGGTGGCGCCCCGGCCGCGTCCCTGCCAGAACAGCGAGTGCGCCGCGCCGTCCGACCCGGTGAAGCTCTTGCGGAGAGTGAGCCAGTCCACGACGCGCCGCGCCGCCGCCTGCCCGGCCTGCCGCAGGCCGCCTCCGACGCGGCGTGCCGCCCCCACGACCCAGCCGACGACCCGGTCCACGGCGCGGTCCACCAGAGAGCGGATGCGGTTGACCACGGTGCGGACCGGCGTCGCCACGTCGCCCAGACCGAGCAGGCGGGCGAGGAAACCGAGGACCACGGGCACCGCACGGCCCAGGGCCTGTTCGACGGCGTTGCGGGCGGCGTCGAGACTGCCCGCCGCGATCACCGCGAGGGAGCCGAACACGGACTCCGCCAGCGCGCCGAGCTGCCGAGCGCGTTCGATGAAGAACCGGATCGTGTTGTAGACGGCGATGATCGCCTGGATCACCGCGCCCGCCGGGTTGAACAGGGAGACCAGCCGCGTGATCGCCGCGCCCACCACCGAGTTCGCCACCCAGTCCCGAATGCCGCCCATGACGGTGTCCACCAGGCCGGAGGCCATGTCGGTCAACCGGTGCGCCACGGCCGCGATGCCGCCGGTGACCATCGTGCGTACCCAGTCGACGGCCGTCTCCACCGCACGGACGGTCGGCTCGCCGAGCGTCCGCACGAGGCGTCCGCGCAGCCAGTCCCACGTCAGGCCGAGCAGGTTCAGCACCAGCGACAGGATGCCCGCGAAGTCGAACCGGGCGGGCAGCGTGACGGCGCCGCGCAGTGCGCCCGTGAGCCAGCCGAACAGGCCGGTGCGCAGGTGGCCGAGGATGTTGCCCGCGAACTGCCCTAGCCCGCCGCGCACGGCCGCGACCAGGTTGCCCGCGAACGCGACGGGGTCGCGGACGATCGTGCCGATCACGTCGCCGGCACGGCGCACGACGCCCATGACCTGAGCGCCGGCACCGCCCGCCGACGTGAGCACGCCTTCGAGGACGAACTCCATCAGCTTGCTCGCGGCGCCGCCCGCGAACGTGCGGAGCCGCTGGATCGGCTCGGCGAAGATCCCGGACAGCCGTGCCCAGGCGGCGCCCGGGTTGAGCAGGTCCGTCACGCCCAACGCGTCCCACGCCCGGCTGAACAGCCCGCGCACCCACTCCCATGTCAGTCCCAGCCGCGCCACCTCACCGGACAGCCACTCCGCCGCCCGCGCAACCGCGCCGGACTGCTGGAGGTTCTGCCACAGCGCCGCGCCGCCCGGGACCAGACCGACCAGCGCGCCGACGATCGCCGTGGCGTCCCGGGCGACGGGCTGCTGCGTGATGACGTCGCGGCCGAGCGCGAGGCAGAGCACGCCGTAACCGGGCATCCGCCGCGCCCACTCCCCGATGGTGCTCAACACCCGGTTCCTGGCATTCCCGGCGAGGCCCGCGACGCTGTCTAGCAGTCCCCGCTGCACGGGCAGCAACGCGGGCTCGGCGACGGACGGCCCACACTCCGGTCCCCCCGCGCCGACTCGGTCGCCGGCACCGTGCGGCGAGCCACCCGCACCTGCCGAGCCGCCGGTGCCGGGCGGTGGTCCGCCCGGTGCGATCTCCGGCGTGGTGGGCGCGTCCGACGGCGCAGGCCCATCGGTCTCCGCAGGGGTCGTCTCGACGGTCGGCGGCTCGGTCTTCGGCTGAGCGGGCGCCAGCGCCCTGGACAGCGCGCGGTTCCCGGCGAGGCGTTGCACGGCCAGCGCCCCGGCCGCGGTGAGCCGACGCGGTTCGGCGCGGAAGGTCGCGGGCGGCCCGTCCGGCCGGAGTGCGGGCTCCGGGTCGGCGGCACGTCCCACCCGCGTGCCCTCAGACCGGTGTTCGACACCCGTGTCCGGCTCGATCATCAGCGCCGTCCTTCGCAACATGGCGGGCACGTCGCCACCAGTGTCGGCGGCTGCCGCGGCACCCGTCACCGACCGCAGGGGCAGTCGCGCGGACCGACCGGCACGCCCTCGCGGTTCACCGTCCGATGGTCACCAGGCCACCACCGTCCGCCCGACTAGGAGCTCTTAGGAGCGGTCGGCTCGGCCATCTGGCGACCTGCGCGCTCTTCCGTCGTACGTGCACTGACTCGTGATTCACCCTTGATCGGTAACGGATCATCCGGCCGCAGGTACCCGCAGGTGAAGGAAGCTGTTATACCGGATAATGGGCTACCGGGCGGGGGCGGTCATGGCTGATGGATCTGGCGCTATTCGAGATCAGGTTTCGAATGTCATGTCCGGCTCAGTGTCCGGCGCGGTGGTGCAGGCGCGTCGTATCGATGCCCTTCACCTTCATCAAGTTCCGGAAGCTCACGATGTTGTGCCCCGGCAGTTGCCTGCGGCGATGTCCGTGTTCGCTGCGCGCGAGCACGAACAGGTTGTGTTGAGCGGTTGGCGTGAGCGGACCACGGAAGGGCCGTTTCTCGTGGTGCTGACCGGCGCGGGGGGCGTGGGCAAGACGTCACTGGCGGTGCGGTGGCTCCGATCTTTGGAAGAATTCCACCCGGACGGCAGCTTGTTCGTGGACCTTGGTGGCGGAAGATCTCAGCCTGCCAGCCCGAACGGGGTAATGGAGTACTTCCTGATCTCGTTAGGTGCCGATGGCGGCAAGATCTCCTCTGACTCAGAACAGCGCAGCGCGCTCTTCCGATCGCTGACGTACTCCCGCCGGATGTGCGTGCTCTTGGACAACGCTGGGGTCTGCTGCACGATCTTGTGACAGGTGGTTAGGCCGCCTGGTCGGCGGTCTTGGTCATGATCAGTTCGTACTCGATCGGGGTCAAGCGGCCGAGCGCGGCTTGGCGTCGTCGGCGGTGGTAGGTGCGTTCGATCCAGGTGACGATCGCGATCCGGAGCTGGCGTTGTCGCAGGCGGAACCGACCTGGCCCATCGAGCCGAGCATGCGATGGCGGGTCAGGGCTCGGCCGTGGTCGGCCGGTCATCGCGCTCGCCGCGGTTGGCTTCCTCCTGGCGGATCCAGTTCCGCAAGGCTTCGTGGTGCACGCCCAGCTGGGCGGCCAAACGGCGGATCACCGGCTTCGGGTCGGACTCGCGGTAGAGACGCACGGCGCGCTCGCGCAGCTCGTCGGGGTACTTCTTCGGTGCTGCCACGGAGACTCCCTTCACGGCCTACCGGCCATGATCGTCGGCCTCCGGGCTAGCGGGGGAACCTCAGGGCGACGGTGGTGGCGTAGTCGGGGTCATGGCCGTTCATCGTGGCCTGGCTGGTCGGCGTGATAGCTATCAGGTGTTGGACCACGAGTTCTGGGTATACCGACAAGGACGACACCATCCGCGCCGGTGGCGAGTCACTGGCCGCCGAGCTGGACGCCGCTGGCTTGGACGTGCTGCTCGACGACCGCACCGCCACCCCCGGCGTGAAGTTCGCCGACGCGGAGCTGGTCGGCGTGCCGACCATCGTGGTGGTCGGCCGGGGCCTCGCGAACGGCGTGGTCGAGGTCAAGGACCGGGCCACCGGCGAGCGCTCCGACGTGCCGGTGGCCGACGTGGTCGCCCACCTCACCGCGCTGGTGCGGGGCTAGCCTCCGAGAACCCCGGGGTAGGCCCTCGCCAGCCGGATCCGGGCGAGGGCCTCCGCCCGGTCCTCCTCCGGACACTTCCAGGCCAAGGTCCAGGTCTCCATCCGGTCGAGCAGCGCGGCCGGGTTCGGGGGCGTCCTGCCGGCTATCACGCACAGACTGCAGATGCGTGAGGTCAACGAGCCGTAGTTCGTGTCAGGCGGGCAGTGGGAGGACAGACTGGAGCTGGTGGCCGTCCAGACGCGCACGATGTCGTCCACCCGCGCCCCGGCGAGTCCGAGCCTGAAGAGCGGCGCTCGGCACAGCTTGTCCACCAGGTGGTCGATCTCGCCGTGTTGGTTGCACTCCATCCGCCCCGCCACGGCCGCCGCGACGACCCGTTCGACCGCGGTGAGGATTCGGTCCGCCAAGTGTGGCCACCGTGAGACTCCGCGCACCATGCCCGTCAGTCGCCAGGGCACGTCCTTGTGAGTCGGGTTCGCCGCCGCCCATTCGACGAAGCGGGCCGCGATCGGTACCGGCAGCTCGCCGAGGCGGCTGATGAACTTCGAGACGAGATCCGAGCCGACCCCGTTTGTCTCCACCCAGCGGAAGGCGGCGGTGACGACCTGGTGCCGGACCTCGGGATCGACCTGGCGGCGGATCAGCCGCCCGATGGTGAACTCCGCGTCGGGCGTGGTACCGAAGAGGTCGAGCCAGGAGAGGGCGTGGCCGACGGCCGCGGCGGCGGAAGTGTCGTCGAGAGGGCGGTCGAGCAGGGAGCTCAGGACGAAGCTGCCTTCGGGGGTGGTGTGGTGGTGGGTGAGCCAGGTGAGGGCGTGGCCGACGGCGGTGGTGGCGGTGGTGTCGTCGTGAGGGTGGGTGAGCAGGGGGCGTAGGACGAAGCTGGCCTCGAAGGCGGTGTCGTGCTGCTCGAGCCAGGTGAGCGAGCCCGCGATCAGCTGGTCGACCGCCGTCTCTGGCGCGGTCCGGAGCCCCTTGTAGAGCAGGTGCCGGGCGAAGACCGACCGTGAGTGCCGCTTCAGCCACGGCTCCAGCAGGAGACTCCACGACTCGTAGGCGACCGTGGACCACGCCGGGTTGTCCAGGATCGCACCCAGGGCGTACGAGCCGCTGTCGCCGTCCTCGGCAAGCCGCTCACCGGCCCTGGCGGTGTTGGCCGCCAGCCAGCGTCCGGCCCGGTCCCGTACCGGGAGCGCCTTGCTCGGCGGAAGGTCGCGGATGACCCGGCTGAGATTGGTCGCGAACCGGCCCACGGTGCGGCCCAGGGTCAGGCACGCATCGAGAACACGATCGACCACCTCGGCACGGACCGCGTCGCCGGTCGGCTCCAGGAGCACGTTCTCCACCAGCTGGTCCGTGACCAGGTCGTGCACCGGCGCCAATCCGTCCGGAGTGCTCACCACCCATTTCATCGATCGCAACCGACGCAGCACGCCGTCCGCGGCTGGGCTCACCTCCAGCCCGGCCGCTCGTAGGTTGCCCTCCACGTCGGGGCTTGCCAGCAGCATGGCCACACAGGCTTGCAGCTTGCGGCTGGGCTCGACCTCGTCGTCGGCGAACAAGTCCCGTGGCCGGGGTGTCAGCAGGCGGTCCTCCTTCAACCGGCGGGTGAGCCAGCTGAGCAGGTCGGCGGGACGGATACCGGGCAGGGCGTCCTGCAGGGCGTCCCGTTCGCAGAGGTACTCGGCCTCAGAGGCGATCAGCATCGCAATCACCGGGCGGTCGCCGCAGGCCTCCCGCATCCGGTCCAGGCCGATGGTCGCGGTCGCCCGCGGGGCCACCAGTCGCAGGATCTGGTCGCGGATCGCGGCGGTCCGCTCCGCGTCCGGGTCGAGGCCGACGATGTCGAACAGGAGGGCGAGCGGGGCGTCGGTGGTGGCGTGCCAGCCGGGGCGGCAGGAGGCGATGAACGCGACCTTGATCCCCCGCCGGCGCGCGTCCGCCAGCACCGAGTTGCGCAGCGTGGGCAGATCGAGGCCGCGGTACTCGTTGAGGTAGTCGAGCACCACCAGGACCCGGTCGGCCCGCTCGGCGACGATCGCCTGGTGCAGCACGGCGCTGGTCACGCCCAGATCGCCGGGCACCACGTGCAGCACGGCCCAGCCGGCCTGGATGGCCTGCCCGGCCACCTCGAAGCACGTCCTGGTCTTGCCCACCCCGGCGGCACCGACCAGCAGCACGCCGGGTGGCCCGGCGTCGGCACCCAGCTCGTCGAGCAGGCGGCGTGGGTGCGTCCGGTCTTCGGGGTCGGTCGGCGGGACGAAGGGCAGATTGCCCTCCAACAGGTTGCGCCGGAAGCCGTCGAGGCCGGCGATCTCCTCCCGGTGCGTGTGGATCCCGGTGAGCTGGAGCCGGTGCTCGGGGATGACGCCCTGCGGATCGAACCGCAGACCAACGTCGAGAACAGCGTCCAGCCGCCACCGGTTCGACGTGAGCAGGTGGGCGCCGGCGCGCACCGCGTCCTCGAAGGAGGCACCCGGCTCGGTCACCGTCACCACGTCGACCGGTACGAAGGCCCCCCAGCCGGACACCTCTTCCCGCAGTCCGCCGGTCCACGACGTGGCGGTGTCGTAGGCATAGTCGCGGTAGCCGGCGGCGCCACCGAGGCCGGTCCAGGCACCGGCCGCCCAGACCACCACCAGGGCGTGCGCCGGACCTGGCCCGACCGGCTCGAGCACGACGATCAACGGGTGCACCCCGGCGTCCAGACAGGCCCCGGAGAACGCGACCGCGAGGTCGACGCAGGTGGCGCCGTGGGCGGAGCGCAGCGCCTCCGCCGGCCCGCGAACGCGCTGCCACCCGTCGCGGCCCTCGATCGGCTCGTCGGAATAGCCGATCCCCGCCAGGGCGAAGGCGTCGAACACCGCGCGGGTGCGGTCGACCGGACCGCCCCCACCCCCTTGGCCGGGCAGGCCTGGCAGCACCGTGCCCACCACGCCGGTCTCGACGAACCGCAGCAGCAGTCCGGGGTCCTGTGCTCGATTCCACAGTGGACGGCTCATGCCGACGCCTCGGCGGCCTCGGCCTCCTCGGCCGGGTCGAGCACGACCAGATCGGTGACGCCGAAGACCGACTCGACGTTCGCCGTCAGCCGGGCCTCGAGGTCCACCCGGTACCGGCCAGGTGCCAGGGGTGGTACCGAGATCGACCAGTCCGGGCCGACGGCGGTCAGCGGGCCGACGAAAGCCGGCGGTCCGGTCGGGGGAACGGGCGTCACCGCGAGTCGGACGGCATCGGCCGTCAGTTCGTCCGGCTGCACCCGCACACCGATGTCGAACTCGGCGCCGGCCGGGACGACGTCCTCCAGGTCGAGACCCAGCCACGGTCGGTCCGGAGCCTCGCCCCTGGTCGGTACCGGCTCACCGGACCAGGACAACAGCTGGTCCACAAAGGACGGAGTAGTGGCGATCGGACCGTGTCGCTCGGCGACACCGCGCCATGCGCCGCGGTGCTCGCCCAACTCGCGCGGGACCGCGGACAGGACCGGTACCGTGCCGTCGCCGCGCCACCCGACGTTGCCCCGCCACGGCGGGTCGTCCTTGGTGATGGTCAGCCGACCATTCTCCTGGAGGGTCAACAGGTTCGGCGTGGCGTGGCCGCGGCCGAAGTACGGCACGACGTCGGGAACGGCGTCGGCCGGGAGCTCTGACCACGCCGTGGCGATGTCCTCGTGCACGGCTCGTCCGTCTGCAGCCATCCTGGCGAAGGTCTCGGCGTATGGCGATGGGGTAGGCAGGGTGGTCAGCTCGACCTCGTGCCCGGCCACCGAGTCCCACACCGCCGGGTACTGGGGGAGCAGCTCGTAGACCGACGGCCAACCGCGCAGAACCCGGCGCACCCCGGGGTGGCGCAGCGGGCCGATGCCAGGACCGTTGAGCAGCCAGTCCACCGCCTTCGGTGCTCCCCGGTGCGGGGTGCCGAGCGTCAGCAGCGCGGCACACACCGACCAACCTCCGAGCGGGCCGATCCAGTACCTGGCCACCAGCCCGCCCATCGAGTGCGCGAGCACCACCACCGGTCGCCCGACGGGGTCCTCGCCCAGCGCTCCACGGACGGCGTCGGCGAGCTGGTGCGCGGCGTCGCGCACCGATCTGCGGAAGTCGTAGGGGAACAGCAGGACGTTCACGCCGGGCGGAACCGGTCGGCCCGTCTGGTGAACGTGGGTCACGACGCCGGTGAAGTTGTCCGCCACCAGGGAGGCGACGTTCTCGTAGCCGGCGATCGTGCCCACGGAGCCGAAGACGCTGAAGGTGCGCACCAGGTCGGCGGGTACCAGGTCCGGCTCGCGGTCCAGGTCCAGTCCGCCCGGTCGCACGACCATCGACCCGAGCCTGCTCCTGGTGAGGTCCCAGGCAGAACGAGTGGGGCCACGGAGCACGCTGCCGCCGATCCCGGGAACGACCACCAGGAGCTTCCGCAGGCGCTGCACCGGCTCCCCGCTCTCTCGGCGCGGAAATCGGTCCACCGCGCGGTGTCGTCACCCCTAGGTCGCACCGGCTATCGGACACGTTACCGGGGTGTCGCGGCGCTCAGTCGCCGATCGGTGCGCGCTCGCCGAGGAGCCGCACCAGGTTGTCCACGATGGACGGCCAGAGCGCCGGCGGGATCAGGTGGCCGACGTCGGCAGGATGCGCAGCCGCGCGCCGGGGATCGCGGCGGCGGTGGCCCGGCCGGCGTGCGGTGACTGCAACGGGTCGGCGTCGCCGTGCACGACCAGGGTCGGCGCGGTAACCCGCGCGAGCTCCGCGCGCCGGTCGCCGCTCGCCTTGGCCGCCGCCTGCTGTCGCATGCCGGCGGCCGGGTCGTGCGCGATGTCGTAGGCGCGGCCGGCGACCTCGCGCAACGCCGGCTCGTCGATCGGGTAGCGGGCCGTGGTCAGCAGCCGGAACATCCGCACGGTGCGCTCGATCTCGGCCTCCCGGCCGGCGCCGCCGGAGCGGGCGGCGGCCACCACCTTGAACACGGTGGAGAGCTTCGGCCGGCTGATCCGCATGCCCCACAAGCCGGGGTGCCTAACCACACGCCCAGACCGGCAGCAGCCGCAACGTGGTCTCCGGCACCTCCGGTGACACCTCGCTGGTCAGCCGCTGGTTCACGGTGTGACGTCAGCCTGGTCACCGCCGCCGACTAGGTGTACTCGGCCGGGACGTTGGTGACGGGCTGACCGGTGTGACACGCCGTCGGGGTTGTTGATCGTGGGAGGGCCTCCGGGTTGGGGTGTGGCGTGTCTAGGACCCGACCCCACCCCGGAGGCTCTCGTGGTTCACCGTAACGCCCGTCTGACTGTCCATGGCCGTCGCACATTGGTCGAGCGTGTCCTGCGAGGTGGCCGGCCCCGGGTGCATGTCGCCGCGGAGATGGGGGTCTCCCGGCAGTGCGCCGGCCGCTGGGTCAGCCGCTACCTCGCCGAGGGTGACGCCGGGCTGCTCGACCGGTCCTCCCGACCCCGCAGCCGGGCCCGCGGCGTCAACGCCGCGTTAGGGTGGGACACGAAGACGGCGAAGGTGACATGACCGGCGTAGGTCCGTAGTCAAGACCACGACGCCGATCCGGGGCCCCAGCCCGCCACCCGATCGCCACGGTGGCCAGCCCGCGAGGACCGGATTCGACGACGGCGAACTTGTCGATGATCTCTGCGACCGCGTCGATGGCGGCGGCCCGGGTGAGGTCCGGCTCGGCGCCGACCACGGCCTCCACCAACTTGCTGCCGGGCCGGCCGACGAGCGCGGCATAGTGCCAGTGACGGTCGGCGGTGCCTCGGCTCTCGGCGAGTCGGTCACGAGCGATTCGAGTGGCCGCAGCCGGTCCCGCGTCCTAGCGGCTCGATCTGCGCAGTGCTGGGCCGCTGGGTTCCAGCGCCTCGTGCAGGTAGCGGTAGATGATGCTGGTGCCGACGGCGAACCCGTAGGTCAACCAGCCGACGTCTCACCATGCATAGTTGGGCCAGCAGAGCCTGTCTGCCGGGGGTCCAACCTGTGCCGCCCGCTGCGCGTTCGTCCGGCGTCGCCGTAACGCGTCAGGGAGCATGATCAGCCCCCGATTGGGCACCGACATTCGAATGGGGACCCGGCGGCACCGGGCAGTCGAAGCCGGTGGCTGATTTTGAACACTATTCATGGCGCTGCTCAGGGTGTACAGGGGATGACTGCGCCATGATCTTAGCGAGATAGGGCGTCTATGACCTCACTGATAGCGCGAACGAGTTGTTGACGGTTGTGGCGAGTGGACAAAACGCCTTCAAGCTTTAGTAGTGAAGCGTGCACGAAGGGGTCTCCAATGTTCTCTGCAACTTCGTTCAGTCGTCTGACCTGTTCAAAAAGATGCCATTCGTCGCTACCGAGGCGCGTGAGCCTGGACGTCGTGTCTGGGCCCGAGCCTTGGTGAACAAGCTCGGTACTGCTCCGAAGAGCTGGGAACTGAGAATCGCTCGATGTCGTCTCCTCTAAGGTCAGGAGCTGTGTCAACGTTATCCGATGTATGGCACCTTGTGCTCCGCCCACGGTTCGCTCTACCGGCCCCAACGTCTTGCTCTCTAGATACGTACAGACAACGTTGAGCGCGTAAAGTCTGAACCCTATCTGTCTCGGGAAGAGCGGTCGCCGACGTAAGGCGATCGTCGCTCCGAAGAAGACGGCAATCCCTGCTAACGTGGTGGCCGCCACTGCGTAAACTCCGCGATAGCCTAGACCCTCGATCGAGATGACGGAGACAACGCCCATTGCGGCGAAGCCGACGGAGTACTCGACCGCGCGCGTAACCTCGGACTCGACTCGGTTGCGAACCCCTAAGGCGGCCGACTCGCTCTTCCGGATCTCCTCCTTGAGCCAGAGCCGAACCTTCTCCACCTCTGGGTGATGATGCCGCGGTACTTCCAAGCGGAGCAAAAATGTATCTGCAATCAATTCGCCGAGCCGCTTCGCTTCAGCATAATCGTGAATCTTCGCATCTAAGTCGTCTAGTATCTCGACGCCCCTGGGCGAGGTGACCGCTTTGGCGAACCACTTGCCGAGGCGTTTTCGAAGATCTACGGCGGAAATGCCGAACAGTGGGAATCGCCCGTAGGTGATCCGAGTAGCACCTCTCGATACGCGATCGACACCCCGCGGCTCATCTTCGCCTGGGACTGAGGTTTCCTGCAGAACCTTCCACAAGGCGCGAGCGGTGTACTGTGCTTCTTGAGTCTCGTGTGCTTGCGGGAAGAGGGCAATCTGAATCGCTTCGCATAGGAACCATTCGGCTGCCTGTCGACGGGCCTTCCGCCATTTCATAAATTTGAATAATCTGTACGCTGCCGACGGGCCTCGGGTGGCATACCGCGGGTTCAGATCCACATCGACCTCTTAGTGCCTGAAGGTTGGGCGTTGCGGCATCTTATGCAGAGCGCGCAGGGCCAATCGTAACGGGTAACTCGATGTGATGTGGAGCGCCATCGGGCTGCGAGGTGCAGCAGCGCCGTCGCCACGATGCGCGCGCCGACGCCGTGCACGGCCGCACCGGATCCTGGTATAGCCCTCACCGGCGGCCGGGCCGAGCTGTGAGGCCAGCTCGATGCCGACGCCGAACGACCCCAACAGTGCGCACACGCCACCGCCGTGCGAACCCTTGCGGCCAGACGGCACTCGGCTTGACGACAGGTCGGCCCAGCCGCCGAACCCGGTGACGGCGGTGGTGACTCCCGAGCAGGTGGCGTGCACGCCGGTGGGTCGGCGGCTGGGTCCTCACGCTGAAGAACGCCGGTGATCATGACCCAGGCCGCTAACCAAGCTGCTTAACCACTGTCACCAGTTCGTGCAGCATACCCGTTATGGGAGGCTGGCAACCGACGCAATCATAAACCGTGTAGCTGCTCTCGCTCCGACGCCGCGGCGGCGCGCGTACCGCTGTGGGTGTCGTGGACCAGGCTGCCCGCGCAGGTGGGTTCGCTGCGGTAATGGCTAGGGGTAAGGATCTCGCATTGGTAGATCGCGGACCTCCGGCTGTCAATATTCTGCCGGCTTGAACCGTGCTTGACTGAACAGTGTCTAGTGGCTCGTCGAGTGACCTCGCCTTGGACTCTTTGACCGTGGCTGGTATGCTTAGGGCGAGCTGGACGAATGGCCGTGAGAACACCGTTAGAATTCCCAGTAGCTGGGGGTCAAGGGGTCGCAGGTTCAAATCCTGTCGTCCCGACGGTCGAGGTACTACCCTCTGGCTTTGACGTCAAGCCAGGTCAGAGGGCTGGTCGGGCTGGGCCTCACGTTCACGGTCGCTACCGACGTCGAGTTGAGCTGGGGACCGCTTGGGGACCGCGTCGCCGTCGGTCTTGCTTGGGTTCGGGTTGCTAGCCACCGCCGGTGAACCAAAGTCGCGCTGGCGCGTCCTCCCCCAGTTCTCAATGTAATTGGGCAGCGGCGGCCGATAGATTCGAGCGTACTCGTCCGCCCAGATTGCAAGACAAGCAAGTCGGCCACCGTCCGGCTCGGCGGCATCAGCCCGTATGGCCAATCTGAACCAGGTGGCGTGTCTTGCCACCAGCTCGTGAAATAAGGGAACGGATACAGCGTTTGCTCGGCGAGCCGCGTCTGCTTTCTCGAAGAACCTGATGACCATCCTTGCGTCCAGATAGGGACTATGTGCGGGTTGCCCGCAGTAGCTCCGCAAAACTGGATCGCAGCGTAATTGCTCCAAGCTTGCCCGCCTGGCCTTTCCGCCCACCCCGTGGCGTCTCAGGTGATCCGAAAGCCTAACGGCAGCATGGCTCACCTCACCCGATGTCATCATTTCGTGTAGTTGAAGAACCCGATCAACCCTTCGATTCTCGCTATCCGACGTGAGGGTTCCGGCTGCCACGAAGAGCGCCACTACAACGCCCAGCGCTTGCAGTGCTCCGGCCAGGCCTTGGTATTGCTCGGCGGTGAGATAGCGAGCCGAAGTGATCAGAATGATTAACATAAGGGCGACGAAGACGATTGCCAAGGCGCGTCTATTTCGAAGTACGTCATTCAATTGGCACTCCCTGGGGCGTCCAGACTATTAGCTGTAGCATCGCCTAGAGGTGCCCTGCTGCAACACCCAGCCATCCCGGTCCCGTGAGCATGTGAGAGTCATACGGCGCGGAGCTGAGCGCCACGTGGGGATCGCAGGTGTCGCGACAGCAGTTCGCCGGCGTCGGCCACGGATCGCCAGTCCGGGTGGAGGTAGCGCTGCGTGGTGGTGAGCGAGCCGTGGCCGGCGATGCGCTGGAGATGGTGTACGGGGACTCCGGCGTCGGCCATCCAGGTCAGGCCGGTGTGCCGGAGTGCGTGTCGCCGGAGGTGTTCGTGGCCGAGCTGGGTAACCACGTCGTCCCAGTTGGTGGCGTCGCGGAGGACGGCGGTGGTGATGCGTCCACCGCGTGGGCCGGTGAACAGCCGGGCGCCGGGGTTCCCGGCGGCGCGGTCGAGGCGTTGCTGAACCATCGGTCGTAGCTCCTCGATCAGCGGGACCGTGCGGGCGCGTTTGCCCTTGGTTCCCTTGTCCACCAGACCGCCGGGGGAGGGGGTGGTCTGACGGCGGACGGTCCACGTCCACCCGACGGGGTCGATATCGCCGGCCCTGACGCCGGACACCTCGCCGATCCGTGCCGCCGTGCAGGCCATGAAGATCACGACATCTCGCCAGCCGGTGAACTTGTCGGCGGACCGGTTCATGAGGGCGTCGGCGAGCGTGGTCAAGGAAGTCCAGTCGGGCAGGGCGAGTGAACGCGGGTCGTCCAGCTCGTCTTCGGCGCGCTGGTACTCGCGTTGCCAGCCGGTGATGCGGGCGGGGTTGCGGTCGATGATGCCGTCCCGCACGGCCTGCTCCATGACGCGGACGAGCACGGCAAGGCTGTTCTTCACCGTCGATCGGCTGCACTCGTCCGCGATCCATCCTTGAACGGCGCGGTCCACGGCGCCGTTGGTGATCATGCGGACCGGGATGTGGCCGAGTGTGGGTACGACGCGCTTGCGCCAGCCCGCGAGGTAGGGATCGGTCGTCTTGGCTTCCAGGCCGCGGAGGGCAAGCGGCATGTTGGCTGTGCCGTAGTCGGTGAGGCACATGGTGGCCGCCGTTGGGTCCACCCCACCGGCAGCCCCCGCCGCAGATCGGTCAGCCACGCCTCGGCCAGCTCGGGCGTTGTGAACTGCTCCGACTTGGACCGCGGCGCCTGGTCGACGGATCGACCCAGCGGACTCGCGCACGGTACGGTTTGTCCCGACCGGTCCGGTACTCCACCCCCGCGCGTGCGGGGACGACTGGGCGTCGAAGTTGAACCTCTCGACCTCTGCCGGACCACCCCCGCGCGTGCGGGGACGACGTGCACGCCGCGGTCATGTCCTGGCCGGTGACCAGACCACCCCCGCGCGTGCGGGGACGACGCGGTCGACGCGGCCCCGGCCCGTACGCGGCCGGGCCCACCCCCGCGCGTGCGGGGACGACTCGCCAGGGTGCGCCTGGACGTGCTGCCACCCGGGACCACCCCCGCGCGTGCGGGGACGACATGCTCGACGGCCTCGCGCCGTACGCGGAGGTGGGACCACCCCCGCGCGTGCGGGGACGACACTTGCTGACCTGCGGTTCTTGGGACGGTTGGTGCCGTTTTCATTCAGTGTCTCAGACGAGGCGGCGGCGTTCTGCGTGGTCAGTCCCACCAGAGGCGGATGGTGGCGGGGTTGTCGCCGGGCTGGCCGATGGCGTGGAGGTGCTGGCCGTAGTGGCCGCGTTGGGCGACGGTGATTTCGTCGGCGTGCATGGTGCGGGCCCAGGTGATGACTTGGTGGGTGTAGGTGCGGCGTTCGTCGGGGTCGAGGTCGCGGACGGGGCGGGTGAGGTCGCGGTCGAAGTACTGGCCGGTGGTG
This sequence comes from Pseudonocardiaceae bacterium, assembly GCA_036402215.1. Taxonomy (GTDB): domain Bacteria; phylum Actinomycetota; class Actinomycetes; order Mycobacteriales; family Pseudonocardiaceae; genus DASXTS01. The sequence goes on from DASWTI010000525.1 coordinate 19,940, forward strand.
ACGGCAATCTGACTGTTCGTCTGACCTCTCATCCCATATCGATGGGCCCTGTCGCGGTCGATCCCGAAACTAGCGGCACGCTGTTCGTGGAGTATTACACCTTCCAGGCTCCCAGTGAACCTAAGTTCGTCCTCCGTAGCGACGATTGCTACGGCTATCCAACAATTTATACGAAGCGCACGCCCTTTGGTGCAAGGGCAGACTGCATCCCTTGGAGTAAGCACGTGCGCCATTGCAATAGCCGCAGGCGCGACATGTTCACGTTCCCATGGCTTTGACTTGGCTCCGTGTTTCTGGGCCACGGGGTGTTGAGAGCGGGTACGGCTCGAGCGGTCGGCATGGAACGACCGCATCTCGGTCGCGGCCGGCTCTGAAACAGCTTCGCAGGCATGCGCGCTTCTGTGGCCCGTCAGGCGACCGCAGGACACTACCGGAGGAGGGGCTGCGGCCGCCCCGCCGCCGCGACCGAGGAATTCCCTACGGGCGCGAGACTCTCACTCGACGACGCAGGGCGGCTCCTCGTCAGACCCGATCTGAGCAGGTGGTCCGACGGCCGCTGCACGTTCGTCGGCGAACTGAAATACCGATACGACACCGGCGAAGGTGACACTCCGAACCTCTACCAAACTCTGGCCTACGCCACCGCCGCAGGCCTACCCGACGCGATGCTCATCTACGCCGACGGACCCAGCGCCGGCACCACCCACCAACTGCCCCACGCCGGGTTCCGTATCCACGTGCGCCACCTCGACCTCGCCGCTCCGCTCGACGATCTTCGCGAGCAAATCCGCTCACGCGCCGATCACATCGAGACATTGACCCCGGGCCAAGCCTCACCTGCACGGGCGTGACGTCGCCAGCGGGTTCATCCCGACGCTCTTGGAAGGGATCGCGTGGCATGCTGGTGGTGATGATGGCGGGCGATCCCTCGACGAGGCCGTCCGGAGTCCGCGAGTCCAAGTGATCGGTGCCTGCGGTGGCGTGCACGAGTGACGAGTTCTTCCGGCTTCTGGGCAGGCTCGTCGGCGTCGACCGCGCCGAGGGCGGGCACTACAGCTCGTTCAGTGTGCGGGGTAAGCGGTTCGGATATCACTGGCCGCGCACGCAGACCGTTGGTCTGAAGCAGACGCTGTCCGAGCAGCGGGCCTTGGTGTCCGAACGGCCGCACGTGTTCGAGGAGCAGTTCACGTCGGGCGGGTTCGGCTGGGTGGTGGTGCAGCTGGCCGGCATCGAGCTGGACGAGCTGTCCGAACTGGTCTTCGAGGCGTGGCGGCTGTCCGCGCCTCCCGAGCTGGTCGACCAGGCTCCCGATCGGGCGCGGCCCGAGCTCCGGTCGCCGGCGACCGGTGACTGAGGCCGTCGGTCCCGCTGTGCACGGTGGGTCGACGCCCCGGCGCGTGGCATCGGTGGGTGGCCGATGCCACACGCGTTCCGATGGGTCAGGACCACTCGACCGCGTCGACATGGACCGTGCCGGTCCAGGCGGCGTTCGTGATGAACTCGACGCCCAGCGAGTCCAGCGGCTGCGAGTCGGGGGGCACCGTCACGGGAATCGAGTTCCAGGCACCGGGCGTGAGCTGTGAGATCGACCTGTAGGTAGGTGTCCATCTCCAGTTGCCCGACGCGCCCTCTTTCACGAAGGCCTGCACGCCACTGATGGCGCTTCCGGTCGGAAGGTAGACGCGGAACTGGACCGTCTGTCCGGCCACGGGTTTGGGGCTGGTGTTGGACCAGACGCCCCACGTGTTCGCGGCGCTCCCGGAGAGATTCACCGCGAGGGAGCTTCTACCCGCGTACGCGCGCATCGTGGACGAGGCGACCGAACTGACGAGGCCGCCAGGATTGAACGTCCAGTTCTGTGTGCGCCCGCACTCGAAGTTGTAGGGCCTGCCGTCCGCCGAGACCGTGACCTTCTGCGGTGCCCATGCCCAATGGGGATTCGGGTACCACTGCGGGTTGGGCGCGAATACGCCGACGCCGACGTCGTATTCCTTCCAGGTCCCGGCAACGGTCTGCGGGGTGTAGTTGAACGTGAAGGAGGTGCTGCCGTTCGCGGGTATTGTTCTCAGGGCGTCGCCGGTGGCAACGGCGGGTCCGGTTCTCGCGTCGAACAACTGGGTTGTGACCCGGCCGTCGTAGGCGGTGTTGTTCGTGTTGGTGAACTGCGTCGTGATCGATGTCGTCTCACCGAGAACCACGCATGGCTTCGTGACGCCGGTGCTCGACGTGTACGTCGGGTCAGGTCCCGGTACCGTACCGCACCCCGTGCCGGAATATGGCGGGCGGCACACGTTGCCGTTCCAGGCGCCGTCCTCGTTCTCGACCGCTGGCCGATACGTGGCGACGTAGGTGTCCCAGTTGTACGGGTAAGTCGAGCCGCTGAAGTACTGACCGGGATCGCTGGGATACACCGGCCCCCCGTAACCGTATCGCCAGTGGTACGCGACGCGACGCAGGATCCTGTTGTCGTAGGCGGCGTCCGTCTCGCCGGGGGTCCGCGGTGCCCTGGCCTGCTCCAGGTAGAACGCCGGTGCTGCGTATCCGCTGAAGTAGCGATCCAGGTTCTTGTACGGATCGGCCCACTCGCCGGCCTGCAGGGGCGTCACGTTCCGCATGTCGATGTACGGGCAGAGGCCGGTCTCCGTGCAGAACGCCGGGATTCGCATGTCCCACTGCCACTGCATGTGGGACTGGTCCGGGGTGGGGAGGTTCTCCGGATAGACGACCCCGGTGTGTGACCGGCACGTGAGCTGGGTCAGCCCGTACCCGATGTCACAATTACCGGTACCGGAGCCGTTCGTCACGCCTGGTCTGAACGTCGACTCCCGGTGAACGGTCGCGTAGATGAACCATCGCGGAAAGCCGTATTTCGTTGCCGCCCGGTTCATCGCATCGTAGGTTCCGTTGGCCTGGCACGTTGCGTCGCAGGCAGGCGGTACGTAGAGGACCTGGACGGATTCGTCGGTGTTCTCCGGAGTTGATTCCGAGTTCGCCGGCACGGCTCCGGGAAGCAGTGCGGCAACGCAGGCGACGGTCACGAACGCCAGCCGCGTCCGCATGGCCTTGAGTCCAATCACGGCAGCTCCTTGCTTCCCGATCACTGATAGCTGGGGCGGCGGCCGCTGCATCACGTCGATCATCTGACTGATGACTTGATCGAGTTTATGAAGGACTCGGGTTCTTCGTTGGTTCGGCGACAGCCACACCGGCAGTCTGCCCTCATACCGACATACTCGCCACACGTACGAACTGTCGTAGATCAATGAGAACTAGCGATCAGTGGTGGCGTCCGACCTCACGATCGGACGCCACCATCGATTGGTTGGTCAGCGGGTGGCCAGGCGCCAGGCCCGGGTGACCTGCTGTTCGATGCGGTTGTCGGCCGTGTCCCAGGCTTCGATCTTCAGGGAGACGAAACCGTTGGTGTCCTCGGCGTCTCTCGCCGTGAGGATCGCCTGGAAGTGCCCGTCACCGCGATGCCGCACCGGTCGTGCCTGCCACGTTGCCGTCGTCGTAGGAAACCCGGACCTTGGCTCCGGCGATGGGCGCGGCATTCGAGCCGGCCTGGTGGCGGACCTCGAGATCGAGGACCGGCGGGCCATGCTGGCCACGCGGGGGCGCCGCGGGCCGTGGGCTGGGGTGGAAGATCGACACCCGGGCGCACGGCGGGTACGTGCTGGCCGCCGGGTCGCGGTGTTGGTCAGGTCGCCGTGGACAACCGGACCGGCACGGCCGGAGGCGGTGGCAGTGGGGCGGCGTAGTACAGGTGCGTCCCGCCGCCGGCGGTGGTCACCGTGTGTGTGTCCACCGGCGGCACCGTGCCCGCGTCGTCGGCCAGCAGCGCGAGCACGTCCAGCCCGCACGTGACCCCCGCCGCGGCCAGCTCCGCCGGGGGGTCGGTCGGACTAGTACGACCCGCCAACCCCCCTGCGCGTGTCATGGCGCTGCCACCTGGCCGGACGTGGCGCGTGCTTCGACGTCGCCCTGAACAGAGGCTTGGCTGGATGAGCGAGCCACAGCAGGACCCGAACCACCCGAGTCGCCGTCGAGGGTGGAGAGCCGCTGCCGCAGCGACGCGGTCGTGTGCCAGATCTTCCTCGCGTCGGAGTTGCTGATGCAGTGGGGAGTCCGATACGGCGCCGGTCAGCCAGCGGGCCGAGGCTGTCGAGGTCCTGCTCGGCTTCGGCGCGTGGCCGTGTCCGCGGCCAACACCAACGATGCGGCCGCGCTCCAACCCCTGGTCATGGCCATCCCGGCGGTCCGTTCTCGACGCGGCCCGTTGGCAGAGTGGCAGGGGGTCATGAGGTTGTTACGGCGGGCCGGTGAGGTAGGCCGTGGTGATGCTGGGTCCAGGTAGGTGATCGGAATTTCTGCTCGGGTCAGCAGGGTGGCCCGACGGGTACTTCCGGGTTGGGCCGAACTTGTCGATGAGGTCGTGCTCCGCGGTGGTGAGGGCGAATGATAACTCGATCTCTTGTCCGTTCCGGAGAAGTAGTAGGCGCCGATGTGGCTCTCGGCCACTCAGGCTCCGCCGTTGCGAGAAGGCGCCGGAGGCTGTTGCTGAGCTCCAACCCTACGGAGCGGTGGCGCCAACGGGCTCGGAAGACTTGTCCGCGATCCGGTTGAATCGCTCCACCACGGCGCGTCGCTGTTCGAGGTAGCCGATCGAGTCAGGTCCATAGACGAAGCAGGGTGGTAGACAGGGCGCGGGGTAAATAAGCGTTGCAGGTGACGGCCACCGCGGTGTGGCGGTCGGCGGAGATAACGAACTCGGTGTTGAAGCCTTCCCAGTTACCGTTGTGGGAGAGGATGCCTTTACGCTCGATGATGATGCCGGCGGCGTAGTGGTCATCGCCGTTGCCGAACGGGACTGGATCCGCCAGCTGGGCTTGCAGGAGGGCTTGTCCGCCGAGTTGCCCGGTTCGGTAGTTGTCCGCCCAGCGAACGAGTTCGCTGGGCGTGGTCTGGATGCCGCCCGGACCAATGACGGTCCAAGGGGTATCCAGAACAGGGAAATCTTGGCGTCCGGGTTTCCTGTCGTAGGAGACAGCTTTGCCGGGCACGGCGGCGGCCTCGTCCATGATCATGTTCAGGCCCAAGGGCTGGAAGATCCGGGCGGCCAGGAACTGTGGTAGCGGCTGGCCGCTCACAGCATGGACGATCTCGGCGAGCAGTAGGTAGTTGGAGTTGGAGTAGGCCGACGTGGTGCCGGGCTCAAAATCCAACGTGGGCGTCTCGGCGACTGCCTGTACGGCTTGTTCCTGGGTCGCGAGATCGGTGAACTCGACGCCCCTTGCGTGCAGCAGCTCGATGAACTCCGGAATGCCACTGCTGTGGTGGATCAACTGCGTGATGGTGATCCGCTCAGCCCACTGCGGCAGCCCGTCCAGGTGAGTGGCCACGGTGTCGTCGAGATCAAGCCGGCCGTCCTGGGCCATCAGCAACACGGCGGTGGCGGTGAACTGCTTGGACACCGATGCGATGTCGAACACGGTTCCAGTGGTCATTTCCACCTTGGCGGCCAGGTCCGCCATCCCGCGGGCACCCGCCCACACGACAACACCGTCGATCCCCACTGCCGCCGAGCACCCGGGCTCGGTCACCAGTAACGGGGCCAACAACGCCAGACTGTCATCCGACCGGCTCTGCGCCGTTACGGCTGTGGTGGTCGACGGCGCCGTCGATCGCCCGGTGGGTGGGTCGGGCGCCGCGCATGCCGTCACCACCAGTACACCGACCACAATGCCTACCCCCAGGCGCATGACCCCATCCTGCCCGCGTCACATCCGGCGCCGCTTCGGCATCGGGGTGAGAACCCGGCGAAAAAGAGTGGAATCCGCACGGAGTGGTGCCCAAACGGCCGACCTCAGTCGTCGCGCTCAGCGGCACGGCAAGGTGTCCAGGTCTCGGCCGCCTCGCACCGAGGGAGCCGCGAGAGTGACTCCATGGGAGCGGCCGTGGTGGTCGGCCGTCTGTCGGCAATCCCCAACCCGAATACGGCCTGCTCACGGCCGGTCAACGCCTGGACTGCGTCGGCGGGTGCCCGCAGGCGCCGTTCGCCCTTCAGCGCCGGCCGACATGCTGGGCGAGTGCACGCGAAACACCGATGACCGGGACGGCCTGGGCGCTGCCTTGTCGGCGAGCAGGGCCGGATCGCTCGGCGCACTTCCCGTAGCGCTGGGAGGTTGGTCGCGCCACTCGTCAGGGGCGTGGATGAGGCGTTGTGCGGTGATTCGGGATTTCTGCTGCGGCGATGCGTGATGCGGTGGTGCAGGAACTGACGATGGGGTGCGGGTCGGCCCCGCGATAGGCGCCGAGCGAGTCGAAGTACCGGTCGCGATGCGCGACCGGCGCGGATGCCAGTGGAACGACGACGCGGCTGGTGATGCGTCGGCGCCGCAGGATCGCGTTGATGAAGGCACGTCCGATGCGCTGCGAGGTCGTCTTGACGCGGCGACGGTGGCTCAGGACAGCGCGGCGCGGACCAGGGTGGCGAGGTGGTGGAGGCTGTCGCCGGTCCATATGGAGTGGTGCGTGCCAGGGACCTCGTGCTCGGTCAGGCAGGGGGCGACGGGGCGCCAGTCCATGGCGTGGTGGGACGACGCGGACGCCATGAAGTGGGTGACCGGGCCGGGGTACCGGTCGGTGGGCTCGAAGCCGTAGGAGGCCTCGAGGTGCGCCCGAAAGACGGCGTAGCGGTCGGTGAGCAACTCGGCGTCCAGTTCGGACGGCAGCACGCCGGAGCGTTCGGCGGCGTCCAGAGCGGCCTCGGCGGTGGCGTCGGAGGGCAGCGCGGCGATGACCGGGTCGACCGCGTCGAGCGCCTGGGGTCCGGCGCCGGCGGCGGCGAGCAGCTCCCGGAGAAATCGGCGGAGCACCTCGTGCTCCGGTGGCAACTCCGCGACGTGCGGCATGCTGACGTCGACCAGGACGAGCCGCGGGACCCGGACGCCGGTGGACACGAGGCGGCTCGCGGTGTCGAAGGCGATGACCCCGCCGAGCGACCAGCCGAGCAGCAGCACCTCGCCGCCGGCGCGGAACTCGCGCAGGGTCTCGGCGTACTCGGCCGACAGCGCACGCAGCGAGCGCACCGGCTCGCGGTGGCCGTCGAACCCCGGCGCCTCGATGCCGTACACCGGTCGGTCGTCGCCGAGCAGCCCGGCCAGCCCCAGGTAGGAGTACGCCGAGCCGGAGCTGGCGTGCACGCAGAACAGTGGCGTGCCCGGAGCGCCCGGCGCGAGCGGGACGAGCAGCTCGGGGTCGGCTACCGGTGGTTGCGCGGTCATGCGAACCCGCCGCCCACCTTCTCGTCCACCACCGCCGACACGGCTCGTACGGTGACGTTGCCGTACAGGGTGCGCACGCTCAGCTTGATCCCGAACGTCTTGTTGATCCGGCTGACCACGCGCATGGCCTGCAGCGAGTTGCCGCCGACCTCGAAGAAGTTCTCCTCCGGGCCCATGCGCGGCCGGGAGAGCACGGCACCGAAGATGCCGGCGACCGAGCGCTCGGTCTCGGTGCGGGGCTCGTCGCCGGCGTCGGCTGTTCCGTCCGGGACGATCGCAGGGGTGTCTGGCAGGGCGGCGCGGTCGATCCTGCCGTCCGCGCCGCGCGGCAGCTCGTCGTGCGCCACCCAGGCCGACGGGACCGCGTACGCGGGCAACGTGGCCGTGAGGTGGGCGCGCAGGTCCTCCGGCGACGGCGTCGCCCCGCCGATCCGGGTGAGGTGACCGACGAGCCGCGGTTCGCCGTCCTCGCCGGGCCGGGCAACCACGACCGCGCGGCCGACGGACGGGTGCCGGCCGGCCACGGCCGCGACCTCGCCGAGGTCCACGTGCACACCGCGCACCGCGACCTGGTCGGCCAGCCGGCCGAGGTACTCGATGCGCAGATCCGCGGTCCAGCGCACCAGATCGCCGGTCGGCCGGCCGTCGGCGAGCAGCTCACCGGGCACGCCGCGCGGCACGAGGTTGCCCGCGGGGTCCACGACGGACATCGGCCGGTCGGCCGGCAGTGGCGCGGCCACGGGGCGCGGGCCCTCGAAGCCGGGCACCACCTCCGAGGGCAGCGCCACGTGGGTCACCGCGTGGGCGCGGGCGAGCGCGGCGGGGTCCGTGCCGCCCGCCACGACCGCCGTGGCGCCGGCCAGCAGCGTGGCCCACAGGGCCGCATCGGGCCGGCACAGGACCCGGTCACCCGGTCCGAGGTCCCAGGAACGTCGCGCGGACTCGGCGGCGGCCGCCAGCGCGTGGTGAGTCACCGGTTCCCCGGCCGGCCCGAAACACGCGACCGCGTCGGTGGACGCCCACTGCGCCGGTGGCCCGGCCGCGTCATCGGACGAGGGAGCACCGGTGGCCTCGTACGGCCCGGCCGAGGTGTCGGTCTCCCGGGTGACGGTCGGCCGCGCCGAGCCGGGACCGGAGTACGCGCATCCCGCCCGCAGCGCGCCCAGCGCCGTCACGCAGGCGTCCACTCCACCGTCCTGGTCCACCTCGATCGTCTCACCCGCCTGTGCGCCGGCGGCTCGAAGCCGGTGCGCCTGCAGCTCGGCCCGCCGGACCAGCTCGGCGTACGTCAGCTCGCCGCCGTCCCCGGTCACGGCGATCGCCTCCGGCCACCGCCGCGCCACCGCGGCGAGCAACGCCGGCAGCGGCTCGTCGCCGTACCCGACGGCCGCGCCACGGCCCGCCGCACGGAGCTCGGCGGCCTCGGCGCCCGTCACGATCGGCAGCTCCGACAACCGCCGTTCCGGGTCGTCGGCTGCACCTCGCAGCAGCGTCTCCAGATGGCCCAGCAGCGCCTCGACGCGCCAGCCGTCGAACATGTCGGCGGAGTACTCCAGGGCGGCACGCAGGCGGGTGCCGGTGTCGAACAGGTTGACCGCGAGGTCGAAGCGGGAGCGGACCGAGGCCAGCGGCACGAACTCGGCGGACACACCGGGCAGCACGAGGTTCTCGCCGGAGTTGCTCGCCCCGAGCAGCTGCACGCTCACCTGGAACAGCGGGTTGCGGCCGGGCTCGCGCTCCGGCTGCACCGCGTCGACCACCTGGTTGAACGCCACCTCCTGGTGGTCGTACAGCTCCAGGGTGGCGTCGGCGACGCGCTCCACGAGCTCGCCGAACGTCGGGTCACCGGAGAGGTCGCAGCGCAGCACGACCATGTTGATGAACATGCCGACAACGGCCTCCAGCTCGGGGTCCGGCCGGCCCAGCATGGGGATGCCGATCGGCACGTCCTCCAGCCGCGCGTAACGGCCGAGCACGACCGCGCAGGCCGCGGCGAACACCATGAACATCGATGCGCCGTTGTCCTCGGCGAGCCGCTGGGCGACCGCGCGCAGGTCCTCCGGCAGGTGCCGGACCAGCGTCTCGCCGCGGTGCCCGGCGCCGGTCGGCCGCGGCCGGTCGGCCGGCAGGTCCAGCACCGGCAGCCCCGCCAGCTCACGGCGCCAGAACTCCAGTTCCTCGGCGAGCACGTCGCCCCGCAACTGCTCGCGCTGCGCCTCGGCGTACTCGGTGTAGTCCAGCTCACGCGGCCCGAACTCCGGTTCGGCGCCGTCCAGCAGGGCGGCATAGGCGGTGGACAGCTCGGCGTTGACCAGGCCGGCCGACCAGCCGTCGGTGATCACGTGGTGAAAGCCCTGCAGGAACACGTACTCCTCGGCGTCCACCCGAAGCAGGCGGAACCGGCACAGCGGCCCGGCCGCCAGGTCGTACGGCTCGGCCCGCTCCGCGTCCAGCTCGGCGAGCACCCGCCGCTCGCGTTCGGCCGCGGGCAGCTCGCGCAGGTCGGTCACCGGCAACGGCACCGGCCCGGCCGGGGCCACGACCTGGTACGGCGTGCCGTCCTCGGCGCGGATGGTGGCCCGCAGCGACTCGTGCCGGGCGACCACCCGGTCCAGCGCCCGGCTCAGCACGTCCACCCGCAGCCGGCCGCTCAGGCGCCACGCCATGAGGATGTTGTACGTGGCCTCGCCCGGCGTGAGCTGGTCGAGGAACCACAGCTGCTCCTGGGCGAGGGACAGCCGCCGGGACCTGGTCGGCGGCTTCGGCGCATGCATCCGGTGCTCCTTCGCGAACGGGACCGAGCAGGGGCGGGCGGGATCGGGTGGGTCGGGGGACGCGGGGGGTCAGGCCGTGGCCGGGCCGGGGTCGGTGACAGGTGGCGGCATCTCCCGCAGCCGGACCACCGCGGAGAGTGCGACCGGCACGAGCATCGCCGCCGAGAGCACCGCCACCAGGATGAGGCCGGCCCTCAGCCCCATTGCGCCGCCGATGAGCCCGGCGAACAGGCCGCCGAGCGCGCCGCCCCCGAACAGCAGGGTGCGGAACGCGGCGCTCATCCGGCCCATCAGCGATGGCGGGGTGCAGGTCTGGCGCAGCGACAGCTGCACCACGTTGGACAGTCCGCCGCCGATGTAGGCGAGCACGAGCGACAGCATGAACAGGCCCACGACCACCGGTTGCGGCCCGGCGGCGAACGGGATGAGCAGCGGGCTCGCGTAGATGCCGCCGAGCGACACCGCGTACACGAGGCCGATCGGGTAGCGGCGCATGACCGACCGGGAGACGAACGCGCCGGCCACCGCGCCGACCGCGGCCACCGACAGGATCAGGCCGACGGTCGCCGCCGCCATGCCCTTGTCGCGGACGGCGTACAGCAGGAACAGCGTCGACACGCAGGTCAGCGAGAAGTTGGTGAACGGGGCCAGCAGCGCCAGCGGGCGCAGCACGCGGTGCGCGAACACCCAGTGCACGCCTTCGACGAGCTCCCGGCCGATGTGCCGGCGGGTGGCGGCGGGCGGCGGCGCGGGCTCGGGGGTACGGATCAGCAGCAGGCTCACCAGCGAGGCGAGGTAGGACACCGCGTCCACCACGAGCGCGGTGGTCGCGCCGACCCAGCCGACGAGCACGCCGGCCACGCCGGGCCCGGCGACGTCGGTCGTGGACTGCGTGACCCCCATCTTCTGGTTCGCCTCGACGTACTGACGGGGGTCACGGACGATGGTCGGCAGGAACGACATCCAGCTGACGTCGAACAGCACGGAGAAGACGCCGACCGCGCAGGCGATCACCAGCAGCCCGTTGATCGTGAGCGCGTCGAGGTACGCCAGCAGCGCGACCAGGGCGATGAGCAGCATGCGCGCGGAGTTCGCCAGCAGCATGAGCGGTTTGCGGCGGCTGCGGTCCACCCAGACGCCGAACAGCAGGGCCAGGAACAGGTACGGCACGAGTTGCAGGAAACGCAGCAGCCCGACCTGCTCGGCGCTGGCCTGGAACACGATCACCGCGGCCAGTGGCAGTGCCAGGTTCGTGACCTGCGCGCCGAACAACGACAGCGCCTCACCCGACCAGAACTTGAGGAAGTCGGGGTTGTGCCACAGCGATTCCGGTGCCTCCGGCGTCCCGGCGGACGATCCCCGCGTGGCGTGCGCGTCCGGTTCCCGGACAGCTGGCATGACGAACACCTTCCACCGGTACGTATTCACCGCGAATGCGGCGACCGACCTCGACGCAGGATGCCAGATCCGAACGTGCCGGGACAAGGGCTTCCCGCGCCGACAACCCGAACGCCGTCCCGGCGATCATTGATCGTGGTCACGCGAAAGGCGGATGCCATCGCGGATGCCGTTGATCCAGGACAACCAGTCCGGCGTGCCGAGAAAATCCGAATGGCCGCCCGGAAAGACGCGCGCGGAGAACCCGGTGCCGGCCCGCGACCGCCAGGCCGCCACCCCCGCGCCGGCGGTCAGCGGGTCCTCGGCCCCGTGCGCCGCGTGCAGCGGGGCGTTCAGGACCGTCCTGCCGGGCTCGTACCCGCGCAGCAGCCGCATGTCGTCAGCGGTGGTCCCGATGATGACGTCGCGCCAGTCCGGCGACGGCGCCGCGGTCAGCAGGGCCGGATCGACGCTGGTGAGATAGGCCGCGACCTGGTTCGGTGCACCGGCGGCCGCGGCCGGGACGATGACCGGTCCGGGCGACGCCGCTCCGCTCACGGCCAGTGCCCCGACCGGCCGGCCGGCCTCCTGCAGCCGCAGCGCCGTGGCGAACGCCACGTACGCCCCGAAGCTGTGACCGGCCAGTACCGGCAGTTCCCCGGCCTGCGCCGTCACCTGGTCCACGCACGATCCGACCAGGGCGTCGAACGATTCCGCCGGAATCCCGAAATCCCGTCCGTGGCGGCCAGGGTAACGTGCGACGAATGCGGAGCAACCCAGGGCGGGTACCATTTTCCGGAACTCGTTCCCGAACGATCCGGCGCCTGGGAAGAACACCACTGCGGTCGTCACCGGCTCATCCGTTCACCCGCAGCCGGCCGATTGCGGCGCGCCGCCGGGCGAGAATCTTCACGGCCAGCCAGACGAGGCCGAACAATGCCCAGCACAGCCACATCGGCGGTCCGGCGAGCAGCGTCACGGCAACGACGGTCACCGCGCACAGCACGACCACCGGCCGGGCGCGGGCGCCACCGCCGAGCCGGGCGAAGGACGCCGCGCCGACTCCGTACAGCACGAAGTAGACGCCGCCGGAGAGGATGAACAGCGCCTCGAGCCGGACCAGGCCGATCGAGCCGACGAACCCGATCACCAGGAGCACGCCGCCGACGACCAGCACCGAGGTCACCGGGTTGCGATCACGCTCGCGCACGCGGCTGAGCAGCGCCGGCAGGTAGCCGCTGCGCGCCTGCCCGAACACCAGCCGGGACAGGGCAAGCACCGAGGCGAACACGTTCGCCGTGATGCAGGCGACGACGAGAACCAGCGTCACCGGGCGGCCGAGGTCACCGAACGACCGCTCGGCGAGAAGCAGCAACGGCGCGGAACCCAGCGCGTCGTCGTCCGGGTCGACCGCGGCGAACAACCCGAGCAGCAGCAGCCCGTAGAGCACCACGACGATCACGTAGGAGGCCGCGAAGATCCGCGGGATGAGGTCCGGCCGCCGGTGCTCCTCGAAGGTGAACGCCACGGTCTCCCAGCCGGTGAACGCGACGTACACCGCGGTGAGTACGCCACCGAGCAGGCCGAGCCGTGGCAGCTCCGGGCTCGGCACGGGCATCCCGTACGCGCCGAGCGCGACCACGGCGGTCACCGCCACCAGCACGAAGAGCCCGAGGACGAGCGCCATCTGCAGCCGGCTCGACACGTCGGTGCCGGCGCACGAGACGAGGGTGGCCCCGGCCAGCACGGCCAGCGGGAACAGCCAGGCCAGGCTCGCCGCGCCGGCGAACTCGGCGACGTAACGGCCACCGGTGATCGCGGTGGCCGGTATGCCGGCGGTCAGCGCCAGGATGGCCAGCAGCCCGGAGGTCCGGCCGGCCGCGGGACCGAGCGCGACCCCTGAGTAGTGCGCGACTCCGGACGCCGACGGGTAGCGCCGTCCGAGCCAGGCGTAGCAGTACAGCAACGGCACGACGGACAGCGCGGCGACCGCCCACGGCATCCAGGCCGAGCGGCCCAGCTCGTGGTAGCTGGTGCCCGGCAGGATCATCATGCCGCTGCCGATGATCGTGGACAGCGCGACGAACGTGCCGAGCACGCCGCCCATCGACCGCCGGAGCTGACTCACGCGGGTTCCGCCGGCACGGTGGACAGCAGGCCGTCGAGGGCCCGCTCCAACGCCGGGGCGGACTCCGCGTCGAGCGCGTGGCCACCGGCTGTGATCGTCAGGTGGAAGTCACCGTGCACCCGGTGTCGCCACGCGGCGCACTGCTCGGGCGGGATGAAGCGGTCGCCGCGCGTGGAGAGCACGTGCAGCGTCTCCAACTGGCCCGTGGCGCTGACCCACTCGGCCAGCCGGTCGGCGACCTCGGCGTCACGGCGCAGCCCGTCGGCCACCTCGGCGAGCATGTCCTCGTCCTCGAGCACCTCCTCGGGGAAGCCGTCGCGCCGCAGCGTCTCGGCGATCTCGGCGTCCGTGTACCCGGACATCGTCGGGATCCGCCCGAGGTCGTCCGGGCACGGCGTGTTGACCACGAGCACGCCCACCGGCCGCCCGAACCCCGGTCCGAGGCCGGCGGCGAGACGGACCGCGGACAGGCCACCCATGCAGTGGCCGACGAGCACGACCCGGCGGGCCGTCGTGGAGTCCGCGAGCCGTCGCAGCTCCCCGGCCGATTCCTCCTGCCAGGCGCCCGATCCGAGCACCTCGGTGGACGACGCGTTCGTCAGGGCGGCGAACGCCATGCCGCGGCGGCCGGCCAGCTCGCGCAGCGTGTCGACGGTGGTGCCGCCGGCACCCCCGGCGGGGAAGGCGGCGATCAGGTCGGTGCTCACTCGCCGAGGTCCCGTGCCTTGACGACCTCCACCTGCAGCTCGGTGAGCCCCAGCATGAAGTTGGACCGCAGCCGCTGCGGCGTGGCGACCACGCGGAACGCCTTGTCCCACGTGGCCAGCTCCTCGACGAACATCTCGATCTCCAGGGTGGCCACCGGCGCGCCGATGCAGCGGTGGATGCCCGCGCCGAACGCGATCTGCCGGTTGTCCGGCCGGTCGATGACGAACGAGTCCGGGCGCTCGAAGATCGCGGGGTCGCGGTTGGCCGACATGTTCCACAGCGTGACGAAGCTACCGGCCGGGATCACCTGACCACCCACCGGGAAGTCCGCCACGGTCAGCCGCTGCACGTAGCTGTTGGTGGACGTCCAGCGCAGGAACTCCTGGGTCGCCACCTGGCAGGACACGCTGCCGTCGGTCACCCGGCGCCACTGAGCGGACTCGCGATGGATCGTCTCCACGGTCTGGCTCGCGGTGTGCGGTGTGGTCTCGTTGCCGCCGACCGCCACGTTCAGCCCGTTCAGCATCGCGACGTCACGCGACAGCCGCCCGGTGGCGACGCACCGCGCGAGAAAGCCGATCATGTCGTCGTCCCGGCCGGACGCGATCCGCTGCCCGATGAGGTCGTCCACGAACTCGAGCACGTCGAGCTGGGCGTCGACGAGCGAGTCGAGTGGGGAGTCCCCCACGTAGGCCCCGTCGCGGTAACCGATCATCGTGCGGGTGGCCTCCAGCAGGGTGGCCGCGTCCGCGGGGCCGATGCCGAACAGCACCTCCAGCACACCCTTCGGCAGCTCGGGCGCGACCACCGTGGTGAAGTCGAGGCGGTCACCGACCGACAGCCCGTCCAGCGCGGCGCGGATGTTGCGGCGCACGGTGTGCCCGATGCGGGCGAGCATGGGGCGGCTGAAACCGCTCGTCTTGATCGGCTTCTTGATGACCGTGTGCTCGGGCTGGTCGGCCACGATGAGCATGCGCCCGGAGGCCGAGTCCTTCTGCGGCCGGTAGGAGCCGTCGATCATCGTCCCGTACGCCGAGCTGAGCCGGGTGTGGTCGACGTAGGCGGCGTACACGTCGTCGTAGCGGGTCAGCGCGTGGAACTCGTAGCCGTCGGCCCGGCGATGGACGGACACCGGGTCGGTGCTCCTCAGCGCCGCCAGGTAGGACCACGGGTCGCCGGTGGCGAAGAACTCCGCCGAGTAGAGCGGGCTGTCCTCAACGACCAGCATTCTCGGCTCCGATCAGGCCGGCGATGCGCGCCGGGGTACGCCCGCCGAAGAACACGTGGCCGGGGACCTTGATGCCGGTGCGCTCCCGCAGCAGCGCCCGGCACCGCAGCACGGCCAGCGAGTCCACCCCGGCGGTGAAGATGTCGGTGTCCTCCGCGATGTCGCGGTCGCACACCTTCCGAACGCACTCGATGATCATCTCCGTGGAGATCTCGGTCATGACTGTCCGCCCTTGTCGGTCACGCGGTGCTGGTCCATCAGGGAGGTGGTGTCGACCTTGCCGCCGGGTTGGGTGGGGAACCGGTCCACGAGTCGCACCGTGATCGCAGGCGAGAACCGCGTCACGACGGACTCGATCCGCGACAGCGTGGCCGGCGCGCCGGGCGAGCCGGTGGTCAGGACGAAGGCGACGGTCCGCTGCCCGTCCTGGACGATGCGGCAGGCGACGACGTCCGACAGGCTCGTCACGTGGTGCTCCAGGGCGGCCGCGTCGACGCGCATCCCGTTCACCTTGATCTGGTTGTCCAGCCGGCCGATGAACACCAGGTTCCCGTCCTCGTCGGGTCGCACCACGTCGCCGGTGCGGAACGACGGCTGCCCGTCGCCCCCGGTGAACCGGCGGGCCACGGTGCCGCGCTCCAGGTAGCCCAGGCAGACGAGCGGTCCGGACACCACGAGCTCGCTGCCGCCGTCCGGCCCGCCGAGGTGACGCAGCGTCTGCCGGCAGCCCTCGATCGGCCGGCCGATCGGCACGGCCGACCCGGTGAACGGTTCGGGCAGGCGGTACCCGTGGGTGGCGAACGTGGCCTCGGTCGGGCCGTACAGGTTCACGAGCCGGCCAGTCAGCCCGGCTCGGCGTGCCTGCCGGTAGGTCGACGCCTGGAACTGCTCGCCGCCACTGAACAGCCACGGAACATCCGCCACGCACTCCGGGGCGGCCTCCACGAGCGTCACCACGACCGCCGCCGGCAGCAGCACCCGGTCGATGCCGTACGCGCGTGTCAGCTCCGGCCAGTCGAACACGTCCTCGTTCATGTCCGGCAGGCACACGACGGTGCCGCCGTCGGCGACGGTGCGCCAGGTGTCGAACCACCAGCCGTCGTAGGTGGGGGTGGCGAAGCTGCCGGCGACCGGCCGTGCCCCGGACCGCGGCACCGCCAGGTCGCGGCAGCGCGCCAGCGCCAGCAGGTTCTCGCTGGTCACCGCGACGGCGCGGCGGCTGCCGGTGGTGCCGGAGGTGAAGTTGACGGTGACGACCTCGGCCGGGAGGCGGTCGGCGGGCAGCGGCCCGCCCGGCGCGCCGGCGGCCGTGGCGCCCGCGCGGTCGACCGACACGGCGAGGTCGGGCCGCACGTGGTCCAGCTCGGCCGGCCCCAGGTTCCCGTCGTCGGCGATCGCGACGCAACCGGCTCGCCAGGCGCCGAGTTGCCCGGCGAAGCAGCCGAGTTTGGAGTCGGACCGCAGGTGCACGACGCGCACGCCGGGGTGGGCGCGGATCGTGGCCGCCACCTCGGAGGCCACCTCGTCCACCTGCCGCCACGAGTGCTCGGAGCCGTCCTCGACCCACACGGTGTCCGGCGAGCGCCAGTGCCCGCCACGGATCAGGTCTTCCCAGGTGCCTGTCACAGCCGCAGCCCCAACTCGTCGATCACCATGCCGATGCTGATCACGCTCAGCCTCAGGTCCCACTTGTCCGGCGTGCGGTCCGCGGCGATCCGCTCCAGGGCGTCCGGGCGGAACACGCCGCTCCCAGCGACCAGATCACGCCACCGCGCGAGCCGCCGTTCGTCGGCGACCGCCGCCAGCCCGTACGCGGTGAAGCCCTGCTTGGCCCGCCGCACCACGGAGTCCGGCAGGACGCCGGCGTAGGCGGCCTTCAGGCAGGCCTTGCCCTCGAAGTCCGCGACCTTGGCGTCGTCGCCGACGCGCAGCGCCAGGTCCACCACGGCGCTGCCGAGGAACGGGTAGCGGCCCTCCACCGAGTTCGCCATGAGCATGGTGTCCCCGTGGTCGCCGAGCAGGTGCCCGCCGAGCTGCACGTGCACGTCGGCGATCGACCGCAGCTGCATCGGCGTCAGCCCGGTGAGCTCGTGGTCGGCGAACGGGATCAGCCGGTCGCGCCAGTACTCCTCGCCACGCAGGGCCTCACGGGCCGCGCCGGTGAGGCACAGCTCGCGGCGGTGCTCGGCGCGGGCCGGGTCGGCCTCCCAGCCGAAGTCGGCGCGGCCCCACGCGCGCTCGTTCTCCGGCAGGCTCGGCCGGGGGCGGCGGCGGGCGCCGTCGAAGGCGTAGGAGTCGTACCCGAAGAACAGCTCGTCGGCGCCCTCGCCGGAGATCACGCCCTTCAGCCCCGTGAGACCGACCTCGCGGGACAGCATGAGGGCCGCCACGTTGTACGTCTCGCGCTGCGGGTAGCAGCAGTGCCGCACCATGTCCTCGAACTCGGCGGCCACGTCGCCCGGACCGCAGCGGACCTGATGGTGCTCGCTGCCCACCGCCTCGGCCACCTCGCGCTGGAACCGTCCTTCGTCCAGCGTGGCGTCGTCGAACAGCACCGAGAAGGTGCGCGGCGGCTTCTCCAGGATGTGGGCGGCCTCCACGACGAGCGTGGTGGAGTCGAAGCCGCCGCTCAGGTAGGCGCCGATCTCGACGTCGGCGCGGAGCCGGTCGCGTACCGCGCCCCGCACCGTCTCGCGCAGTTCCTCGGCGTCCGGGGTGGTGCCGGCCGCGAACTCGCCGTAGCGCCAGTAGCGGAAGGTCTCCGGAGCACCGTCGCCGAGGCGCACGACGCAGCCCGGCGGCACGGCGTGCACCCCCCGCACGAGGGTGCGCGGCGCGACGATGTTGCCGAGCGACAGGTACTGGTCGAGGGCCCGCGCGTCGAGCCGCCAGGAGTTCGGCACGCACCGCACGAGCGGCTTGAGTTCGGAGCAGAAATGTGTGTGCGTGCCGACCGTGGCGTAGTACAGCGGGCAGATGCCGAAGCGGTCGCGGGCGAGGTACACGTGCCCCTCGGCGCGGTCCAGGATCACGGTCGCGAACTGGCCGTCCACGAGCGCCAGCCCGGCCGGGCCGTGGCGCGCGAACAACTCCGGGACGACCGCCACGTCCAGGGTGTTCGCCGCGGCCGGTCCGCCGAGCCGGGCCCGCAGCCCGGCGTGGTTGAACACCTCGCCGTTGGTCATGGCCACGAAGCGACCGCCGCGGTCCTCGGCCGGCTGCCAGCCGTCACGCAGGCCGGTCATGCCCAGGCGGCCGAGCTTCGCCGACAGCGCCGGGGTGCTCAACGAGTAGGTCTCGTCGGGCCCGCGGTGCACGAGCCGGGCGTGCATCGCGGCGGCGACCCCCCGGTCCAGGGTGCCGTCCGGCGCGAAGGTCCCGCACAGGCCGCACATCGCGCTACACGCTCCGTTCCCGCAGCCGGTCGGCGAGGACCCGCAGGTTCTCCGCCCGCAGCACGTCGCGGACCCCGGCGTCCACCCAGCCCAGCTCCTTCATGCGGCTGACCAGGACGACGGCCGATGCGGAGTCGCCGCCGACGTCGAAGAAGTTGTCGTCGAGCCCGACGTCGCCAATTCCGGTGAGGCTGCGGACGATCTGCAGAACCTGCAGGCCCGGCGAGGTGCCGTCCGCGCCGTCCCCCGGGCCCGTCGCGGTGGCGGCGTCGGCACGGCGGCCGGCCCGCAGGGCGTCGCGGTCGACCTTGCCGTTGACGGTGTAGGGCAACGCGTCGACGCGGCGGAACACCGAGGGCACCTTGTAGGGGTCGAGCACGCACTCGAGGTGGCGGCGCACGGCCCGTGGGTCGACGTCGCCCTGGTAGTAGCAGACCAGGGCGACGTGCTCGGCCGTGTCGGACCCGTCGTGGGCCTCGGCGGTCACCACTGCGTCCCGCACCGGCTCCAGGCGGCACACCGCGTTCTCGATCTCGCCGGGGTCGAGCCGGTAGCCGCGGACCTTCACCTGCCGGTCCAGGCGTTCGACGAAGTGCAGGTGTCCGTCGCGCAGCTCCACCACATCGCCGGTGCGGTACCCGTCCGGGTCGAACGGCTGCAGGCCGTGCTCGGTGAGGTAGCCGGCGGCCACGCTGGCTCCCGTGATGACCAGCTCGCCGCGCACCGCCGCGCCGCCGGTTCCCGGGCCGTCGGCGTCCGTCGTGCGAACGTGGTAACCGCAGTCGCCCACGAGGTCCCCGAGCGGCACCCGCTCGTGGCACTCGCCGGGGTCGAGCGGGCCGGTCAGCAGGTTGCACACCGTCGTCTCGGTCAGGCCGTAGGCGTTGTGGAAGGTGGCCACCGCCGACCAGGCGCGGATCACCGCGAGCCGGCAGGCGCCGCCGCCGTTGATCACGTGCCGCAACCGCATGGCCGGCGTCGGCGCGGTGGCCGTGAGCGCGAACGGCGTGGTCTTGAGGTGCGTGACGCCATGGTGCTCCAGGGTGCCCTGCAAGGCGGCGCCCGGCGCCAGGTGCCGCTCCTCCAGCACCACCAGGCAGGCGCCCGCGGTGAGCGTCCAGAAGATCTCGGTGATGCAGCCGTCGAACGTGAGGCGAGCGAACTGCAACGTCACGCAGCCGGGGCCGACCGACAGCCGGTCCACGTGGTCCCGGATCACCGCGGCGAGCGGTGCTGTGCGCACGAGGACGCACTTCGGCTCGCCGGTGGACCCGGAGGTGCGGATCGCGTAGCAGATCTCGCCGTCGGCGAACAGCCACTCCCGCGGCCCGTCCGCCGCGCCGGCGCGCCACGGCGCCGGCACGTCGGCGAGGTCCACCCGGCCGTCGTCGCCGGGCAGGGCCCGGGCCAGCACCCGCACGCCGAGCAGCCGCACCTTGGCCGCGTTCGATGCGTCGCTGTCGCGGCCGTCGATGACGACGAACGGGCGCCGCGCCCGGACGGCCGCGACCATGGCCACGATCGCGCCGGGGCCGCGGCGGCCGTCGATGCCGACGAACTCGCCGGGCGCGGTGACGTCCTCCAGCCGGCGGGCGAGGTCGTCGACCAGCCCACCGAACTGCCGGTAGCTGATCGCACCGTCCGCGCCGCGCAGCGCCGCGTCGTCCGGGTGGTCCCGCACGGCGCGGTCGATCCCGTCCAGGAGGGACATCGGCCACGTCTCCACTTCGTCTCGTCGGCTGTCGGGTACGTGCGGGCAGGTCACGGTGACCTGATCAGACCGCCGTCACAACGGACGCCGGTGCCCGTGATGTAGGAGGCGTGGTCGCTCGCGAGGAAGGCCACGAGCTCGCCGACGTCGGCCGGGGTGCCGTAGCGGCCCAGCGGAATGGCTGCCACCGCGGCCGCCCGCACCGCCTCGGTGTCCGTCCCGAGCCGCGCGGCGACGGCCTCGTCGACCGCGCGGAGCCGGTCGGTGTCGATCTTGCCGGGGATCACGTGGTTCACGGTCACGCCGTAGGGGGCCACGCTCTCGGACAGCAGCTTCAGGTACGTCTGCACCGCGGACCGCGCGATCGACGAGGCGGCGAGACCGGTCAGCGGCGCCGCCACCGAGCTGGAGGTGACGCCGATCAGACGGCCCCAGCGTCGCTGCCGCATGGCCGGCAGCGCCGCCTCGGCCGCGGCCCGCACCGACAGCAGCACCAGGTCGACCGCGCGGCGCAGCTCGTCGGCCGTCAGTCCGGCGACCGGGCCGGGCGGCGGCCCCGGTGAGTTGAGCAGCAGGACGTCGTACGGCCCGGTGGTGGCCACTGTGTCGCCGACCGCGGCGGGCTCGGCGAAGTCGCAGGCGAGCCCGGCGTGCCCGCGGCCGGGCAGGCCGCCGGCCACCGCGGCGGCACGGCCCTCGTCGGTGCCGGTCACGGTCACCGCGCAGCCGTGGCGTGCGAGGCTGCGCGCCACGCCGAGGCCGATGCCCCGGGTGCCGCACAGTACGAGGGCGCGCCTGCCGTCCAGGCCGTACGTCGGCACGCCCTCAGTCCCGCCGCACCGGGTGGGTGAGCGTGCCCACGTGCTCCACGACCGCCCGCACGGTGTCGCCGTGAGCGATCACCGCCGCGCCGGGGGTGCCGGTGCAGATCACCGTGCCGGGTTCGAGGGTGCGTCCGGCGGTGAAGTACTCCACCAGGTAGCCCAGGTCGTACTTCATGTCCGCCGGAGTGGCCGTGGCGATCGTCTCGCCGTTGCGGATCGTGCTGATCCTCGCGGTCGTGAACGCGTCCGTGCCGAACTCGTCGGCGGTGACCAGGACCGGGCCGATGCTGCAGAACGTGTCGAACCCCTTGGCCCACGGGATGTAGCGCGGGTTCTCCCGGATCGCGTCCTCCGCGGTCATGTCGAGCACCGCGGTCACCCCGGCCACGACGGCCCGCCAGTCGTCGCGCGCCACGTTCTTGCAGGCCGTCCCGATGACCAGCCCCAGCTCGGCCTCGGCGGTGACGCGCGCCGACCGCGCCGGGAGCTCGATGTGGTCGCCGTTGCCGATCAGGCAGTTCCCCGGCCGCAGGTACGAGCCGGGGCCGGAGCCGGGCTGCTGGGCGCTCAGATCCTCGGAGTGCCGGACGTAGTTGAGGCCGGCGCCCCAGATATCGGCGCCGCGGTCCGCCACGGTCGCGGCGGTGTCCGGGTCGAAGTCCACCGCGTCCAGCTCTCCGGCCTGCCGCTCGACGGCCTCGGCCAGGGCACGCAGGTCCTTGTCGCCCGCGATCTCGCCGAGCCGGGACACCGCCTCGTAACCACGCACGGCCGCCAGTGGGAACCATCTGTCGCCGAGGCCGACGACGAGGTGGCCCCCGCCGCTGCCCGATCCGATCCTGGCCAGTCGCACTGTGTCTCCTGATCTCGTGTCGTGGTCGCGCCGCGCTGCCCTCAGACGTGCACCGGGGCGACGCCCGCGGAGATGCGGGTGGCCGCCGCGTGGAAGTCGGCCGTGCGGGGGCTCTGGTCGGCGATCTCCACTGCGGTCTCCATCAGCAGCGCCGGCTCGGTCCGGTGCAGCGCCGCCAGTTCCTCGACGAGCGGGAAGAAGCCCGAGTGAATACCGATCACGCCGCCCAGCAGCTGCATCGTGCGGTCCTCGCCGATGACGTCCATGTTGAGGCGGCAGTACTCGGCCAGCCGCCCGAGCTCCTGGTAGTCGAAACGGTCGGAGTCGAGGTTACGGATGATTCCGGCGAGCGACTCGATGGCCGCGTTCCCGGAACCGCGCCCGATTCCGTTGAGCGTTCCGTCGAGCACCGAAGCTCCGGCATCCATCGCCGCGAGTGTGTTGATGTTCGCCATTCCAAGATTGTTGTGGCCGTGGAACCCGACAACCGGGAAGTGTTCCCCGACGACGGTGACGTAACGGCGGACATCGGCAGGAAGCATGGACCCGTAGGAGTCGACGACGTACACGCCGGCGACCTCGGGACCGATTTCGGCCAGCAACTCCGGCAGTTTCTCCACAGGCGTGGCGCTGGTCTTCATGAGGTTGACGTACACCTCGCCGCACACCTGTGCGGCTTCCTTGATGTACGCGAGGTTCGGCGGAACCAGGTCCGGCTCGACGCCGATGCGGACGAACGACATGCCGCGCTTGGCCAGCTCCGCGATGGTGGCCGGCCGCGTGAAGCCGGGCTGGGCGAACATGCCCCACGACGTCCTGATCAGCGTGGCTCGGGCGATCTCGCACCAGCGGTGATGATCGATGTTGCCCGGAGTGATGCCGGCAAGTTCGGCCTCCAGGCCCAGCCCGTGGCCGATCTCGACCCGGGTGATCGGAGTGGCGTCGAGCCGGGCGAGCAGGTGCGTCACGAAGTTCTCGTCGAACTGGAAGTCGACGGCGTACGAGCCGTCCCGGATCGTGCAGTCGAGCAGTTCCACCGTCGACGTTCCTGTGAGCCCGTGGCTGGCCAGGGACATGTCCCGCACTCCTCAATCCGACGTCATTTGTCATGCGCGGGAGTCGGCGGAAGGTTCAGCTGGACCCAATCTGCCGGCGTCCGCGAATCTACTGGTGCAGCAGGCTGGCCGGCGCATCGCGTTTCATCCGCTCCGCAGTGACCGTACGGGTGCGCGCGCCTGTCCACCCTGATCGCAGGAACTGGGCCGAAACCAATCGGCATGGAGAGGCTTTGCGCCATCAGAGCGAGGCGGGACCTCCCTGTCGTCGGCCCGGCCAGGGTCGAGTAAGAACACGGTGCAGTCGGCCACGCTACCACGCAGCCTTGCGCCGGCTAATCCCTTGCTCGGAGTATTGGCTTACTCCAAGAGGGGGTGGTGTGACGTGATTTTTGTTCTAGTGGGTGTAGTCATTCCTACGGCTCATTGATCGTCATGTTCGTCCGTTCCTGGCAAATGGACGAAGGGCGCCTGCGTAGCAGCGTCGGTGAACGCGGCGGTGGCGCCGAGCCAGTCCTGGCCACGCCGCCGCGCGGCACGCTGTCGGATCACCCGGTGTCGACCTCGCTGCTGGTGGGTCGGGCAGCGGTGCGGCGGGACGAACGATCATGCCGGCCGGCGCCGTCCTCGGTGAGGTAACAGGTGACCCAGCGGGTCACGCACTGCCGCCAGGCGCCCATTTCCCGGGCGACATGCGACTCGTGCGGTGGATTGCGGCAGGCGAGCTATCGTCTCCAGGACGCAGGTGCGGGTGGAACTCGCACATCACCGACAACCGCCGGACGCCGTCGACGGCTGACAGCAACGGACTTCTTGCATCCACGGCACGTACAGCTCGACATGGGCCCGCCACGCCGCCAGCAGATCCAGCTCCCGATCAACAGCGCAGATCAGACTCCGTGAGCCTTTGCCAACCTGGTTCAGATGATGAGGATCGGTGTCCGAGCGGCCAGGACGAGGGTGGTGGTCTGGCAGGGGCTGGAGCGGATCTTGCGCAGGACCTGCCAGTTTCGTCAGTTGGGCGTTGGCTCGTTCGCCCGGGCCGCGGGGCCGGGCGTGGGCGATGTTGGCCCTGTTTCTGGAGGCGTCTTCACCGCACATTTCGCATCAAGCGCCCCTGGCCACGCTCACCACACATCTCGGGCTGCACGCCGCAGCCGTGCCGCCGAATTCGGCCGGCTTCTCGGCAATGATCGGCATCAGACCGCCATCGACCGGCGTGATCGGCCACGGGGAGCTGTCCGGCAATCTCAGCCGCCGAACTGATCACCACGACTCCGGCACGGGAGGCGTCGCGTCGCAGGTCCAGCGGTCGATCCGGCCCGAAGTCCTCGTGGTCCAACTGTCGTTCCGGTCACCTCATCGAGTGCGGTGATCAGCGGTGGCTGCCCCGCGGCCACCGCCGCCGGCCAGCCACCGCATCGACCGGTTCCACCTTCAGTACGCAGGCTCGATCGGGTGTATTGCCATCGCAAATGGGTGATCGGCGTGAGTGGGCATCTCACTGTCCGCGTTGCCTTCGATATCCGGCATGGGCGCGTGGATGGATGCGTCGTCATGACCGGTGAGGGCGAACGTCTGGTTGAGGTGTCCGACGTTGAGCAGCATGACGCGGCATGCGCCGGTGTGTACGTACGATCACGGCTTCGTCAATACCCCGGCCTTCGAGTCCGAAGCGCGAGTCATACGTCGTCGAGATCCATTTGAATGGTCGTAGTTACCTGTGGACAGCGCCGAGCCGCCCTGATGATCGCAGGTCCGCATGGTGACATCCTCACCACTGTCGGCCTGTCGGCCTGTCGGCCTGTCGGCCTGTCGGTGCTCGGCCGGTTTGATCACGGCTGGAGCGATGAGCCACCAACTGGTCGGGCAGGATTGCCGCGTTAGGCAGTGCAGTCCTGCGCCACGTCGCGTTAGGGCTGTTCGTTGCGGTGTTGGGGCTGGTGCCGAGCGCGTGGGCGAACTCGTGCCAGGTGCGGCCGTTGGCTCGGGGGCGTCATGGACGAGTTGAGGCAGGAAGCGTTCGGCTTGGTCCATGAGGCCGGCGACCAGCCTTTCACCACAGGTCGCCCAGCAGCCTGGTGATCGCGTGCACGCTCTCGATCAGGACGAGGCTGAGTTGCAGCACGACGAGGCCGAGCTGCAGCACGAGGATGAACTGCGACTGTCGACGGGGCTTCCGGGAGTGCTTGCTCAACGTGGTCGCCTCTCTGTGGGGTGGGTGATCACAGGAAACCCCGGATACGGAATGACCTGGTAATCCGCGCAGTTCCTCCAGAGCGGAGGAACAGTTTCGGGCGGAGCCCCGGCATAATCCGTCACCATGTATGACGGCCCCCTGGACGACGTGGCGATCAATGTGCGCACGAAGAGCGGCAGGCTGCTCACCGGCCGGCGGCTGGCCAACGGCCCGGTGGTCCGGGCGTGCCTCGAGAGCGGCCGGCGATTGGCCGAGCGAGAACTGCTGGGCTTCGTGGGCGAGGAGCACCTGCACCGCCCGCTGTGCACGCTGACGCGGGAGAACATCGCCAACGAGGCGGAGCTGATCTTTCGTGAGGCGCGGCGGGACGACCGCATCGCTCGCGCGCTCTTCGGAACGCCGCCCGACTGGAAGAAGGCTGCTACGAGGCCCTCGATCGGCACCATGAAGGACCGGTGGCCCACTCTTGCTCTCTACATGGGCGACCTGGTCCGGTACGCGCTGCGCGAACGGTACTCGCTGACCGACGGGATGCTCGACGAAGCGACACGTGCCGAGCTGCGCGAGACGGCGGCCTTCAGCGTCGCGGTGGACAAGGTCGCCTACGAGGACATGAAGATCGTGCACACCGACGAGACCTCGGCGCGGTTCCAGTACCTGGTGACCGGCCTGGCCGACTTCCACGAGCAGATCAAGGAGGCGCTCGGCGGCGTGTACAAGCACTCCTTCGGCTACTGGCGCGACGTGTACGCGGAGATCCTCGAGGCGCGCGGGGTGTCGCTGCGCCCGGGGATCTCCCTCGACGAGTTGACGATGATGCTGACCGGGATGGCCCAGGGGCTCAGCCTGCGCCACATCGGAGCCGCCGGCGGCAAGGTGATCGATCACCACAACCGGCGCTCCTTGCTGGGCAAGGCCTCCCAGATCCTGATCGCCGGTGCCATCGACCCGGGAGACGGCCGAGAGGTCGCGGACGTCGTCGACGAGCTGATGGCCGTGCGGGTCCCACCCGACGAGGACCGCAGGCAGCCGGGACCGCTCCGTGCCTGGATCGGACGGCTCAGGCGTGGACGGCCTTGAGGGGGCGGAAGCCGGGTTTCTGGTCGAGAAGGCCAACGCCGGACGTGATTGGGTGCCAGCTGGCTTCGGACGCGCACTTCGCTTCAAGAGATCGGCGCCCGGATCGTTCGATGGCGGGCCTGTGCCGCGACCACCGATGGCGGCAGGCTGGGGCTGGGTGGCAGGGCAAGTGACTGTTCCGGGGGAGATGGCTCCGAACCTCGGGTGGGTGACGGGGACTTGTGCCAGGCTCCCCACGTGCCGTCGCCCTGGCCGACGGAATCAGGCGGAGGTCGTCCGTGGCGGTCGAGTTCACGGTGCTTGGTCCGGTTGCCCTTGTCATCGACGGATCGCCGGTGGCGCTTCCGGCGGGGCGGCCGCAGGCGACTTTGGTCGCGCTGCTGCTGGGCCGCAATCGCCGGGTCTCCGTCGATCGGCTGCTGGGCGCGTTGTGGGATCGGCCACCACCTTCCGCTGCCGCCAACGTGCGGGCGCACGTGAGCAGGCTCCGTGGCGTACTGGGGCCCTACCGTGAGCGGCTGACCTTGGCGGGGGCCGGTTACCGCCTGGTGGTCGAACCGGGCGAGCTGGACCTGCAGCGCTTCGAGGGGGCGATGAACGATGCGTTGACGGCGCGCCGGGCCGCGGACGCGGAGCGGGTCATCGGCCTGCTCGCCGGCGCACTCGACCTGTGGTCGGGCGAGGCGGCGGAAGGGCTGCCGCGGTTCGGATGGCTCGGGCGGGGCCTCGACGCGTTGGACGAGAGCCGGCGAGTGGCCGTGGAACGGTATGCGGCCGCCTGCGACGCGTCAGGCCGGCACCTCGACGCGATGCGAGCGCTACGGCCGTTGGTCACCGCGCATCCCGACCGTGAGGGTGCCTGGGAGACCCTCGTCCGGGCGTTGGCCGGCCACGGCGACAGGGTCGCGGCTCTCGCCGCCTGCGGCGAGGCCGAAGCGGCGCTGCTGGCTCGTACCGGCCGGGGCTCGGGGCGCGCGCTGCGGTCCCTCGCGCGCACGCTGCGCGACGATGAGCCGGACGGGTCACTGCCCGGTCCGGACATCGCCGCGGAGCCCGCGGCCGCCCGGGAGCGACCATCGCCTGTGCGTGGCGACCACGCATCGAGCCCGGCCCTCGACGAGGACGAGGACGAGGACGAGGACGAGGCGGCCTCACCGGCCACCGTGACCCCACGGCAGTTGCCCGCGGACCCGGTGGACTTCGTCGGCCGCCGGCACGAAGTGCGGCTGCTCGACGGCCTGCTCGCGTCGGCTTCGGGACGAGCGGTTGTCGCGCTGCTGTCCGGGGGCCCGGGAGTGGGCAAGACCACCCTGGCGACCAGCTACGCCCAGCGGGTCCATGAGCAGTTCCCAGATGGTCAGCTGTACGTCGACCTCAATGGTTACGACTCGACCGGCCGGCCACGGACGCCTTCCGACGCCCTCGGGAGTCTGCTGGAGGCGCTGGGTGTCGCGCATGACCGGCTTCCGGTCGACGCCCAGGCCCGGATCGGGCTGTACCGGAGCCTGATGTCGGGGCGGCGCGTGCTTCTGCTGCTGGACAATGCCTTCGACGCGGACCAGGTACGCCCGGTGCTGCCGTGTTCGTCCGGGTCGTTCACTCTGGTCACGAGTCGTGATCGGCTCACCGACCTGGTCACGCGCGACGGTGCGCGGCCGATCGCGGTGGACGAGCTGCCGGTGCAGGAGTGCCGCGAGCTGCTGCGTGCCCGGCTCGGCGAGCCGCGGGTCGCGGCCGAGCCGGAGGCGGTCGACGAGATCGTCGTCCGGTGCGGGCGGTTGCCGCTGGCGTTGGCGATCGTCGCCGCCCGCGCCATCATGCATCCCGGCTTCCCGCTGACCGCGCTGGCGCACGAGCTGGGCAGCACCGAGACGCCGCTCGACGCGTTCCGGCACGGCGGGCGGGTCGGCGATCTGCGGGCCGTGTTCTCGTGGTCGTACACCTCGCTGCCGCGGCCTGCGCAGGAGGTGTTCCGGGGACTGGCGGTTCACCCCGGTCCCGAGATCGGTGAGGCCGCGATCGCGAGCCTGCTGGGCTGGGAGCTCCACGACGTGCGCTCCGCGTTCACCGATCTGAGCGGTGCGCATCTCGTCGTCGAGCACCGTCCGGGACGGTTCGCGGTTCACGAACTCCTGCGCAGCTATGCGGCGGAACTCGCCGGCCGGACCGATTCCGGCCAGCACCTCGACGCGAGCCGCCGGCTCATCGATCACTACCTGGTCAACGCGCGCGACGCGAACCTCGTCATCGCGCCGACCAAGGCGGCGCAGGTCGACATACCTCCCACCGAGGGGGTGGTGCGCGAGCCGATGGCGTGTCCCGAGCAGGGTCTGGCATGGCTCGCCAGGGAACACGAGGTCATCGCCCGGTTGGTGCGGGTGGCGGCCGATCTGGGGGAGCACCGGAGCGCCGCGGATCTCGTCTGGCTCCTCGGCGCGTTCCTGGGTCGCCGGGGGATGTGGGAACGGTCGCAGGAACTGCACGAGCTCGCGATCAGGTGCGCCGACAGTTCCGGCGACCGGACCCGTTTGGCGCAGGCGTACCGCAGTCTGGCCCAGGCATATCTGATGAGTGGCCGCCACGGGCTGGCCCGGCCACCACTGGAGGCGGCCCTGGTTCTCCTCGAACAGGACGACGACGGCGTGGCGAGGGCCCACGCCCACCAGAACCTCGCCGTGGTGCTCGGACATCAAGGGGACTTCGGCCAGGCGCAGGACCACGCGCGGCAGGCCGTGGAACTGCACCGTGCGGCCGGCGACGACCAGGGTGAGGCCACGGCGCTCAACGTTCTCGGCTGGTACCACGCCCAGGCCGGGGACCATCACGTCGCGAAGGACCTGTGCGAGCGGGCCCTGGAGTTGCTGGTTCGCGGACCGGATCGCGGGGCAGAAGCAGCGACCTTGCACAGCCTCGGGTACATCCACCATGCCCTGGGCGACTTCGACCACGCGGTCGCCGTCTACCGGAGCGCCGTCGATCTCGCCCGCGCCATCGGCGACCGGTACTTCGAGGCGGAAGGCCTGAAGCACCTGGGCGACAGCCACGCCGCGGCCGGCCGCATCGACGACGCGCGCAACGCCTGGCGCGCCGCACTGCCCATCTTCGAGGATCTCGGCCTGCCCGAGGCCGACCACGTCCGGACCAGGCTGGCGTGACCCATCGGCCGGTTCGCCATTGACGGGGACGGGCGACATCGCTCGGAACGACCAGGCCTCGGTTGTTCTGTTGTCAGGCTGCACATTCTCCGTATATTTCGCGCTCACTTTCGGTGAGAGCGTGGACCGCGGCGGTCCGCGGCCCCGATAGTCAACCTCCTGATGTGACGAATCGCCATCGGTGAGTCACCTCGGATCATGGAGGACCAGTGATCACAGGAACGCACCTCCCGGCCGCCGCCGCCGGCGGGCTCGCGGTGGCCACCTCCGGCTCGCGGGTGCGGACGGCACCGGCCGCCGCACCCCTGGTGGACATGGAGTTGCTCGTCAAGGCCGCGCAGATCGACCCACGCCGGCCGGACAGGGCTCTCACTCCCGGTGCCAAGGAGAGCGTGCTGCTGGTCGAACGGGCGCTGATGGCCAGGGGACTGCTGACGGCCGGTCAGCTCGACGGCCACTTCGGGACCGGCACCATAGCGGCGTACGCCGCCTACCAGCGTTCCCTCGGCTACTCCGGTCCGGACGCCACGGGCCTGCCGGGGCGGGCATCGTTGCGGCTGCTCGGTGAACGCCGCTTCACCGTCACGAGGATGCTGACAACCGGGGCGCGGGTGACCCTGCGCGGTGCCCGCGTCAACGCCCGGACCAGGTCGATGCTGCTCGAGGCGGAACGCCTGTTCGGCAGGCCACTCGGCATCACTCAGGGGTCCTACACCCCCGGCGCCGGAAGGTCGGCCGGCGCGCACGGCGGTGGCGGCGTCCTGCGCCTGTCGGTCGGCGGCATGTCGGCCACCGCCTGGACCGCCGTGCTGCGTTCCCTGCGGACCGTCGGCTTCGCCGCCTGGCTGCGAACCCCCGCGCAGGGCAACTGGCCGTACCACATCCAGGCGATCGCGCTGGCCGACACCGATCAGTCCACCGATGCCCGGAACCAGGCCGGCGACTACTACCTCGGGCTCAACGGTCTGGCGAACCGGGGCCGGGACGACGGACCCGCCGGCACGCCGAAACAGACCTGGGAGGAGTACCGGCGGGCCTGAGGGCCGGAGTACGGAACGTAGCGCCTCCAGCGCTTTCCTCGCGCCGCGACAGGAATGCGGCGATATCGAACGACAGCCGATCCAGAAGGAGTCGTATGCCATACCGTAGGCACATTGTCATTCGCCGGGCACTTGCTGCCGCGACCGCCGCGGCGGCGGCCATTGCGCTGGGGCTCGGGACGGCCACCCCCGCGGCCGCCGATGCGAATACGTCACCGAACTACCTGGTCGTCTACAACAACAACATCGAGAACTGGCTGCCGGCGTCGTGTGCCGACGGCAAGCTGTTCGACCGCCTCATCGCCTACCTCAAGCGGCAGCCCAAGAGCCCCGACATCTTCACGGTGCAGCAGGTCTCCAACGCCACGCAACTGGCCGCCCTGACCCGCCGCCTCACCGACGAACTGCCCGGGACGTACGCCGGTCAGATCGCGATCGCGGACCCGGGCTCCATGGGTTACACGAGCACCTGCGGCAAGCTGAAGAACCAGCAGACCAACGCGGTCATCTACCGTTCGGACCGGCTGGCGGTGCGGGACGTCACCCGGTGGCGCTCCGACGCACCCGAGAACTACGACGCGGGCACCGGTCCGTGTCGCAACCTCGAACCCACCCGCAGCAGCCAGGACCGGGTGCACAACATCGCCGTCCGGCTGCACGACACCATCCGCGGCGAGGACGTCTCGGTGGCCTCGATCCACTGGCCGACCGGTACCTGGTACGGGCCGGAGTGCGCGACCGAGAACATGAACGAGGCCAACGAGGCGATGGGCCGCCTCGGCGGAACGCTCCAGATCGTCGCCGGTGACACGAACGCCAGGCCGTCCTCGACGAACTGGTGGCGCACGGCCCGCGACCTCGGCTACCGGGACCCGATCGCCGAGCGGTGCGGCGCCGCGGCGTGCTCCTCCGCCTACAACACCACGACGAACAGCCGCATCGACTTCATCCTCGTCAAGAGCGGTCACGGCTTCAGCAACGTCGCCACCATCACGGAGTCCATGACCGGCGGCGCGTACTCCGACCACCGCGCCGTCACCGCGTACGTCAACTACTGATCGCAATCGTCGCGCCGGCGCCGCGGAGTCACGTGACAACTCAGGGCCCCCGGACCCGGTTCGCCGCGGGAGGCGGGAACCGGGTCCGGGGGCCGCTGCGGGGAAGGGTCAACTGCTCGGAGGCACGATCTCCCGCACGGACATGAGCCGCAGGGTGGAGGTGGTGTTGTCCCAGCGGTAGGTGACCCAGGGGCCGCCCCAGAACATGATCTGGTCGGCCTCGGGGGCGTTGCACTCCTCGGCGTCGGCGCCCCAGCTGCCGGCGTCGGGGTGATCCTCGACGACCCGGACCTTCTGCCAGTTGTTGCGGGGGTTGCCGGTGGCGTCGATGCCGTCGAGGTCGAGCCAGAGTTCGAGGCGGATGCCACGCTGGCCGCCGCGGGTGAACTCGTACTTCACGTACTTCATGCCCAGCCAGCGGCTGCGCTCGGCGGTGTAGTCGATCCCGCCGGGGACGCTGGTCCACGGCTTGTAGTGGTACTTGACGTGCCACTGTTCCTTGCCGTAGCGGACATCGGCGGCGCGGTACTGGTAGGAGGCCTTGTAGGCGCTGCCCATGCAGCCGTCCGGCCAGCCGTCGCCGGTGTGGCGGCCGCCGCCGGCGTACCAGGTCCAGTCCTGGTCGGACGAGTCGCCGGCCGGGGTGTCGAGTTTGACGTAGCCGGTGAACTCGACGTTGTACCAGTCGTTCGGCGAGCACATGTAGCCGCGCTGCAGGGCCAGCCCGTGGTCGGGCTCGCCCTCGCAGTCGGAGTCGACCGCCTCCACCGACATGCGGACCTGGCCGGAGTTGCGCAGCAGCGTGTTCGCGCCCGATCCGCTGATGCTCGCGCCGTCGGGACGCAACCGCGCCTGCCAGTCGCCGAACCCGAGGGTCCACGGCTGCGCCTTGCCGGTGCGGGTGGGGTAGAGCTGGCGGACCCCGTTGGGATCGGTGCCGACCGGCGGGGGAGTGGTGGGCGTCGTGGTGGTGGGAGAGGTGGGCGTGCCACCGGCGCCGAGGATCGTCACCTCGGTGATGGAGTTCCAGGTGTTGTCGGTGTTGCCGTGTCCGACGATGCGGACGTGGCGGCCGGTGCTGTCGGTGACGTCGACCGTTTCGAATCCGGTGGTGGTGCCGCTGGACAGTCCGGTGTGGACGGTGGTCCACGTGGTGCCGGTGGCCGAGGTCTGGACGTCGAATCGGCTCTGGCGTTCGTTTCCCTGGTACCAGGCGATGGTGAGTGATCCGACGGTGGCGGACTGGCCGAGGTCGAACTGGATCCATTGCGGGTCGCCCAGGGCGGACCATCGGGTGGACAGATTGCCGTCCCGGGTATTGGCCGGGACGTTGCCGTCGTGCGCGCTGGCGGTCACCGCGACCACCGGCAGCGCCGTGTCGGCGGCCAACCCGGCCCGGGGCAGTGCCGCCACCACGCCGGCCAGGCCGACCGTGACGGCGACCGCCGAGGCGAGGCAGACCAGTCTGATCCGTCGGCCGTGCACGGAATCACCCCATTCCTCTCGATGCCGGCTCGAAAACCCACCCTCGTGACTACGCGGTGCGTCCGGGCGTGAGCAATACGTGCTACCACCGGTTTTAACCGCACGCCGTCCGCTGCTCGCGGCGCCGGCCGCGGTACCGGATAATCGGCGTCCGATCGTGCGTGGCCGCAGCGTCGGCACGGCCGCTGGGAGCCCATCGATGGTTGTCGCGTCGTCACCGGGAGCTCCGCCGTCGCCCACCGGTGGCGGGCCGTCGCCGTTGGTCGAACGCGAGCACGAGCTGACCTGGCTGCTCCGCGCGGCCCGTCGTCGCCCGGCGGTCGTGCTGGTCGAGGGCGAGGCCGGGGTGGGCAAGACCCGGCTGGTGCACGAGCTGCTCGACCGCGCGGAGCTCGCCGACGCGCGCCGCCTGCTGGGACACTGCCACCCGCTCCGGGAACCGTTCCCCTTCGGCCCGGTCGTGGAGGCGCTCAGCCGCACCGAGCCCGGCCGGCCACCCGGGACGTTGCCGGCGATCACCGGAGCGCTGCGTGAGCTGTTGCCCGAGCTGGCGCACCTGCTACCGCCCGCACCGCCCGACACCGGTGACCCGCGGCTCCGGCGACACCGGACGTTCCGCGCCGTCCGGGAGCTACTGGCCGCCCTGGGCCCCGCCGTCCTGGTGCTGGAGGACGTGCACTGGATGGACGACGGAACCCGGGAACTGGTGTGCTACCTCAGCCACGAGCCACCCGGTGAGCTGTGTCTGGTGCTCACCGCGCGCCCGGAGGACGCTCCCACCCGGCCGTGGGACCCCTTCGGTGGTGGTGCCCGCGTCCGGGCCCTGCGGCTGGACCGGCTCTCGCCCGCGGCCGTGCGGCACCTGGCGGCGACCCTGCTGGGCGTCGACGAGGTCGGCGCGGCCTTCGCCACGCGGCTGCACGAGCGCACCGGTGGCCTGCCCCTGGCCGTTGTGGAACTGCTGCACCTGTTACCGGCCACGGCGCCGGTGCCGGCGGACATCGACCGGCTCGCGGTGCCGCCCACGATGCAGGCGTTCCTCGCGCAGCGCCGGGAGCGACTGTCCTCGGCCGGCCGGCGCATCGTCGACGCGGCGGCCGTACTCGGCGTGCCGGCCGAGGAACGCGTGCTCACCGCCGTCGCCGGCCTCTCCCCGGACACCGGGGCGCGCGGGCTGGCCGAGGCGCTGGGTCACGGCGTCCTGGGTCCCGGCGTGGGTCCCGGGGTCCTGGGTCCCGGGGTCCCGGGCCACGGGGTCCCGCGCCCGGCGGACGGCACGCGATACGGCTTCCACCACACGCTTGCCATGGACGCCGCCTACGAGGCCATCGCCGCGCCGCGGCGGCAACGGCTGCACGACCGCGCCGAGCGGACCCTGCGCCACCAGCGGCCGCCACCGCACGCCCGGCTGGCCCGGCACGCCCGGCTCGCCGGCCGCGCCGTCGCCGCCTACCGGCATGCCGAACGGGCCGCCGACGAGGCCATCCGGCTCGGTGACAACGCCACCGCCACCACCCTGTTGCGGACCCTGCTGGACACCACGGAGCTCCCGCGCGCGACCCGGATCCGGCTGGTGGTCAAGCTGGCCCGCGCCGCCACCCTCGGCCTGGCGCACGCCGAGGTCGTGCCACTGCTGCGACAGGTGCTCGCCACCGAACGGCTGCCGGCCGGCAAGCGCGGGGAGATCCGGCTCGGCCTGGGGCTGATGCTGTGCAACCAGGCCGTCGACGCCGACGCCGGCATCGACCAGATCCGCCGCGCGGCCACCGAGCTGCGGGCCCGGCCCGACCTGGCCGTGCGGGCGCTGTCCGCCCTCGCCGTGCCGGATCACACCCCGGGCCCGGTCAGTGAGAACCTGCGGGCGCTGCGCACGGCGACGCGGCTGCTGCCTCGGGTGTCCGACCCGGCCGTGCGCACCGCGGTGCTGGTCAACCGCGCCAGCACGTTGCTCTGCATCGGCGACCCCGCCGGCTGGCAGGCGGCCGAGCAACTGCCCACCACGGGCCGCAGCCCCGCCGAGGAACAGCAGCTCCACCGCGGCCTGTGCAACCTGGTGACCAACTGTTTGACCCTGGGCCACTACGACCGGGCCGCCCGGTTCCTGGCCCGCGCCCGCACCGCCGGTGACGGCAGCCGGGCGGACTACCCGCGGTCGCTGCTGACCCCGCTGCAGACCCACCTCGACTTCGCTGTCGGCCGCTGGCCCCCCGCCCGGCGACAGGCGCTGGCCCAGGTCCGTAGCGCCCTGCCCGCCGTCCGGCAGGACGCCTCCATGCTGCTCGGCGTGTTCGCGCTGATCGACGGCGACCCGGCCGAGGCGCGGCGCCGCATCCTGGCGGCCTGCCCGGAACCGGTGTCGGGGTGGCGGCTGCGTACCGACGCCATGACGGTCGGCTGGCTGGTCACGGTCCTGCTGGAACTCGGCCGGCCTGCCGCCGCGCTGGCCCAGGCCCGTCCGCTGCTCGCGGCCATCGGCATCAAGGACGCCTGGGTCTGGGCCGCCGAACTGGTGCCGCCGGTCGTCGACGCGCTGCTGGCCGCCGGCCACCGCGACGAGGCCGGTGCCCTGGTCGCCGAGTTCGCCGGCGGCGTCCACGGCCGCGACGCACCGCTGAGCGCGGCCGCCGTCGCCCGGTGCCG
>DASWTI010000526.1:0-1747 GCA_036402215.1 Pseudonocardiaceae bacterium
GGCGCACGGCACCGGGACGAAGCTGGGTGACCCCATCGAGGCCGCCGCCATTCTCGCCACCTACGGCCGGGACCGGCCGGCGGACCGCCCGCTGCACCTGGGCTCCCTCAAGTCGAACATCGGGCACGCGCAGGCCGCCGCCGGTGTGGGTGGTGTGATCAAGATGGTGCTGGCGATGCGGCACGGGGTGTTGCCGCGGTCGTTGCACCTGGGGGTGCCGTCGTCGCACGTGGACTGGGGGTCCGGTGCGGTGTCGTTGTTGTCGGAGGCGGTGCCGTGGCCGGAGGTGGGTCGTCGGCGGCGGGCGGGGGTGTCGTCGTTCGGGGTCAGTGGCACCAACGCCCACGTCATCCTGGAACAGGCACCCGACGAACCGATCCCGGTGGCGCGCGAGCTCACCGTCCCGGACCCGATGCCGTGGGTGGTCTCGGCCCGCGGCGACGACGGCCTGCGTGCCCAGGCGGCCCGGCTGCGTCCCCTCGCGGCCGGGCGGCACCACGCCGAGCTGGGGCCCGACGACCTCGACGTCGCCTGGTCGCTGGCCACCGGGCGGGCGGCGCTGCCGAACCGCGCCGTCGTCCTCGCCACCGACCGGGCCGAGCTGGTCGGCGGCCTGGACGCCCTGGCCCGTGGTGGGCGGTCGGCGAGCGTGGTGTCCGGGGTGGCGAACGGCCCGGCCGGGGTGGCGTTCCTGTTCACCGGCCAGGGCAGCCAGCGGCCCGGCATGGGTCATGACCTGTACCGGTGCTTCCCGGCGTACGCGGCGGCGTTCGACGCGGTCCGCGCCCACCTGGACCCGCTGCTGCCGCGTCCGCTGGCCGAGGTGATGGCGGACGGGGAGTTGCTGGATCGGACGGAGTTCACGCAGCCGGCGTTGTTCGCGCTGGAGGTGGCGCTGTTCCGGCTGCTGGAGCACGTGGGGGTGGTGCCGGACCTGCTGCTGGGGCATTCGGTGGGGGAGCTGGTCGCGGCGCACGTGGCCGGGGTGCTGGATCTGCCGGACGCCTGCGCGCTGGTGGCGGCCCGGGGCCGGCTGATGCAGGCGGCGCCGCCCGGCGGGGCCATGGTCGCGCTGGAGGCGTCCGAGGGTGAGATCCGTGCCGTGCTGGCCGGCCGGGCCGACATCGACCTGGCCGCCGTCAACGGACCGACGTCGGTGGTCGTGAGCGGCGACGCCGACGCGGTCGAGCGGATCGCGGCGCGGTGGCGCGACGCCGGTCGGCGGGTGTCGCGGCTGCGGGTGAGCCACGCCTTCCACTCGCCGCACCTGGACGGGGTGCTGGAGGAGTTCCGTGCGGTGGC
The DNA here is from genome assembly GCA_036402215.1 of Pseudonocardiaceae bacterium. Lineage (GTDB taxonomy): Bacteria > Actinomycetota > Actinomycetes > Mycobacteriales > Pseudonocardiaceae > DASXTS01. The sequence goes on from DASWTI010000526.1 coordinate 1,303, forward strand.
GGCGGGGCTGTCGTACGGGGCGCCGCGGATTCCGGTGGTGTCGAACGTGACCGGGGCGGTGGCCACGGCGGAGGAGCTGGCGTCGCCGGAGCACTGGGTGCGGCACCTGCGCGGCACCGTCCGCTTCCTGGACGGGGCGCGCCACCTGGACGCCGAGGGCATGACCGCCTACCTCGAACTGGGACCGGACGCCGTGCTCACCGCCATGGTCCGCGCCGCGCTCGACGGCGCCCCGGCGGTCGCGGCCCCGCTGCTGCGCCGCGACCATCAGGAGGTCCGCACCCTCACCACGGCCCTGGCCCACGCCCACGTCACCGGCAGCACCGTCGACTGGGGGGCGCTCCTTCCCGGCGGGCGCGCCGTGCCGCTGCCCACCTACGCCTACCAACGCGAGCGGTACTGGCTGACCGCGCCGCCCGGGCCGCCCGAGCCACCCGGGCGGCCC
>DASWTI010000527.1:0-7793 GCA_036402215.1 Pseudonocardiaceae bacterium
CGGTACCCCTGGTGGCGTGACGCCCGGTGCGCCCGCCCCTGGCCCGGCCCCCGGTTCCGGCCAGTCGGGCACGGTGTCGCCCGGCACCGGACAGTCCGGCGCGGTCACGCCGGGCCAGCCGTCCGGCGCGGACAAGGGCACCGGCCTGCCGGCCGACAGGAACACCGGCCTTCCCGCCGACAAGGGCGGTGAGCGGAGCGCCGGTCTGCAAGCGGACAAAGGTTCCGGCGCCCCCGCGGACAAGGGCGCGGACAAGAGCGCCCAGCCGGCGGCGGACAAGGGCGACAAGGGCACGGCTGCCCCGCCGGCCGAGGGCAGGCGGACGGCCTCCCCGGGCGTGCCGCTGCCGCTGCCGGCGCAGCCGTACGGCCAGCAGCCGGGCGGCGCCCCGGCCGCCCCCCTCGACCTCGACAACGACAAGAACGCCCAGCAGGCCGTCGACAAGAAGCCGCGGCTCGGGCCGATGGGCGCGCTGTTCGGCGGCCTGGCGGTGGATTCGGGTGCGATGGACCGGGACACCCGCGGGGACGGCGGCGGCGAGGCCGGCGACCCGCTGTCGGCGTTCCTGCTCCTGCTGTTCCCGGACGGCCGGCGCCCCGAGCCGGGCATCCTGCCGGTGCGCCAGGTGGTCCCGCCGCCGCCCGAGCTGGACCTGGCGGCCGGGCTGCGCTTCCCGCCGGGCGATCACCCGCAGGCACACCTGGTGGACGCGGCCGGGCCGTGCGACGCGGACCCCGCCGAGGACCCGGAGCGGCCGGCGCCGTCCGGGGTGACCGCCGGGTACGACCCGCTGGGCGGGCAGCACGAGCGCGACTGGGAGCGCCGCTTCGTGGTGCGCGCCGCCGGCGAGGAGACGCACGCCGAGTACGCCTGGCCGCCGGCCGAGGTGTTCCCCGAGGGCGGCTGCGCGCCGGAGGCCGTGGAGGCGATGGTGCTGGAGCCCGGCACCGCGCTCGACCGGTTCGGCGCGCCGGACGGCCGGGTGCTCTCCGCGGACGGCACCCCGTTCGCCGCGCGCTCGCTGCCGCCGGAGTACCTGGGGCACGGCTACCACCGCTACCGCGTGGAGCGGCCGCTGCCGGTCTGGCGGACGGTCTCCGCGCCGTGGTTCGGCCAGCCGGGCGGCGCGGTGCGCTACCGGGCCACGCACCCGGTGCGCGACCTGCTGGCCACCGGCCACCTGTCCGTCGTCCCCGCCGGCCCGGAGCCCACGACCACGACCCCGGCGCCGGCCGCTGGCACGGCGGTCCCGGCCCCGGCGGACGGGACGGCGGACCCGGCCACCACCACCGACGGGGCGCGGCAGGCGCCGGAGCTGGCGGCCGCGGCCGCGGGCGGCGAGGAGCGGGCGTGAACGTGGAGAGCGTCACCGAGTGGCTGACCCGCGCGGGGGTGCCGGCCGGGGTCGTCTCGGTCGGTGCCGAGGCCGACGACGCCTGGTGCCTGCTGCGCGAGGAGACCGCGGACGGCCCCGAGTGGGAGGTGTTCTGGCGCGAGCAGGGCAACCGCTACGACTGGGCGCGCTTCACCAGCGAGCAGGTGGCCTGCTTCTACCTGTTCGGCCGGCTGGCCTGGACCCAGCTGGCCGGCGGGGCGCTGCGGTGTGTCCTGGTCAACAGCGATTCCGGCGGGGACGCTCACTAGGATCGGCGTTCGTGAGCGAGACCACGGACCGTCCCGTCAGCCACTTCGCGGAGGTGCACGAGCGGTCCCTCGCCGGTGGCGCCGCCAAGTACCACGAGGCCAACGCCCGCCGCGGCAAGCTGTTCGCCCGCGAGCGCATCGCGCGCCTGGTGGACAAGGACTCCTTCGTCGAGGACGGGCTGTACGCGAACGCGCTGGCCGACGGCCTGGCCGCGGACGGCGTGGTGACCGGCACCGCCACGGTGGACGGCCGCCCGGTGGCGCTGATGGCCAACGACTCCACGGTCAAGGCGGGCTCCTGGGGCGCCCGCACCGTGGAGAAGATCATCCGCATCATCGAGAAGGCGTACGCCACCGGCGTGCCGATGATCTACCTGGTGGACTCCGCGGGCGCCCGCATCACCGACCAGGTGCAGCTCTTCCCCGGCCGCCGCGGCGCCGGCAAGATCTTCTGGAACCAGGTGCGCGCCTCCGGTTCCGTCCCGCAGGTGTGCGCGCTGTTCGGCCCGTCCGCCGCGGGCGGCGCCTACATCCCCGCGTTCTGCGACGTCGTCGCCATGGTGGACGGCAACGCCTCGATGTACCTGGGCTCGGACCGCATGGTCGAGATGGTCACCGGGGAGCGCACCACGCTGGAGGAGATGGGCGGCGCCACCGTGCACTGCACGCAGTCCGGCGTGGGCCACTTCCTGTGCAAGGACGAGGACGAGGCGCTCGCCACCGTCGTCAGGTACCTGTCGTACCTGCCGTCGAACTGGCAGGGCGAGCCGCCCGCCGCTGAGGCCACCGGGCCCGGCAAGGGCGACCTGCGCGCGCTGGTACCGGCCAACGAGCGGCAGGCGTTCGACATGCGCCGGTTCGTCCGCGGCCTGGTGGACGAAGGCTCGCTGTTCGAGATCCAGGCGCTCTGGGCCAAGGAGCTGCTGGTCGGCTTCGCGCGGCTCGACGGCCGGGTGATCGGCGTGGTGGCCAACAACTCGATGTTCAAGGGCGGCGTGCTGTTCGTCGACTCCGCGGACAAGGCGACCCGGTTCGTCCAGCTGTGCGACGCGTTCAACGTGCCGCTGCTGTTCCTGTCCGACGTGCCCGGGTTCATGGTGGGCAGCGCGGTGGAGCGGCAGGGCATCATCCGGCACGGCGCCAAGATGATCACCGCCATCTCCGAGGCCACCGTGCCCAAGCTGTGCGTGGTGGTGCGCAAGGCCTACGGCGCCGGGCTGTACGCGATGGCCGGGCCGGGCTTCGAGCCGGACGCCACCATCGCGCTGCCGACCGCCAAGATCGCCGTGATGGGCGCCGAGGCCGCGGTGAACGCGGTGTACGCGAACAAGATCGCGGCCATCGAGGACGAGGCGGAGCGGACCGCGTTCGTCGAGGCCCGGCGCGCCGAGTACGAGCTGGACATCGACATCGTGCGCCTGGCCAGCGAGCTGGTGATCGACGCCATCGTGGAGCCCGAGGAGCTGCGCGCCGAGCTGATCCGCCGCTACGCCGCCGCCGCGGGCAAGGACCGCGCGTTCTCCCGCCGCCGCCACGGCGTCACGCCGGTCTGAGCCCCCGGGCGCGCCGGGGGCCGGCGGCCGTCACGGGCGGCGCAGCAGCTCCAGCGCGGCGTCGTGCAGCGTGCCGTTCGAGGAGAGCACCGAGCCGCCGTCGTAGCGGCGCGCGCCGCCCAGGTCCGTGAACCGGCCGCCGGCCTCCTCGACGATCACCTGCAGCGCGGCCAGGTCCCACGGGTTCACGATCGCCTCGGCGGCCAGGTCGATCGAGCCCTCGGCCACCAGGCAGTGCTGCCAGAAGTCGCCGAACGCCCGGGTCTCCCAGCAGGCGTCGGCGAGCGCCAGGTAGGCGTCGCGCGAGTGGTACTCCGTCCACGAGCCGAGGTGCGTGGTGGACAGGTAGGCGTCGTCCAGCGAGCTCACGGCGGACACCGCGAGGCGCCGGGTGGCCCCGCGCTCCGAGGTCCAGGCCCCGGCGCCGGCGGCCGCCCACCAGCGGCGGCCCAGCGCGGGCGCGCTCGCCACGCCGACCACCGGCGTGTCGTCGCCGTCCACCAGGGCGACGAGCGTGGCCCAGGCCGGCGCGCCGCGCAGGAAGTTCTTGGTGCCGTCGATCGGGTCGAGCACCCAGGAGCGCCCGCCCCGCGACGAGCCGCCGCGCTCCTCGCCGACCACCGCGTCGTCCGGCCGCTCGGCGGCCAGCACGGCGCGCACGGCGTCCTCCACGGCGAGGTCGGCATCGGTGACGGGGGAGCGGTCGGGTTTGCGGTCCACCCGCAGGTCGAGGGCGCGGTGCCGGGCGAGGGTGATCTCGTCGGCGACGTCGGCCAGCCGCAGCGCCAGCCCCAGGTCATCGGTGTGCACGCCGTCGATAATGGCGCGCCCGCGGGGCGTCCCGGACCCTAGGGTCGCGCCCGTGGGACACCAGGACTGGTCGGCGTGCCTCGACACGCTGTGCGCGCAGGTCATCGAGTACTACGTCTTCCCGGACGTCGGCGAGCAGGTGGCCGCCGTGCTCCGCGAACGGCAGGCCGCCGGCGCCTACGACGCCATCACCGACGACGAGGCGTTCGCCGCTGCCGTCACCGAGGACCTGCAGTCCGTCAACGGTGACAAGCATCTGCGCCTGCTGCACAGCGTCGATCCGATTCCCGAGCACGAGGACGAGCGGATCCACGATCCCGATGCCTACCGGGTCGAGGCCGAGCTGGAGAACGGCGGCATCGCCGCGGTCCGCCGGCTGGACGGCAACGTCGGCTACCTGGACCTGCGCTCCCTGCACGACGCATCCGTGGCCGGCGGCTCGGTCGTCGCCGCCATGACCCTGGTCGCCCATACCGACGCCCTGATCATCGACCTGCGCCGCAACGGCGGCGGCGACCCGCACACGGTCGCCATGTACTGCAGCTACCTGTTCGACGACGACGTGCACCTCAACGACATCTATCTCCGGCCGACGGACGCCACCCAGCACTTCTGGACGATGCCCTGGCTGCCCGGCCCCAGGTTCGGCGGCACCAAGCCGGTCCACGTCCTGACCAGCGCGTACACGTTCTCCGGCGCCGAGGAGCTGGCCTACAACCTGCGTACCCGTGAGCGCGCCACCCTGATCGGCGAGCGCACCCGCGGCGGCGCCAACCCGGGCGGCCGTTACCGGGTCGCGGCGCACCTGAAGTCCGCCGTGCCGTCCGGGCGTGCGATCAACCCCGTCACCGGCACCAACTGGGAGGGCGTGGGCGTCGAGCCGCACGTCGAGGTGCCGGCCGCCCAGGCGTACGACGTGGCCTACCGGCGGGCCCTGGAGCACGTGCTCACGCTGGACGACACCGGCCCGCGCCGCCCACTCGCCGCCGAGGCCCGCGAGGCGCTCGCCGCGCTCTGACGGTTCCCGGGCGTGCCGGCGTGCGGGCTCCGGGTCAGGCGCTGCGGCTCAGGTCGTCGGGGTCGGGCGGGACCACCGGGTGCACCGGAGCGACCGGCACGGTGGCGAGCACGGGCTGGCGGCGGACGCCGGCGGTCGGGAAGACGTAGCGGCGGAACGCCCACCAGCGGAACAGCATGGCGAGCAGCGTGCCGATGATCTGCGCGCTGGCGAAGTCGGCCACCTCCATGGTGAACCGGCTGACGTCCGGCACCTGCAGGTCGAACACGTAGCGGGACACCCAGAGCGGTGCCGCGTTGATCGCCATGCCGATGCCGCTGATCGCGAAGTACAGCGCGGCCTCGTGGTGGCGCTCCCGGCCGCCCCTGGTGCGGAAGGACCACTCGCGGTTGAGCACGTAGCCGACGATGGTGGCCACCAGCACGGCCAGGATCTTCGCGGTGACGGGCTTGGGCGCGAGCACCGTGGACTTGAGCACCAGGAAGACCGCGGTGTCGACCACGAAGGTGGTGCCGCCCACGAGCGCGAACTTGACCATTTCCCGGTGCTTGATGGCCACGCCCCGGTACGGCTGGGGGATGCGGGCGAGCACCGTCTCCACTACGGACACCTCCGCAGTCTACGGAGGGCGCACCGATGACCGGCGCGTACCGGGCCACGGCGGCCCGTCCGGGCGCCGAGTCGGCAAGCTCACGCGCCGGGTGACTGGCGGGTGCGCGCCGCGCGGTGTGACACTGGAGGTGAAATAGTAGGACGACCTACTGAAATGCCGTGAGGGGTGCACGCATGGTCGACTTCAGGCTCACCGAGGAGCAGGAAGCGCTGCGGAAGACCGTCGAGGACTTCGCGCGCAAGGTCGTCGCGCCGCGCGCCGAGCACTACGACGAGACCGGCGAGTTCCCGTACGACGTGGTGGCCCAGATGGGGGAGATGGGGCTGTTCGGCCTGCCCTTCCCCGAGGAGTACGGCGGCATGGGCGGCGACTACTTCGCGCTGTGCGTCGCGCTGGAGGAGCTCGCCAGGGTGGACTCCTCGGTGGCCATCACGCTGGAGGCCGGCGTCTCGCTCGGCGCCATGCCGATCTACCGCTTCGGCACCGAGGAGCAGCGGCGGCGCTGGCTCCCGGACCTGGCCGCCGGCCGCCGCCTGGCCGCGTTCGGCCTCACCGAGTCCGGCAGCGGCTCGGACGCCGGCGGCGCCACCCGCACCACGGCCCGCCTGGAGGGCGACGAGTGGGTGATCAACGGCTCCAAGTCCTTCATCACGAACTCCGGCACCGACATCACCGCGTTCGTCACGGTCACCGCCGTCACCGGCCAGGGCGAGGACGGCCGCAAGCAGATCTCCACCATCCTGGTGCCGTCCGGCACCCCGGGGTTCACCGTCGCGCCCAAGTACTCCAAGGTCGGCTGGCACGCCTCGGACACCCGCGAGCTGTCCTTCTCCGACGTGCGGGTGCCGGCGGAGAACCTGATCGGTGAGCGCGGCCGCGGTTTCGCCCAGTTCCTGTCCACCCTGGACGAGGGGCGGGTGGCCATCGCGGCGCTCGCCGTCGGCCTGGCGCAGGGCTGCGTGGACGAGTGCGTGCGCTACGCCGCCGAGCGCACCGCGTTCGGCCAGCACATCGGCCGCTACCAGGCGATCCAGTTCAAGATCGCGGACATGGAGCTGCGCACGCACACCGCGCGGCTGGCCTACTACGACGCCGCCGCGCGGATGCTGGCCGGGCTGCCGTTCAAGAAGCAGGCGGCCATCGCCAAGCTGCACGCCTCCACCATCGCGGTGGACAACGCGCGGGACGCCACGCAGATCTTCGGCGGGTACGGCTTCATGAACGAGTACCCGGTGGCCCGGCACTGGCGCGACGCCAAGATCCTGGAGATCGGCGAGGGCACGTCCGAGGTCCAGCGCATGGTCATCGCCCGGGAACTCGGCGTGGGCTGAGCCCCCGGCCGGGGTCCCCGGCCGGGCGTCATGGCCGGGAACCCCCAGGTCGGGCGGCGGCCGTCAGCAGTCGCCCGGGCACAGGCCCTGCAGGACGATGCGCACCGTGGCGGTGGCCGTCGCCGTGCCCAGGGTCGCGGTGAACCGCATCTCGGCGTCCACGTCGGCCAGCGCGAACAGCCGCGTGTGCCAGAACGCCTCCTGGCCGGGGGCCAGCGTGGCCGTGCAGGCCAGGGTGGTCGTGGTCGGCGTGCACTGACCCATGAAGGTGCTCACCCGCACGTTCGGTGGCAGCGGCGCCGTGACGGTCACCGTTCGGGTGGTCTGGCCGGTGTTGCGGGCGCGGATGTCCAGGTGCGTCTGGAAGGTGCCCTGCTGGAACGGCGTGACGGTGAGCGTGACGGCGTCCGTCGAGGCCACCACCACGCGCACCGGGGTGAGGGGCGTGCTGGTCCCGCCCGCCTCCACCGTGCCGGTGACCGAGCCGCTCACCGCCTGCGGGCCGGCGACCAGGGTGAACGTGAACGCCACCTGCTGCCCGGCGGCCAGGCCCTCCGTGGTCGAGCAGGAGATCGAGCCGGTGCCACCCGTGCACGTCACGCCCTGCGCCGTGGCGCCGGGGGCGCCCTGCGCCGGTGTGCCAGGGGCGCCGTGCGCGGTGGTGCCGGGGGCGCCCTGGGCCTCCCGGCTCACGACGCCGCCGCCGGTCGCGGTGATCCCCGTCGGCAGCGCGAGCCGCACCAGCACCGGTCCAGTGGCCGTGCCGCCGCTGTTGCGCACCAGCACCGGCAGGTCCACCGGGCCGCCGCCGGCCACCAGCGTGA
>DASWTI010000528.1:0-8380 GCA_036402215.1 Pseudonocardiaceae bacterium
CGTCCTCGTCGGCGTCGTCCGCGAAGTCGTCCGCGACCTCATCGCCGACTGCGTCGCCACCCTCATCGCCCGCATCCCCCAATGGCTCGCCGAAATCGCCGGCACCCTCGGCATCGCCACCCCCCACGTCGTCGCCTCCGCCGTCACCCTCATCTCCCGCTGGGTCGCCCGCATCTCCGACGTCATCCAGAAACTCGTCCGCTCCATCAACAACCTCCGCCCCCTGCTGCGCCGCCTGGACGAGATCTGGGCCGCCATCCGCAACGGCCTCCGCGGACTCATCCCCGGCGGACCCTCCACCCCCAACACCCCCGGCAGCACCACCCCCGGCTCGACCACCGCACCCAACCCGAGCGGCGTGGACACCCCGACGGTCTCGTCCAGCCCCACCACCCCGTCGAGCACCACGCCGGCCGGCACCACCCCGCCGGTGTCCCAGAGCCCCACCGTCTCCCCGGCCTCGCCCAGCACGCCGTCGAGCACCACACCGGCCGGCACCACGCCCACCGCGACGCCCGCGCCGACGGTGGCTCCGTCCGCACCCAGCACGCCGACCACGCCGCGGACGAGCCCGACGCCGACCACGCCGACCGCCGCCCCCACCGTGGCGCCGAGCGGGCCGGCCACGCCGTCCCCGTCGAGCACGCCCACGCCGGCGGCGACCACGCCCACCGCGGCACCGACGGTTGCGCCGTCCGGTCCGTCGGCCCCGGCCGGTCCGTCGAGCCCGGGCGGCGGCACGTCCCCGGCGTTCACCACGCCCAACTCCACGTCGCCCACGACGTCCCCGACGTCCCCGTCGACGTCCCCCGGCGCCACCCCCACCCCCGGCGGCGTATCGCCGGGTACCTCGCCCGGCTCGACCACCCCGGGCGGGACCGGCCCCGGCACCCCGGACGGCAGCACGCCCGGCGGGACCGGCCCCGACGGCTCCACCCCGGGCAACGGCGGCGACGGCACCGGCGGCCCCAACGACCCGGACACCCCGAACGACCCGGACGCGCCGCGGGACCCGGACGACCCGTTCCCGTCCTCGCAGACCGACCCGTCGTTCGAGTCCAGGCTCGACGAGGTGCTCGACCAGCACGGCATCACCCGCGAGGAGTTCCACGACCTCGCCAGCCGGTCGGCGGACGACCTGACGCCCGAGCAGGCGCGCATCGTCCACGACGTGCGGCACGCGGTCGAGCTGAACCCGGACACCGTCGTCTCGAAGGTCCTGCCGGAGGACATCGCCCGCAACTACCTGGCGAACGCGACCGACGGCTTCAACCCCAACACCGTCGGCGGCTTCTTCGCCCGGCACGGCGACGTGGCCGACTTCAACACCCCGGGCGGCATGTTCGAGGGCCTGGCCCTGAACTACAACAACACGCCGTTCACCCCGGGCGACGAGCGGATCTTCAGCATCCGCTTCGAGGCGGGCAGCACCGGCGACTACTCGATCCCGTTCGGTGGCAACGACCCCAACAGCTCGACCATGACCGGCTTCGGGGGTGGCTCGTCCGGCGTCAACGAGCGGCCGTCGTTCAACCCGCCGCCGTTCACCGGCACCGGCTTCACCGCCAGCGGTGACCACACGGTGCCCGAGTTCACCCGCAACCCGCGCGCGGAGATCCCCGAGGGCGCCGCGATCTACGAGACGAACGCCGCCGGTCAGGAGCGGGTCGTCGGCATCTACGGTGGACCCGACGTCGGTTGGATTCCGGTCAACGGAGGCATTCAGTGAGGGACCTCGGCGGCTACTTCGCCCGGTACGGAGAGCGCCTCTACAAGTCGAACGCCGTCGCGCCGTCGGCTCCCGCCGTGCCCTTGATCCACTACGGCGACGACGTGCCCGACGTGGGCTTCGAGAAGCTCAAGGACGGGGTGTGGCGCCGGCGCGTGCCGCGCTCCGAGCTGACCGAGTACTACCGCCTCGAGTACCGGTGCATGTACCGCAACCTGGACTGCTCGATGAGCCGCGAGGAGGGGGACGACGTCGAGGTCCTGTACCTCGCGGGGAACTCCTACGCAGCCGCCGAGGCCGGCATGAAGGAGATCGACCGCGGGGTGTTCCAGGCGTGGGTGCCGCGGTCGGAGCTGGAGCACGTCCAGGAGGTCCGCACCCCGGCCTGAGCGTCCGGGCGAGGCCGGTCTCGCGGTCCGCTGAACCCGGCCGCCAGGGTCCGTCCACGGTCGAGGCGCCTGCCGCCGCGGCCGTGCCGGGTCGGCTCGCCCGGGAGCCGGCGGGGTCGGCCGTTCGGCCTAGCCGTTGATCGCGGAGCGGGCCCCACTGGTCGCGTGACCTCACCGTTACCTCCCGGTGGGGGCACCTGACTGTCTACCGTTGTCGGACGTCGGATGGATCCCGGAGGGCCGGTGTAACCACGCGCCGGTGCCTCACGAGAACACGCGAGGAGTTAGTACGTGGGACGGCGACATGCCAAGGGGAGCGTGCGCGAGCGGGCCATGGACCACCGGACGGTGGACGGCCTGGCGACCTACCGTTTCACGGCGGACGGGCCGGTGCAGTACGTGCTGGTCGCGGGCGACGAGGGCGTGCTCGGCTACCTGTGGGCCAGCGACGACGCGGACGCGGCGGGGTTCGAGGCGCGGCGTTCGGCCGGGGACGAGGCGTTCAACGCGGCCATGGCGTGGCTGCAGAGGCTCCGTGAGCACAAGGCCGTCGGGCTGCCGCCGTCGCAGGCGATCGCCCAGCTCACCTCGGAGCCGGAGTGCCCGGTGAACGGCCGGATCGTCCCGGCGTCGGCCGGTATGGCGCCGAGCCTGCACGTCCTGAAAGAACTCGCCGCGGCCTGATCACATGGTTCCCGAAGAAGCACGGATGGTCACGCACGGCCGATCTTGATGCCGTGCGTGACCGTTTCTCCCCGCGGGCGATACTGCATTTGGCCCAACCCGACCAGTCACTATTAGTAGTGATGTGCGAGCCTCTGACGGGTGGCGCCATCCCTTTGGCGGCACCGACCAGGGCCATCCGGGGGATGCCCTCCCACCGCAGGCCCGCCGCTACGAAAAGCCCCGGAAACGCGCCAGCGGCCATCCGGGCCACAATCGGTTGAGCTTTCAAGCTTCTGTTCACCTGTTCGGCCTTGCGGGCTCCTGGCCCCGAGGCACTCTAGGTGTCCGACTTTGCGCCGGTTGGAGATCCTCCCCCTCTTACATCACCCGGATGGACCTGATCTAATGAAGGTCAACACGCTTAGTGTTCGCCCTTACTCAGGGCCATTCAGGGAGGTAGCGGGTGAGGAAAACGCATCGTCGCGTCGGGCTGGCCGTTCTGGCGGCCGCTCTGACGGTGGGCGTGGTGGCTCCGGGCACCGCGTCCGCGCACCGCGGCGGCGGCAACAGTGGTGTCCAGACCACGATCAGCGTCGTGCTCAGCGACCTGGACACCCCGCGCGGGGTCATCTACGACCGCCTGCTGCGGCGGGTCCTCGTTGCGGAAGCCGGTGAGGGTGGCCCCTCGGCGGCCAACGGCGGCATCTGCGGCGCGGCCAACGGCGGCGCCATCTACTGCTACGGCGCGACCGGCGCCGTTCGCCAGTACTCCGAGATCTTCGGCACCAACCGCCGGCTCGTCACGGGCCTGGCATCGATCGCGAACTACAGCCGGTCCACCGGCAACAAGGCCTCGGTGCTCGGCCTGCACGACCTGAGCCTGCACCTCGGCAAGCTGCGTGGCGTCTACGGCCTCAGCGGCGCCCAGCCGTTCCGGGACCAGCAGCTCGTCGGCGGCGGCGCGCCGGGCGCCATCGAGCTCGGCCAGCTCGTCACGTTCAACCAGCTCCAGGGTGACGTCCGCAGCCTCGACGCGGACTTCGTCGCCTACGAACAGACGCAGAACCCCGAGCCGACGATCATCGACGCCGACCCGTACGGCATGGACACCGGCTTCTACGGCACCGTCGTCGCCGACGCGGCGGCCAACGCCCTGCTGCTGGCCAAGCCGGACGGCACCATCCAGACGCTGGCCGTGTTCTCGGCCCGGCAGATCACCCTGCCGGACGGCAGCACTGACACCATCGAGTCGGTGCCGACCGCGGTCGTGCGTGGCCCGGACGGCGCGTTCTACATGAGCGAGCTGAGCGGCTTCCCGTACTACAAGGGCGCCGCCCGCGTCATGCGGATCGTCCCCGGCCAGGCGCCCACCGTCTACGCCGACGGCTTCACCGCCATCGCGGACCTGACCTTCGACGACCGCGGCCGCCTGGTCGTGCTCGAGATGGCCAAGGAGGGCCTGTTCGCCCTGACCCCGGGCCAGGACACCGTCACGGGCCGTCTGGTGCGCGTCGAGCGCAACGGCACCCGGACCGACCTGGCGACCACCGGCCTGGAGAACCCGGGCGGCGTGGCCTACGCCGGCGACGGCACGTACTACGTCACCAACCGCACCACGGGCGTCGGCGACAACGGGCAGCTGCTGAAGCTGCAGGTCCAGGGCTGACACCCAGCTAGCACCTGAAAGGGGCCGGTCCGCTGCGGCGGACCGGCCCCTTTCGTGTGAGTACTCAGAGCTGGTGAGTACTCCCCGTCGATGTACTCAGAGCTGAGCTAACTCGACCGGGTCAACCACGATCCGGCGCTCCAGCTCCTTGATGTGGCGGTAGTCGGCGTCCACGGCGGCGGCGTCCGGGCCGGCCAGCACGACCCAGCCCAGGTAGGTGTAGATGTCGTCGGTGGCCTGCACCAGGTCGCCGGTACCGCCGCCGAACCACTTCTGGTGGAACGTGGGGAGCTCGTCCACGCCGTCGAAGATCTCGGCGTTGCGCCAGATGCCGGTGCGCGGCGCGGAGATCACCACGCTGCACACGTGCTGCACCAGCTCGTACGAGGGGTCGAACTCGCCGCGCACCCGGTGGTCCACGGTGCGCAGGATGTGGTTGGTGCCGGTGGCCAGCTTGGTGATCATCTGGTGGCCGCCGCCGGCCGGGCGGGTGCCGACCTCCAGCAGGCGCGGGCCGTCCTCGGTGAGGATGACCTCGGTGTGGCCGCAGCCGTTGCGCACCCCCACGGCGTCCAGCACCTGGCGCACGTACGGCCACACGGCCAGCACGTCCGGGTCGTCCGGCCGCAGGAAGTCCACCAGCTCGTAGATACCGATCCGGTCGCCGCGCTGGCCCTTGGTGTAGCGGCACACGTCCACCAGCCCGTGCTCGCCGTCCACCGAGTACGAGTCGATCATGAACTCGGTGCCCTCGATGAACTCCTCCAGCAGCACGCCCTCGTTGCGCACGCCGACCTTGTTCACCTGGCCGTGGATCTCGTCGAAGAACGGCCGCCAGTCGCGGCCACGCGGCACGACGTGCACGTTGTCGGTGCCGGCGCTCTTCGGCGGTTTCACCACCACCCGGCTGTCCAGCAGGCCCTCGGCCGCCAGCCACCCGTCGATCTCCGCGGGGTCGGTGGAGCAGATGCGGCGGTGGTGCGGGATGCCGGCGTCCGCCACCGCCTGGGCCATCGCCCACTTGTCACGGCGCGCGGCGGCCAGCGACGGCACGTTGAGGGTGCCGGGGGCCACCAGTTCCACGAGCGCGTCGGCCAGCTCCACGCCGGTCTCCGCGCCCGGGATCACGCACGACGGCGCGTACTCCCGCAGCGCGGCGGCCAGGCCCTCCAGGTCGCCGTCGAACACGTGCACGTGCCGGAAGTTCTCCGGGTGCCACGAGGCCACGTACGGGCCGGCCGGCTCGGCGGCGGACAGCACCGCGACGACCTCGACGCCCTCCGCGCCGAACACCGCCGGGTACTCCTGACCGGTCCCGAGCGGGTCGACCACCACGACATACCGTTGCATCTCTTCCTACCTGCCTCGTCGGTTCCTGCGGGCGCTACGCCGTGACGTGCTCCGCGTCGATCACGATCCGTCGTTCCATGTCCCTGATCCGCCGGTGATCGGCCTCCATGGCCGCCCGATCCGTCGAGGCCAGCACCACCCAGCCCAGCATGCTGGACAGCCCGGCCGGCTCCGGCAGCACGTCGCCGCCGCCGAAGTAGAAGTGGTGCGCGTGGTACGTCGGCAGCGACGGCACCTCGTCGAACACCGACGCGTCGCGCCAGACGCCGGCCCGCGGCGCGTGCAGCACCACGCTGCACACGTGCCGCACCAGCCGGTACCCCTCGGCGAACCGGTCGCACACCCGGTGGTCCACGGTGCGCCGGATGTGGTTGGTGCCGGTGGCCAGCTCGGTGATCATCTGGTGGCCGCCGCCGGCCGGCCGGGCCCCCACCTCCAGCAGCCGCGGGCCGTCCACGGTCAGCACCACCTCGGTGTGCCCGCAGCCGTTGCGCACGCCCACGGCGTCCAGCACGCGCGTGACGTACGGCCAGACGGCGAGTACGTCGGGGGCGTCCGGCGGCAGGAAGTCCACCAGCTCGTACACGCCGATCCGGTCGCCGCGGCGGCCCTTGGTGTAGCGGCACACGTCCACCAGGCCGTGCCGGCCGTCCACCGAGTACGAGTCCACCAGGTACTCCGTGCCCTCGGCGAACTCCTGCACCAGCACCGCGTCGTTGCGGAAGCCCAGCTCGTTGACCTGACCCAGGATGCGGTCGAACGAGGGCCGCCAGTCGGCGCCGGCCGGCACCAGGTGCACCTCGTCGGTGCCCGAGCTCTTGGGTGGCTTGAGCACGATCCGCCGGGCGGCGAGCCCGGTGTCGCGCAGCCAGCCGGCCACCGCCTCGGGGGTGTCCGCGCAGGTCTGCGCCAGGTGCGGCAGGCCGGCGGCGCGCACCGCCTCGGCCATGGCCCACTTGTCGCGGCGGGCCGCGGTGAGCGCCGGCACGTTGCCGGTGCCGGGCGTGAGGCGCTCGCACAGCACGTCGGCCAGCTCCACCCCCGTCTCCGCGCCCGGGATCACGCACAGCGGCCGGTACTCGCGCAGCTCGGCCACCAGCCGCTCCAGGTCGCCGTCGAAGACGAACGTCGCCGCGAAGTTGCCGGGGTGCCACGACGCCCGCCAGTACGGGTCGTCCAGCGCCCCGGGCGCCGCGATCACCGCGACGCACCGCACGCCGACCTCGCCGAACGCACCGGGGTACTCCTGCCCGGTGCCCAGCGGATCGACCACCACCACATGGGGCTGCACTGCTCTCCTCTACCTGTTCTCGACCCCGACCACCTCGGGCGCGTCGCGGCGCGCACCCATGCCGTACCAGGCGGCCGCGAGACCCAGCAGCGACACCAGGCCGCACCAGACCCACACCTGGCTGCCCGCCTGGTAGTAGACGAACACGCCGAGCACCGGCCCCACGGCCGAGCCGACGCCGAACATGGCGTGCGCGGCGCCCAGGTAGCGCCCGCGCAGCCCGGCCGGCCCGGCCTGCGCCGGGTAGGCGAACATCATCGGCCCGCCGACGATCTCGGCGAGCGTCCAGGCCAGCGTGCCGATCACGAACGCGGCCAGCCCGAGCGGCAGGGCGTAGGCCGCGAAGCCACCGCCCAGCAGCAGGAAGCCGACGGCGATCACGACGCGCGCCGGCCAGTGCTGCACGACCTTGGTCACCAGCAGCTCGAAGCAGATGACGATGGCGCCGTTGAGGGCCACCATGGCGCCGTACCAGAAGGTGGCCAGCCCGGCGTCGCGCATGGCGAGCGGCAGCGTGCCGAGGTACTGCACGTAGACGGCGGCGTTGACCAGCATCGCCACCAGGTACAGCAGGTACCGGCGGTCGGCGATCAGGCCCAGGTACCCGCCCCGCGGCGCCCGGACCGGGGCGGCGGCAGCGTCGGCGGCCGTGGTGTCGGCGGCCGTGGTGTCGGCGGCGCCTTCGGCCGCGACGGTGGCGGCGGCCGTGGTGGTCCCGGTGGGCGGGGTGGCCACGCGGTCCTTCGGCAGCGCCACCACGGCGATCGCCACGTACGCGAGCGCGGCCAGCGCCTCGGCCCAGAACAGCAGGTCGTACGACACAGCCAGCAGCAGCGCGCCGATCAGCGGCGCGGCCGTGGTGCCGACGTTGAGCGCCAGCCGGTACATCGCGAAGATCATCACCTGCCGGTGCGGCGGCGTGACCTCGGCGAGCAGGCTGGCCGACGCCGGCCGGTACACGTGGCTGACCAGCCCCACGACACCGACGGCAACCAGCATCGCCGGGTAGTTGCGCAGGTAGAGCACGGCGAGCACGAGCAGCGCGGTGCCGGCCATGCCGAGGACGATGGTGCGGCGCGGCCCCAGGCGGTCGCTCATCGAGCCGCCGGCCAGCTCGCCGAACACCGAGCCGGCCCCGTACACGCCGAGCGCGACGCCGGCCTGCACGCCGGAGAACCCGCGCTCGGTCAGGAACAGCACCAGGAACACCTGGACGAACGCGCCGAGCTTGTTGACGAAGACGCCGAGCAGCAGCGCCTTGGCGGCCGCCGAGGACTCCCGGAACGTGC
>DASWTI010000529.1:0-13629 GCA_036402215.1 Pseudonocardiaceae bacterium
GGGCCGGACCTGGACCACTGCGCGCCGGAACGCCCCCCGCCCCGTGCGCCGGGCCGCCGCCGGGCAGCACGTTGGCCAGCGAGACCGGGCCGAGCAGCATCCGGCGCAGCGACTCGCGGACCAGCGGCCCGGGGTCGTCCACGCGGTACTCGCCCCACCGGGTCACCACGACGAGGGCGTCGTCGTCGGCCTCCACCAGGACGTCCTCGCGCAGCGACCATCGCCGGCGCCCCAGGGGCACCGGCTTCAGGAAATCGACGTCGCTCACCGGCCTCGCCTCAGAGAAACATCGGTATCGGGTTCAGGTCCTCGTAGGCGGTGGGCCGGGGGAGCCGGCCGAGCCGGACCGGCACGTCGAACAGCCGGCCCGGGCCGAACCGTGCCCAGAAGTGCCGCAGCCCCGGCACGATCACCTTCACCACCGGCAGCCCGATGTCCGGCCGGGTCTGGTCGAGCACCAGCAGCTCCAGGCCCGCCGCCTCGATGGTCCGCTGCAACGCGAGCACCTCCTCGTGCAGGTCGGTGCGTCGGTGCCGGGGGTAGTCGGCCCGCGTCCTGGGTGCCCGGTGCCGATCGGGAAGCAGGTGGGGCTGGTTCAGCACCGTGGCATGCTGCCACCACTCGCTCGCGTCCCGGTCGAGTTCGGTGAACACGTCCACCGGCCGCCGCCCGGCGACCGCCGGCATCATCTGGTTCAGCTCGGTGAGCGCACGGCGCAGCGCGATCCGGGCGTCCGGGTGCGCCCCGAAGCCCAGCATGATGTCCTCGTGCGGCGCGTCCACCCGGCGCGACAGGGCGGCCATCACCGGCACGCCGAGGTCGGCGGACACGTCCAGCACCCAGACCTCCCGGCCCAGCGCCGCGTACACCTCCAGCAGCTCCTCGGTCCACAGGTCGCCGAAGTCGTCCAGGTCGACGCCCGGCACCGGCGTCCGGTTGTACCACCAGATGGCCACCGCGTCCCGCTCGACGAGCTCCAGCAGGCCCTGCAGCACCGCGTCCTCCGGGCTCGCGCCGGCGGCGTTGCCGTTGGCGTCGGCCCTGGCCAGGTCGGCACCGCCGGTCGGGGCGCCGAAGTAGAGCATCGACGTCGGCAGCAGCCGGTGCCGCCGCTCGGTGAGCGACCAGACCGGCGACCAGTCCAGCACCGCGTCCTCGTCGAACGGCGCGCACACGTGCTGGAAGGCGCCGTGCTCGGCGTTCCAGCGCTCGCGGTCGCGGAACTGGCGCTCGTCGTAGAGCTGGCAGTCGTTGGGGTGCACGGCATCCGCGCCGAGCGCCCGCAGGCTCGCCCGCACCCGGGCCTCGTCGCCGTGGAACTGGCCGCTGTGCCGCTCCAGCGCCTCGCACAGCGCGCCCACCTCGGCGTGCAGCGCGCTCACGCCCTTGCCGCCGTTCTCGGTGCGCAGCGGGGAGCGCGGTCCCTCGCCGGCGCGGCCGGCGGCGATGTTCGGGCCGGAGCGGTAGGAGTTGAAGAACGCGGGGCCGCGCTCGTCGCGGCTGATCTCCTTGATCACGCCGGTCACCGGGCTCACCAGGTGCCGGTAGCGGGCCAGCACCTCCTCGGGCGGCAGCGCGCGGTGGCCGCCGCCGGAGCCGGTCGCGCGCCGGCGCGGCCGCAGCGCGACCGGCTGCCAGGAACGGCGGCGCATCAGGTCGGGGTCGCCGCACACGTGGCACTGCGGCCGGGCGCGCAGCTCGTGGCGGCGGGCGCCGAGCTGCGGGTTGTCCAGCGTCCACACGCAGCGCTGGCCCTCGCAGCGGTAGCCGGCGAGCCACTCGGTCGCCTTGAGTGCCACCAGGTTCATCGCGACGGCGGTCAGCGACGGCAGCGTGGGCAGCGGGGGGACGGCGAGGCCGGGCGCGGTTCGCGTCCCGGCCTCGGCCTGGCGGTGCCCCCACAACCGGTCGGCCAGGCAGTGCCAGCACGGCCGACCGGCGGGGTCGAAGAAGGGGCCGAGCCACATCCGCACTCCGCCGGGCTTGGCCAGCAGGTACGGCAGGCCGGCGGCGCGGTGCTCCGCGTCGAGCTCGGCGAGCCGGGGTGCGAGGTAGTCGTCGCACAGCACGATCGCCAGGTCCACGGCGGCTCCCGAAGAGACGGTGAGCCCGGCGTGGGCGAGGGCGGCGGAGGCCGCGTCGGCGTCGACATCGCCGACGGTGACGAGCCGGACGGCCGTGCCGGCCACCCGGTCGGCGGCGGTGAGGGCGTCCAGGCCACTGGCGTCCCAGTAGGCGAGCTGCCTCGTCGTGCGGGTCGTCGCGGGGAGGTCCGGCACGTGCACGGTGAGCAGCCCGGCCTCGGCGAGGCCGACCATCAGCTCACCCACCTGCTCGGGCGTGACGCCGGAGGGCACCTCGCGCAGCAGGGTCGGTAGATCCCGGGTTCCGTCGAGGAGCGGTGCGAGTGCCTCGATACCGGCGCCGCGCAGCGCGGTCACGCCGGTCTCGGAGTGCAGGTACACCGCGTCGTCGGCCACCGTCTCGGGGCGGAGATGGCGTTTGAAGCCGACGCGCTGGTGATCAGGTGTCCGGGACCCGGTCATCGCACACGCCTCAGCCCACGGACGAGTCCGCCGCGAGTGCACACGTGTAGAAGACCTGACCATCGGAACGGGCGTTGCTCCACGAGTCGACGCGACTGATCGAGAGCGCGGCGGTCGTGGTGACGGACGCCACGTGGATGTTGAGCTCCTCGAGCGCGGCGGCTAGGTTACGGAGGGCGGGAATCGCGGCCATTTCGTCACTCCTGAATGTTTGGGACAGTGCCTGACGGGTACTGCACCTCGAAGTGTCGGTGGCCGGTCCGACGCAGGCCAGTGGCCTGCTCACCGCCCGCATGTGTAATTTTCATGCCTCCCAGGGGTCCATTTCACAGGGCTTTCGTGGCGCGCTCACTGCCGCTCCGGGGGCGTCGTCTGAGAGCTTTGATCGGTGCTGGAGCGGCCGCGCAGAACCGGTGGAGCCCAACTCGCCGGATGCCCGAGCCGCCCAGGAAGTCGCAGGTCGACACCCGGATGACAGCCGCTGCAGGAGGAGAGGTCTGGTCATGGACATCAAGGTCCTGGGGCCGCTGGAAGCTCGTCACAACGGCAGGTCCATCACGCCGAGCGCCCACAAGCCCCGGCAGATCCTGGCCCTGCTCGCGCTGCAGGCCGGCCACGTCGTCACCGTGCCGGCACTCATCGAGGAGCTGTGGGGGATGCAACCTCCACGCAGCGCGCTGACCACGTTGCAGACGTACATCCTGCAGCTGCGCCGGCGGATCGGAGCCGCCCTCCCACCGGACGGTTCCGACCCCAAGGACGTGCTGGTCACGAGCTACGGCGGTTACATGCTCGACATCGACCCCGCCCAGGTCGACGTGCAGGAGTACGAGCGCCTGGTGAGCGCCGGTACCCGCGCGGTCGAGGTCGGCGACGAGGTGTCCGGCTCGCGGCTGCTGCGCTCGGCGCTCGGCCTCTGGCGCGGTCAGATGCTGGTGGACGTGCACATCGGGCTGCGCCTGGCCGTTGAGCTCACGCGGCTGGAGGAGAGCCGGCTCGGGGTGCTGGAGGCCTGCATCGACGTGGACCTGCGGCTCGGGCGGCACCACGCGCTGCTGAGCGAGCTCGCGGTGCTCACCGCGCGGCACCCGATGCACGAGAACCTGTGCGCCCAGTACATGATCGCGCTGCACCGCTCCGGCCGGCCGTGGCGGGCGCTGGACGTCTTCAAGAACCTGCGTTCCACCCTGGTGGAGGAGCTCGGGGTGGAGCCGTCGGCGCGGCTGCAGCAGTTGCAGCGGGCCATCCTGAACTCGGAGCCGAGCCTGGACCTGCCGCGGCAGGGCAAGGGCGCCCAGCTGGTGATCTGAACCAGCCACCGGTCCCCTCCCAGGAGACCCGCGGTGCGGCCACCGGCCGACGTGCCGGCCACGCCTCGAAGATGGCTCGGGCCGGGTTCTGCACCAGGCGCGGTCCGACGCCGAGGACGCGCCCCGCGAGGTTTCCCCCGGTGCGTCCCCCGGCGCCGCGGGCGCCAGAACACGACCCGGCCCGTCGGACCCCGGCGGGCGCACCGCCGGCCACACCGGCGCCGGTCCCGGCCCTCCCGCCCGGGCTCCGGCGCCGAGCCCGTTCCACCGTTGCCCCGCCCCGCCTTCGTTCCCGCCCCACCGCCGGCCCGTCCGGCCCGCGAGTCCTTCCCCGTCCCGCCCGTCCTCCTTGTCTCGCCCGCCCGTTCCCGCCGCTCCCTCCCGGTTCCTCTCCCTGCACCCCGGCCGGTTGTCGCGGAAATGCGCGGTCCCCGCCCCGCCCGGCCCCGCACCACCCGTTCGGCGGTGCGGCTCCACCCGCGTTCCACCACGACCCCAGGACGGCTGCGCACCGTGTCGTGTAGGGGATTCGCCACCGGGGCCGGGAGGTAGAGCCATGGCCGCATCCGTCACGCGCACGCGCCGGCACGCCGTCGAGCGGACGATCACCGTCGACGCGCCGGCGACCGTGGTGTACGACCTGATCAGGGACGTCGGCCGCTGGCCGCACACCTTCGGCGGCACCGTGCACGCCGAACGGGTCCGGCTGGACAGCACCGACGAGCGGCTGCGCCAGTGGGAGCTGGTGGACGGCCAGGTGCGCACGTCGACCTCGCGCCGCTGGCTGGACCCGGTGGCGCTGCGCGTCCGCTTCCGCCAGGAGACGATGCCCGATCCGCTGCTCACCCTGGGCGGCGAGTGGCAGCTCGTGCCGCTGCCCAACGGCTCCACGTGGGTGGTGCTGCTGCGTGACTTCCGGGTGGCCGACGACGCCGCGGCGGCCGCCGTGCGCGAGACGGTGGACCGGGCCGGCGTGGCCGAGCTGGTGGCCCTCAAGTCCGCCGCCGAGCTGGTCGAGCGCCAGGACGAGCTGGTGCTGTCGTTCGACGACTCGATGACCGTGGACTCGCCGCCCGGCCCGGTCTACGACTTCCTGTACCGCGCCGACCGCTGGCCCAGCGTGCTGCCGCACGTGGCCGGCGTCGAGCTGGACGAGCCGGCGCCGGGCCTGCAGTGCCTGGCCGTCACCGCGCACCACGCCACCGCGGTGCCGGACGGCGCCGGCGGCCTCGGCATGCTCGGCCCGACCCGCCTGGTGCGGGTGTGCTTCCCGAGCCACACCATCGTGCACAAGCAGCTCACCCCGCCGCCGGTGATCGCCGCGCACACCGGCCGCTGGATGCTGCACCCCACGGTGTCCGGCGTCCGGGTCACCGTGCGGCACACCGTGGTGCTGCGGCCCGACCAGGTGCGCGCCGCGTTCGGCCGCGGCGCCACGCTCGCGCAGGCCAGGGAGCGCATCCGGCAGGCGCTGGGCACCGCGGACATCCTCACCATGCGCCGTGCCAAGCAGGCGGTGGAGAGCCGGGCCGCCTGACCGCACCGCCCGCCCCGCGCGCCCGGCCGGGCCGGCGCGCGGTCCGTCCCCCGGGAACCCGGTGATCACGGACCTCCAGGGCGGGCGGGGTGTCCATCTCGGCTCCAGCCACGCGCGAGCCCGGTCCACGACGCTCCTCCGCATCGGTCGCCGATCTTGGTCCGCGGCCGGCCTTTCGAGGGCGCCTGTAGCTGGCTCCTAGTGCCCGAGTTCACCGTTTCGGTGAGACGCCTCACCCGTCAGGCCTCGGAACTACAGTGCTGGAGAACCGACATGACGCGCTCCGCGAGCAGAGATGGCTTCGCATCCACCACGCACACCGCGTTCGTCGCGGCGCCGCCCCGGGCCGTCTACCAGCTGATCGCCGACGTCACCCGCTGGCCGTGCGTGTTCGCGCCGACGGTGCACGTCGAACGCCTGGAGCGGATGGACGACGAGACCGAGCGGCTGCGCGTCTGGGCCATCGCCAACGGCGCCACCCGGGGCTGGATCTCCCGGCGCACGCTGGACCCCGAGGGCCTGCGGGTGCGGTTCACCCAGGAGCGGCCGCTGCCGCCGGTGCTGTCCATGGCCGGTGAGTGGGTGCTCGTGCCGCTGCCCGGCAACGCCACGTCGGTGGTGCTGCTGCACGAGTTCCAGGCGATCGACGACGACCCCGGGCACGTCGCGCTCATCACCCAGACCATCGACCGCACGGCCACCATGGAGCTCGCCGCCGTCAAGGGCGTCGCCGAGCTGGGGGAGCGGCTGCCGCGCCTGGTGCGCTCGTTCTCCGAGACCGCCGAGGTCGCCGCGCCGCTCGACGTCGTGTACGAGTTCCTGTCCCGCGCGCAGGACTGGCCCGGGCGGCTGCCGCACGTCTCGCGGCTGCTGGTGGACGAGGCCGCGCCGCTGCAGACCGTCGAGATGGACACCCGCGACGGCGACGGCGCGGTGCGCACCACGCGCTCCATCCGGCTCTGCTTCCCGCAGCACAGCATCGTCTACAAGCAGATCGAGCTGCCCGCCGACGTCGCCGCCCACGTCGGCGGCTGGTACCTGGAGCCCATCGACGGCGGCGTCCGCGTCACGGCGCGCAGCACCCTCATGCTCAGCCCCGAGCGCCTCGGCGACGCCCTGTGGCCCAACGCGTCCATGGAGCAGGCGGCGATCCTGGTGGAGCAGGCGCTGCGCCGCAACTGCGTGGCGACCCTGCGGTCCGCCCAGGAGACCCTCTGCCGCGCCCGCGTGGCCTCGGTCCCCGCGCCCCGCCCGGCCTCCGCCCGGCACGACGACGCCCCCCTGCCGACCGCCGGCCACTGACCCGCACCCGCCTCGCGCCCTCCCTCACCCCGCAGCGGCAGCACCGCAGCTTCCTGGTGTGCGCCACAGCTCCGCAGCTTTCCGGGGTGCGCCACAGCTCCCGCAGCTTCCCGGTGTGGACGGACCATTCGCGCGCGCCGGCGGGGAGATGGTCCATTCGCCCCGTACGGGGGTGGTGTCGCGGCGGTGACGTGGCGGTGACGGTGCCGGGGTGATGCTGGACGGGCGAGGCACCGCCGATCAGTCGACCGGAGCGCGCGATGACACCTCTCACCACCGGGCAGGCCCGCCAGGCCGAGCACATCGTCCGCCGCTGGCGCTGGGCCGACCGGCTCTCCGCCCCCTCCGACCGCGCCGTCGAGCAGGCCGCCGTCGGCGAGCTGGCCGTGGCCCTGCTGGCCGAGCTGCTGGCCGTGGCCGGCGCCCCGGACCAGGGCGTCCGCCCGGCCGCCTGACCCCCGTCCTGCTGGTCGGGCTGCCGGCCGTGGCTGGCGGTGCGGATCAGGGCGTCCGTCCGGCTGCCTGACCTCGGTCCTGCGCCCCTCCCCTTCGGCACCGGGCCGGGGTCCTGCCGCGCGGCGGCCGGACATGCGACCGGCCGCACGGGGTGAACCGTGCGGCCGGGGGCGGAGCGGTGTCAGTCGGCGTCAGCCGGTGTCAGGCGGCGCCGACGGTCAGGGCCACCGCCTGGATGCCGAGGAGGGCGTTGACCACCGAGGGATCGAGGGCCTCGATGGGCCGCAGGCTCAGGTCCGCGGTCACCGTGGCGGTGTCCGGGCGAACCTGGATCGGCCCCATGTGCCCGACGCACAGCGTCCGGGTGTCGTCGAACGCGCCGCGGACGGCGTCCTCGACGTTGGCGGCGAGCGAGTGGGCCAGCAGGTACCAGGTGCCCGGCGGCACGTCCTCCAGGGTGTACTCCCCGGGCCGGTGCAGCACCGTGCTGCGCACCGGCTGGCCCTGCGGCACCGGCTCGGCGAACAGGCCGACGAAGATCAGCCCGTGGCCGTCCGCGACGGCGGCGTCCACCCGGCCGCTCACCACGGCCGAGGACTGCCGCGGGGGCCGGCGGCGCTGGTCGGCCAGGCCGCGGTGGGTGAACCCGCCGAGCTGCCGGTACGTGCTCGGCGGCACGCCGACGCTGTTGCGGAACCGCGAGCTGAAGGTGCCGACGCTGTTGTAGCCGACGCGGTGGCTGATGTCGGTCACGCTGAGCGAGGTCGAGACCAGCAGGCGCTTGGCCTCGTGCAGCCGCATCGCCGACAGGAAGCGTCCCGGCGACACCCCGGTGACCCGCTGGAAGATGCGGGAGAAGTGGAACTTGCTGAACATGGCGGTGCGGGCCATGTCGTCGATCGTGAGGGGCTCACCCAGGTTGTCGCGCATCGCCTCGATGACCCGCCCGACGGCCTGCTCCACGGCCTTCTCCATGTGTGCCTCCCTCCGGGGAGAATGACGTGCGGGTCCGACCCCGCCGGTCAAAGGGGAGCGCGCCGTTCGTTGCCGAGGATCGGAATTGATCGACGATCACTCAGGGCAACATATCCGTACTGTCGCGATTCCCAGTGATTCCAAGGTAACACCTGGTCACCGGCACATCAAGGCCATTGCCAGTTCATCCCACGACGGTCAAGGAATGACCCACCGTTGCTTCAGTGATAGTCGAGCGACATTCGAGCGGGATTCGAAAAAATTGACGGAACGGCGTGCAGCCGTTCTTTCCCCTACCCCCGCGACGGTGACCGGAGGGAAACGGCCATGACCATGACGTCCGACGAGGTCGGCCAGAACGACGCGACGGCCGCCGTCGCCCGGACCACCACCGAGCCGGCGCCATCCGGCGTCCGGGACGGCCGGCAGGCGCCGACCGGCACCGGCACCGGCACCGGCGCCGCGCCGGCCTGGTGGCGCCGGCCCTGGATGATCCCGCTCTGGTTGATCGCCGGCGCCTGGTTGCTGTACTTCGTGCCCCGCTACCTGACGTTCGACCCGGCGCGGTCGCTCGTCCCGCCGAACCCGAGCTACCCGCTGCACTACCCGCTGCTGGTCGGCCACGTCATCTTCGGCACGGTGGCCCTGGTGACCGCCTGCCTGCAGGTGTGGCCGTGGCTGCGGGAGCGGCACCCCGCGGTGCACCGCTGGTCCGGGCGGCTGTTCGTGTTCGCCGGCGTGCTGCCGTCGGGCATCCTGGCCATCGCCATCGTGCCGGTGTCCTTCGCGGCCCCGGGCAACGCGGCGAACGCCATTCTCTGGTTCGTCACGACCTTCATCGGTTTCCGCGCGATCCGCCGCCGCGACTACGCGAAGCACCGCCGCTGGATGATCTACAGCTTCGCCGTGACGATGCAGATCGTGTGGGGGCGCGCGCTGTTCCTGGCGTCGCCGCTGTTCCCCGCGCACCCGCACACCCAGGCCCTCGTCATCGAGACCGCGTCCTGGCTGGGATTCGTGGTGAACCTGCTCATCGCCCAGTGGTGGATCGAGCGCACGGCCGATCGCCCGCTGCGCATTCCGGCCTCCGCCCGCACCGCCTGACCACGACCACGGAAAGGGCCGGGGAGCACATCGCCCCCCGGCCCTTTCCGGTCGTCCCGTACGGCTCAGGACTCCGGCTTGAGCGACCGGCAGAAGTCCCGCACGTCGCGCACGAACAGCTCCGGCTGCTCCATCGACGCGAAGTGGCCGCCGCGCTCGAACTCCGTCCAGTGCGTGATCGTCGGGTAGTCCCGGTCGGCCAGCCGCCGCACCGGCGCGAAGTCCGGCTCGAAGGCCACCACGCCGATCGGCACGGTCACCGGCTCCGGGGTGTGGCCCGGCGTGAGCACGGCGCCCAGCGCGGCCCGCGTCTCGTAGTACAGCTGCGCCGCCGAGGCCGCGGTGCGGGTGAACCAGTAGATGCTGACGTTGGTGAGCATCGCGTCGCGGTCCACGGCCTCCTCGGGGAACTCCACCGAGTCGGTGAACTCCGCGAACTTCTCCACGATCCAGGCCAACTGCCCCACGGGCGAGTCGGTGAGCCCGTAGGACACCGTCTGCGGCCGCGTCGACTGCAGCTTCATGTAGCCGGCCATCTCCTGGTCGAAGTGCGCGAGCTTGGCCAGCCGCGCGCCGTCCGCCGGGGTCAGCTCGGCCAGCTCGGCCGGGTCGCCGGACGGCACCGCCAGCAGCATGTTGATGTGCACGCCGAGCACCCGGTCCGGCGCCAGCCGGGCCAGGTCGAGCGAGACGAACGAGCCATGGTCGCCGCCCTGCGCGGCGAACTTCTCGTAGCCGAGGCGGGTCATCAGCTCGGCCCAGGCCGCCGCGGTGCGCCGGTAGTCCCAGCCGGGCTCGGTGGTCGGCCCGGAGAAGCCGTACCCGGGCAGCGACGGCACCACCAGGTGGAAGGCGTCGGCCGGGTCACCGCCGTGCGCGCGCGGGTCGGTGAGCGGGCCGATCACCTCGGTGAACTCGGCGATCGAACCGGGCCAGCCGTGGGTCAGGATCAGCGGCATCGCGTCCGGCTCGGGGGAGCGGACGTGCAGGAAGTGGATGCGCGCGCCGTCGATCTCGGTGACGAACTGCGGGAAGGCGTTGAGCTTCGCCTCCGCGGCCCGCCAGTCGAACCGGTGCCGCCAGTGGTCGGCGAGCTCCCGCAGGTAGCTCTGCGGGACGCCGCGCGACCAGCCGACGCCCGGCAGGTCCGGCGCCCACCGGGTGTTGTCCAGCCGCCGGTGCAGGTCGTCGAGGTCGGCCTGCGGGATCTCGATGCGGAACGGTTCCATCGCGGAGCCTTTCGTGGGAACGGTGCGGGGCGGTGCGAGGGTCGGGCGAGGGCGGTGCGGGGACGGTGCGAGGGTGCGTGGGCGGGAAAGGCCGCAGCCGGCCGTCCGGGCGGGAGCCCTGGCGGCCGGCTGCGGAGGTCACGCACCCCGGGTGGGGCGGCTCAGATGTAGAGGCTGTTCGGCTCCAGGCCGCACAGGACCCGGCCGTACAGCTCGTTGTTCGTCGGCGGGTAGATCAGCGCGTGCATGCTGATCGCGTGCACGTCGCGGCCGATCCGCTGGATCGGCACGTCGGAGTAGATGGACGACGCGCCGCTCGCGCCGTTCAGGATGTCCACCGACTCCTTGGCCAGCGAGCACACCGCGCCGACGTCGGCGCGCGAGCGGGCCCGGTCCAGCAGCGTCCACGGCTCACCGGTCAGGCCCTTGGCGTCCACCAGGTCGGCCACCCGGTAGGCGTGGAAGCCGGCCTGGTCGGCCTTCAGCGCGGCGGCCGCCACGTTCAGGTGGGTGACCGGGGCCTCGGACTGCTGCTCGTAGTCGGTGTAGGTGATCTTGCGGCCGGGCAGGCGCTCCAGGAACGCCTCGTTGGCGGCCCGGGCCAGGCCGAGCAGGGTGCCGACGGTGGTCGCGGCCGCGACGCCCAGCAGCGGCGCGCGGTACATCGGCGAGTCGGCGTTCAGCACCGAGGCGTACTGACCCTGCAGCACGGCCGGCAGCGGCAGGATGCGCGCCTGCGGCACGAACACGTTCTGCGCGACCGTGGTGACCGAGCCGGAGCCGCGGACGCCCGAGGTGTGCCAGTCGTCGACGATCTGCAGGTCCGACATGGGGACCAGCGCCATGATCGGCATCATCTGGCCGTCCGGCAGCGGCGTGACCGCGATGATCTCCTGCCACTGCGCGTGCCAGGCACCGCTGATGAAGCCCCACTTGCCGTTCAGCGTGACGCCGCCGTCGGTGGGGGTCGCCATGCCGCCGGGGCTGAGGGTGCCGCAGACCCGGACGTCCGGGGTGGCGTACACCTCGTCCTGCACCTCGTCCGGGAACATGCCGACCATCCAGCCGGGGATCCAGTAGACGGAGGCGGTCCAGGCGGCGGAGCCGTCGCCGCGGGCCAGCTCGGCGGCCACGTCGACGACGGTGCGCGTGGTGGCCTCGAAGCCGCCGTAGCGCTTGGGCACGCGCAACTTGAACAGGCCGGCGTCGGCCATCGCCTCGACGACCTCGTCGTGCAGGCGGCGGTTGTCGTCGGACCACTTCGCGTGCTGCCGCAGCAGCGGCACCAGGTCGGTCGCGCGGCGGACGAGTTCTCCCTGGGGTGGTGCTGGGGCGATGGTCACCCTGTCCTCCTCGAGGTGCTCCGGCCCCGGACCCTCATGGACCCGGGTCAGGGGCGCGGTCCGTTGTGATGACGGGGGGTCGCCCGGTGCGGCCGGTCACGGCGGGACTGCCGCCGGGCGGCCCCGTGGACCACCCGGGCAGCCGGTGTTCGGCCGATCGCCGGACACGGACGGATGCCGATCCCCACCGGGAAATCGTCACACCGGGACCGGCGGGCCTACATCTCCTGACGTGCGGCGTCACGCTCGCGTCACCGCGCCGCGAGCCCGGCGTGACCGGCACGTGAGCGGGCCGTAAGCCGATCGGCAGGGGACGGTAAGTGCCCGGCGGCACGGTGGACCCAGGAGAACCACCGTGCGTCGGGAGGAACGTCCGATGAACACCAACACCACGAGCGGGCCCGGTCCGCGGGCCGGCCGGCGCGAATGGATCGGCCTGGTCGTGCTGGCCCTGCCCGCCCTGCTCATCTCGATGGACCTGAGCGTGCTGTACCTGGCGGTCCCGTACATCACCGCCGACCTGTCGCCGTCCGCGTCGCAGGTGCTGTGGATGACCGACATCTACGGCTTCGTGCTGGCCGGCTTCCTGGTCACCATGGGCAACGTCGGCGACCGCATCGGCCGGCGGCGGCTGCTGCTGATCGGCGCCGCGGCGTTCGGGGTGTTCTCGGTGATCGCCGCCTACTCGGCGAACGCCGGCATGCTGATCGGCTCGCGGGCGCTGCTCGGGCTGGCCGGCGCCACCCTCGGCCCGTCCACGCTGTCGTTGCTCGGCACCATGTTCCGCGACGCCCGGCAGCGCGCGTTCGCGATCGCCGTCTGGGCCATGTCGCTGTCCGTCGGCGGCGCGCTCGGCCCGCTGTTCGGCGGCGCCATGCTGCAGGCCTACTGGTGGGGCTCGGCGTTCCTGCTGGCGGTGCCGGTGATGGTGCTGCTGCTGGTGGTCGGCCCGCTGGTGCTGCCGGAGTACCGCGACCCGTCCGCCGGGCGCGTCGACCTGGCGAGCGTGGCGCTCTCGCTCGGCGCGATCCTGCCGGTCATCTACGGCCTCAAGCGCATCACCCAGGACGGGGTGGGCGTCCTGGCGGTCGCCGCGATCCTGGCCGGCCTCGCGGTGGGCGTGCTGTTCGTGCGCCGGCAGCGCGGGCTGCGCGACCCGCTGGTCGACCTGGAGCTGTTCCGGCGCCCGGCGTTCAGCGCGGCGCTCGCGGCGAACGCGGCCGGATTCTTCGTCTTCCTCGGCGTGATGCTGTTCGTCACGCAGTACCTGCAGCTGGTGCTCGGCATGGCGCCGCTGACGGCCGGGCTGTGGACGGTGCCGACGTTCGTGGCGTTCATCGTGGGTTCGCTGGTCACCCCGGCGCTCACCCGCGGCGTGCGGCCGGCGTACACGATGTCCGGCGGGCTGACGCTGTCCGCGATCGGCTTCACGATGCTCACCGCGGTGGGCGGCGGCTCGGCCCTGGCCGTGCTGGTCACCGGCTCCGTGGTGCTGTCGCTGGGGCTGGCGCCGCTGTTCGCCTCGGTGCCGGCGCTGGTGCTGGCCAGCGCGCCGCCGGAGCGCGCGGGTGCGGCGTCCGGCATGTCCGAGACCAGCACGGAGTTCGGCGGGGCGCTCGGCATCGCGCTGCTCGGCGTGGTCGCCACCGCGGTCTACCGGGCGCAGGTCGCGGACACGGTGCCGGCCGGGGTGCCGGCGGACGTCGCGGCCGCCACCCGGGACACGCTGGGCGGCGCCGTGGCCGCGGCGGAGCGGCTGCCGGCCGACGTGGCGGCGGCGCTGCTCGGGCCGGCCCGCGAGGCGTTCACCAGCGGTCTGCACGCCGT
>DASWTI010000530.1:0-3536 GCA_036402215.1 Pseudonocardiaceae bacterium
GCGCCGGGGTGGACTCCCGCAGCGCGGCGGCGATCTGGTCGCGCAGGCGGGTGTGGGCCGGCCGGCGCAGCAGCACGATGCGGTCGAACGGGACGATGCCGAACAGGCGGCGGGGGTGGCGATCCACCCAGCGGCCCTCGACCAGGCCGTCGAGCACGGCCCGGCGGGTGCGCGAGCCGCGCCGGCCGATCCAGTGCTTCCAGGTGCGCGGCCGCGACCTGGCGATCTCGTCCAGCAGGCCGGCCAGCACCGGGTCGGCCGGACGGTCCGCGCGGGCGGTCACCACCGGGCGGCCGTCCTCGTCGGCGAGGTGGCCGCGCAGGTGCAGCTCGGCGAGCGCGGCGCCCCGCAGCACGTAGCCGATGTGGCCCCGGCCGGTGAAGCGCTCGCGGTCCCGGTCGTAGGTCAGCAGGAAGAGCTGGGCGGCCAGGGTGGGCGGCAGCTCGGTCATGGCGTCCTCCTCACAGCCAATGGACTCGCAGCCCATGGACCATGTGCCCCGCCGGGGGTGGGCTGCGTGGTTCACGGGGGCGTGGTTCACGGGGGCGTGGTGGTCACGGCGGGGCGGCGTCGTCGGGCTGCCGGGGCGGGCGGCCGCGGGGGCGCATCCGGCCGACGTCGCCGGGCAGGCGGCCCGCCCGGTCGAGCGCCTGCCGGAGCAGGAACTCGATCTGGGCGTTGGTGCTGCGCAGCTCGTCGTTGGCCCACCGGACCAGGGCGTCGTGCACCGCCGGGTCCAGCCGCAGCAGGATCTTCTTGCGCTCGGCAGCCACGGGGCCTACTGGTACAGGCTGCCCGTGTTGACCACCGGCTGCGCGTCACGGTCGCCGCACAGGACCACCAGCAGGTTGCTCACCATGGTGGCCTTGCGCTCCTCGTCGAGGTCCACCACCTCGTGCGCGGCGAGGCGCTCCAGAGCCAGCTCCACCATGCCGACGGCGCCCTCGACGATGCGCTGCCGGGCGGCGACGATCGCGCCGGCCTGCTGGCGGCGCAGCATGGCCTGGGCGATCTCCGGGGCGTAGGCGAGCCGAGTCAGGCGGGCCTCGATGACCGAGACCCCGGCGGACGCGACGCGCGCGCCGATCTCCTCGGCGAGCTTCTCGGTGATCTCGTCGGCGTTGTCCCGCAACGACATCTGTTCGTCGCCGTGGGCGTCGTAGGGGTAGCTGTTGGCGATGTGCCGCACGGCCGTCTCGGTCTGGATGGCGACGAACTCCACGAAGTCGTCCACCTCGAAGCAGGCCTGCGCGGTGTCGGCGACCTGCCAGACCACGACCGAGGCGATCTCGATCGGGTTGCCGTCGAGGTCGTTGACCTTGAGCACCTCGGTCTCGTGGTTGCGGATCCGGGTGGACACCTTGCGGCGGGTGGTGAACGGGTTCACCCAGCGCAGGCCGTCGGTGCGGATCGTGCCGATGTAGCGGCCGAGGAACTGCACGACGCGCGCCTCGCCGGGGGCGACCTGCGTGAGGCCCGCCATCACCACCAGGCCGGCGAGGGCCAGCAGCGCGCCGAACCCGAACAGCAGGCCGGCCGCCAGGTAGCTCTCGTTGACCAGCAGCGGGAACCCCCAGCCGATGAGGCCGAGGCCGGCCAGCACCCCCGCCAGGGCGCCGAAGAAGACCGGCAGGCCGGCCGTGCCGAACGCCACTCGCTCGCGCACCTGCGGTGCCGGCATGTCCACCGTCACGGCGTCGGCCGTGTCCTTGTGCCCCATGGTCGCTCCCTCCTCCGTGTACCTATCACAAGCCTAGCATAGTGATATCACTTTTCTAGGTGGCTGGTGGCGAGGGGTACCTGGAGGCGGGCGGCCGGCGGGTGAGAGGTCGGAAGGCCGCGCCGGGTGGGGCCGGGGGGCGGCGCGGCGGACGGCGTCAGAGAGACGGTGTCAGGCGGGGGTGTCAGGCGGGGGTGTCAGGCGGGTCAGGCGGGTGGAGGCTGGAAGGCGGCGCGGCGGGCGGCGCGGCGGAGGCTGCGGAGGATCACCGGGCCGGCCACCAGGACCAGGACCGCGGTGGTCAGGGCGCGGCCGATGTCCCAGCCGAGCGAGGTGGCCAGGCCGTAGGCGATGAGCCGGCGCAGGTTGTCCACGACGGCGTCGCCGGGGACGAAGGAGATGCTGGTGTCCGGGCCGAGGGTGAACGGCCAGAACGAGAGGTTGAGCAGCAGCCCGTAGGCCAGCCCGGCCAGCGACCCGTACGCGGCGAGCACGACGAGCTCCAGGCGTCCGCCGAGCCGCCGCGGCAGCAGCCCGGCGCCCAGCCCGACCCAGGCGCACCCGAGCATCTGGAACGGCACCCACGGCCCGACGCCACCGGTCAGCAGGGCGGAGGCGAACAGCGTGGTGTTGCCCAGGACGAAGCCGAACCCGGGCCCGAACACCCGGCCGCCGAGCACCAGCAGGAAGAACACCGTCTCGATGCCGGCCGTCCCGGCGCCGATCGGGCGCAGCACGGCCCCGACGGCGGACAGCACGCCCAGCATGGCGATGGCCTTGGCGTCCATGCCGCCCTCGCTGATCTCGGCGAGCACGACGGCCAGCACCAGGGCGAGCAGCAGCCCGAAGATCCACGGCGCGTCCCTGGTGTGCGCGATCGCGGAGTCGGCGGACACCAGCAGCGGCCAGCAGAAGGCGGCGGCCCCCGTGACGCCGGCCAGCAGCAGGGCGATCACGGCACGCGGGCGGACGCGGACCGCGGCCACCGCTGGCCGGGAGGCGCCCGGGGGCCCGGACGCTTCCCCAGGCCCGCTCATCGGAGCACCGCCAGGGCGTCGGCCACCTGCTCCACGGTGAGCCAGGGCGCGGGCGCCAGCACCTTCGCCACCTGCGGCGCGAACACCGGCGAGGAGGTGACGACCTCGGCCGCGGGGCCGTCGGCGATCACCTCGCCCTCGGCGAGCAGCACCACGCGGCTCGCGTACGCCGCGACGAACTCCACGTCGTGGGTGGCGAGCAGCACGGCGGTGCCCCGGCCGGCGAGGTCGCCGAGCACCGCGGCCAGCGCCGCCTTGGCCGGCAGGTCGAGGCCGCGAGTGGGCTCGTCGAGCAGCAGCACCGACGGCCGCACGGCCAGGGTCACGGCGAGCGCCACGGCGAGCCGCTGGCCCTCGGACAGGTCACGCGGGTGCGCGTCCGCCGGCACTCCCGGCACCAGCCGTTCCAGCAGCGCCGCGGTGCCACCGGCGGCGGTGGACGCCTCGGCGTCGGACTGGCGGCACTCGTCGGCGACCGTCTCCCGGTACAGCAGGTCGGTCGGCTGCTGCGGCACCAGGCCGATCCGGCGCCGCCGCGGCCCCGGCCTGAGCCTCGCGGGGTCCTCGCCGTCCACCAGCACGGTGCCGCCGTGCCGCTTGCCCGTTCCCTGCAACGCCCACAGCAGGCTGCTCTTGCCGGAGCCGTTGCGGCCCATCAGCGCCACCCGCTCCCCCGGTGCCACCGCCAGGTCCACGCCGTTCACCGCCACCACGCCGGGGTGCCGCACGACGACTCCGCGGGCGCGCACCACGGGGGCGGCCGGGGCCCGCGGCGGCAC
>DASWTI010000531.1:0-18042 GCA_036402215.1 Pseudonocardiaceae bacterium
GTCGGGTGCGGTGGCGTCCGGTGTCCCGGTGGCGGGCGTGCCGCCCGGCGCCGGGCTCGTCGCGGTCGCGGTGGCGTCCGGGGTGACGGGCTGGGCGGCGGTCACCGGTGGGACGCCGCCCAGCGGCACCACGAGGCCGAACGCCACGACGAGCGCGCAACGGCGCGCCGCCCGGCCGACGACGATGCTCGTGCCGGAACGTCCGTGCCTCATCACGCCCCCATTCCGATAACCGGGACAACACGCGAGCCGCGTTTCACGGAAATGCGCGCGACCAATCTCGGCGCAGGTCACGGCCACCGTCCAGCCGCCATCGGGGTGACCGGCCGCAACCGGCCGATCACGCGCCGGAGATCACGATTCCCCGCTATTTCGGCCGCTCCGGCGGGCCGCGCGGGGCGAGTGGTCCACCGCCCGGTGATCGGTCGTCCGTCCGGCTGCGCGCGGCAGCACCCCGGCACGGATGATCGTCGTTCCGCCGGCCTGGCCGTCGCCACGGCGCTCGCCGTCGAGACCCGGCCGGCATCCGCCGCGGCTGCCTCCGGCCCGGCCAGGCCGCCCCGCGGGACCGTCGCCGAGGGCGTCTCCGCTGGTCAGGAGCGCGATACCGGCCCCGCTGGGGCGGCACGTGGAGTGGCCGGAGGACCAGGTGCGCGGCGTGCCCCGGCAGGTGGCGAGCAGCGCTTCGGCACCATGCCGGCGTCCGCCGGCCCGGACCTCGCGGCGGCCCCCCACTCCCGGGCGCGGCCGTGCGCCGCCGACGGGTGGTTCACCGCCGGCCACCGCCGTCCACCACCGCTGCGTCGTTCCGGCCGCGTCGGAACGGCACCGGAAACCGCGTCGCCGGAACGGACCGGCAGTGGTTCCACCGGGTTCATCCGGCTCGCATCGGTGTGAACCACCGCGAATCGGTAACGCGACCGGAACGGCGATCATTCGTCCTCCGGCCGGCCGTTCCATGCGAGGGTCGCCGCACCCGGGCGGGCCGGCGGAATTCTCCCCGGCGTGTCGTCGCGGGTCGCGCGGGAACGGCCCGCCGGATCAGCGGGCGGGGGTGCCGACCGGCTGCTCCTGCTCGGCGCCGTCGTCCAGGCCCGCCACGGCCTGCGTGAACTGGGCGTGGTGCAGCGCGTGGTAGGCGCCACCGGCGGCGAGGAGTTCCTCGTGCGTGCCCTGCTCGACGATGCGGCCGTGGTCCATCACCAGGATCAGATCGGCGTCGCGGATGGTGGACAACCGGTGCGCGATCACGAAGCTCGTCCGGTTCGAGCGCAGCGCCGCCATGGCGTGCTGCACCAGCACCTCGGTGCGGGTGTCCACCGAGCTGGTCGCCTCGTCCAGGATCAGCAGCGGCGGGTCGGTGAGGAACGCCCGGGCGATCGTCACGAGCTGCTTCTCGCCCGCGCTGATGTTGCTGCCCTCCTCGTCGATCACCGTGTCGTAGCCGTCCGGCAGGCTGTGCACGAACCGGTCGACGAACGTGGCGGTGGCCGCGGCGCGCATCTCCTCCTCGGTGGCGTCCGGCCGGCCGTAGACGATGTTGTCCCGGATGGTGCCGCCGAAGAGCCAGGTGTCCTGCAGCACCATGCCGATCCGGCCGCGCAGCTCGTCGCGCCGCATGGACGCGATGTCCGTGCCGTCCAGGGTGATCCGGCCGGCGTCCAGCTCGTAGAACCGCAGGATCAGGTTCACCAGCGTGGTCTTGCCGGCCCCGGTCGGCCCGACGATGGCCACCGTCTGGCCCGGCTCCGCGACCAGCGACAGGTCGTCGATCAGCGGCTCGTCCGGCTCGTAGCGGAACGAGACGTGCTCGAACGCCACCCGGCCGCGCCCGGCGCCGTCGCCGTTCGGCGAGGACGGCGGCGCGCCGGCCGCCGCCCGCCCGGGCTCGGGGCTCTGCTCCTCGGCGTCCAGCAGGTCGAACACCCGCTCCGCCGAGGCCACGCCGGACTGCAGCAGGTTCGCCATCGAGGCCACCTGGGTGAGCGGCTGGGTGAACTGCCGCGAGTACTGGATGAACGCCTGCACCTCGCCCAGGCTCATCGACCCGGTGGCCACCCGCAGCCCGCCCACCACGGCGACCGCGACGTAGCTCAGGTTCCCGATGAACATCATCGACGGCATGATGATGCCGGACACGAACTGCGCCTTGAACGACGCGGTGAACAGCCGCTCGTTGTGCTCGTCGAACGAGCGCTCCACCTCGCGCTGCCGGCCGAACACCTTGACCAGCGAGTGCCCGGTGAACGCCTCCTCGATGTGCGCGTTGAGCTTGCCGGTGTGTGCCCACTGCGCGATGAACTGCTTCTGCGAGCGCTTGGCGACCTGCCGCGTGACGACCACCGAGAGCGGCACCGCGACCAGCGCGATGAGCGCCAGCAGCGGCGAGATCACGAACATCATCACCAGCACGCCCACCACGGTGAGCAACGAGGTGAGCAGCTGGCTGAGCGTCTGCTGCAACGTCTGCGCGATGTTGTCGATGTCGTTGGTGACGCGGCTCAGCAGCTCGCCGCGCGGCTGCCGGTCGAAGTACGGCAGCGGCAGCCGGTGCAGCTTCGCCTCGACGTCGGCGCGCAGCCGCGACATGGCGCGCTGCACCACGCCGGCCAGCAGGTAGCCCTGGATCCACTGCAGGATGCTGGCCAGCACGAACATGGCCACGGCCACCAGGATCACCGCGCGCAGCGCGCCGAAGTCGATGCCGGTGCCCGGCACCACGTCCATCCGGGCCAGCATGTCGGCCAGGTTCTGGTTGCCCCCGGCCCGTAGCCCCTCGACGGCCTGCTCCTTGGTGGTGCCGGCCGGCAGCCTGGAGCCGATGACCCCGGCGAAGATGACGTCGGTGGCCTGGCCCAGCAGCCGCGGCACGTACACCGACAGCCCGATGCTGCCGACGGCCAGCGCGATGATCGCCACGAGCTTGCCGCGCTGGTCGTCCAGCCGCCGCACCAGCCGCTTCGCCGACGGCCAGAAGGTCACCGACTTCTCGACCGGCATGCCGGCGCCCATCCACGGCGGGCCGCTGCCGCGCTGCGGGGCGCCGACCAGCCGGGCGGGGGTGGCGCGGGGCCGGGTCATGAGGACGCTCCCACGGTCTGCTGCGACTCGACGATCTCCAGGTAGGTCCGGCAGGTCACGAGCAGCTCCTCGTGCCGGCCGGCGCCGACGATCTCCCCGTCCTCCAGCACCACGATCTGGTCGGCGTCCACGATCGTCGAGACGCGCTGCGCCACGATGATCACCGCGGCGTCCGCCGTCGCCGGGCGCAGCGCGGCCCGCAGCCGCGCGTCGGTGCCCAGGTCCAGCGCGGAGAACGAGTCGTCGAACAGGTAGATCTCCGGGCGGTGCACGAGCGCCCTGGCGATGGCCAGCCGCTGCCGCTGCCCGCCGGAGACCGTGGTGCCGCCCTGCGTGATCGGCGTCTCCAGCCCGGCCGGCATGGCCTCCACGAACTCCCGCGCCTGCGCGATCTCCAGGCAACGCCACAGCTCCTCGTCGGTGGCGTCGGGGTTGCCGTAGCGCAGGTTGCTCGCCACCGTGCCGCTGAACAGATACGGCCGCTGCGGCACGATGCCGATCCGGCTCCACAGCACGTCGAGGTCCAGCTCGCGCACGTCCACGCCGTCCACCAGCACCGTGCCGCCGGTGGCGTCGAAGAGCCGGGGGATCAGCGAGAGCAGCGTGGTCTTGCCGGCGCCGGTGCTGCCGATGACGGCCGTGGTGCGCCCGGGCCCCGCGCGGAACGAGATGCCGCGCAGCACGGGTTGCTCGGCGCCCGGGTACTGGAACTCCACGTCGCGCAGCTCCACGGTGGCGCGCTCCGGCGTGGCGGTGACCGGGTTCCGCGGCGGCGCCACCGACGACTCGGTGTCCAGCACCTCGCCGATGCGTTCGGCGCTCACCGCGGCGCGCGGCACCAGCATGAGCATGAACGTCGCCATCATCACGGCCATCAGGATCTGCACCAGGTACTGGATGAACGCCGTGAGCGAGCCGATCTCGATCTGGCCGCCGTCCACCCGGGCCGCCCCGAACCAGAGCACGGCCACGCTGGAGGCGTTGAACACCAGCATGACGATCGGGAAGATCATCGCCTGCATCCGGCCGACCCGCAGCGACGTCTCGGTCAGGTCGGCGTTCGCCGCGCCGAAGCGCAGCGACTCGTACGGCTCACGGACGAACGCCCGCACCACCCGGATGCCGGTGAGCTGCTCGCGCAGCACCCGGTTCACCGCGTCGATGCGCACCTGCATGAGCCGGAACTGCGGCACCATCCGCCGGACGATCAGCCCGATGGCGACCACCATGACCGGGACGGACACCAGCATCAGCCAGGACAGCCCGACGTCCTCGCGCAACGCCATCACCACGCCGCCGACGCACATGATGGGCGCCGCCACCAGCATCGTGCAGGTGACCACCACGAGCATCTGCACCTGCTGCACGTCGTTGGTGGTGCGGGTGATGAGCGACGGCGCGCCGAACCGGGCCACCTCGCGGGCGGAGAAGCCGCCGACCCGGTGGAACACCGCGCCGCGCAGGTCACGGCCGAACAGCATGGCCGCCTTGGCCCCCAGGTAGGTCGCCGCGACCGCGCACACCACCTGCACCGCCGAGACCATGAGCATCCAGCCGCCGGTGCCCAGGATGTAGTTCGTGTCGCCACGTGCGATGCCGCGGTCGATGATGTCCGCGTTCAGGCTGGGCAGGTAGAGCGAGGCGATCGTGCCCAGCAACTGCAGCACGACGACCCCGGCCAGCAGCCCCCGGTAGGGCCGCAGGTGGGTGCGCAGCACGTGGATCAGCACCGCGGTGCCTCCTCGCTCTCGGGCGTGTGGTTCCTGGCGTTGCCCCTGGTCGTGCCGTTGCCCCTGGTCCCGCCGTGGTCCCTGGTCGTGCCGTACAGCACCACGTCGGCGATCTCCTCGGCGGACAGCAGGCGGCCGTCGCTGATCAGCGGGTGCGAGCCGGAGAAGGTGAGCAGCCGCAGCACCCGGACCACCTCGGGCACCGGGCAGCGCAGCCGGTCGCCGTCGGGCTCCAGGATGCGGCCGATCTCCTCGATGACCGCCGCGTGCTGCGACCGCGCCGCCGCCCGGTGCTCGTCGGCCGTCCGGGCCGGCCCGTGCATGCCGACCGCGATCATCAGGTCGAACACCGCCACGAAGCGGCGTTGCAGGATGCCGGTCACGACCACCAGGCGGTCGCGCAGTTCCAGGCCCAGGTCCACCACGGACAGCTCGGCCAGCATCGGGCTCACGTCGAGCGCCTTGTGAACGGCGGCCCGGACCAGCGCGTCCTTGTCCGGGAAGACCCGGAAGATGGTGCCCTCGGCGACGCCCGCGGCCTCCGCGATCTGCTTGGTGGTGACCTTCAGCCCGTGTCGCGCCACCAACGGCAGCGTCGCGGCGACCAGCATCTCCCGTCGCTCGTCCGGCGCCATCCGCGGCGCCCGGGTGCTCTCCTCGACCTGCGGCACGTCGGCGAGCATAGATGAGTGAGCGACTCACTCACTAATGGATTGCCGGCGTGCCACGCGATCGGGCGTACCGTGTCGCGGCAGGGGTGGTGGACATGAACGGCGCGATGGCCGAGGCGTTCTCCCGGCACCGGTTCACCGAGGTGTACCCGGTACTGGCGGACGACGTCGTGTGGAC
This sequence comes from Pseudonocardiaceae bacterium, assembly GCA_036402215.1. Classification (GTDB taxonomy): domain Bacteria; phylum Actinomycetota; class Actinomycetes; order Mycobacteriales; family Pseudonocardiaceae; genus DASXTS01. The sequence goes on from DASWTI010000531.1 coordinate 5,661, forward strand.
CGTGATGGGGGAGCGGGTGATGGTCGGCCGGGAGGCTGTCATCGCCGCCTGCGAGGAGTCCGCGGCGTACCTGGCCGGCGTGACCACCGAGTTCGGCCGTTTCCTGGTCGTCGACGGCGGGAACGCCGTGGTGGTGGACACCCGCGCCACCTACACCGACGCGGAGGACGCGGTGTTCCGGGTCTCCTCGTGCGACGTGTACGAGTTCGTGGGCCGACGGCTCGTGGCCATCACCTCCTACACGGTGGCCACGAGCTGAGCCGGAGGCCACCGTCCGGCGTGGCACCAGGCCGTTCGTGAACCGCCGCCGCGCGGCGCGGCCCGATCCCGCGGTCAGCCGGTGCGCGCCGGGTGGGTGGTGACCGGCCACGAAGCCGCGCCCATGCCGCGGGAGATGGCGATCGCGGCCTCGCGCACGGCGTGCGTGACCGGGCCGTCGGGGCGGTGCTCGGGGCTCGGCAGCACCACGCCGATGGCGCCGGCGACGGTGCGGGGGCCGAAGATCGGGGCGGCGACCTCGGCCTGGCCGATGACCGCCTCGTCGACGCAGTGGGCGACGCCGTCGGCGTGGGTCCGGGTCAGGGCGTCGTCCAGCTCGCCGCGGTCGGCGATGGTGCGGCCGGTGAGCCGGGGGAGCGGCCGGTCGTGGGGCAGCAGCGTGTGCGCCGCCGGGTGGAAGGCCAGCAGCGCCTTGCCGAGGGCGCTCGCGTGCGCCGGGACGGAGCTGCCGACCTCGCGCGGCGGCCGGCCGCCGTCCGGTCGGGACACGTGGTGCACGACGATCGCGTCGGTGCCCAGGAGCACGGCCACCCGTACCGCGTGGCCGGTCCGCTCGGACAGCGCCTCCGCGGCGCCCAGGCTGCGCAGCCGCAGCTCGTTGCCGTCCAGGTACACGTGGCCGAGCCCCAGCACGGCGGGGCCGAGGGTGTAGCGGCCCGCGCCGTCCTGCTCCACCATGCCGCCGGCCGCGAGCGTGCGCAGCAGGCCGTGCACCGTGGAGGCCGCGAGCTGGAGCCGGCCGGCCAGCTCGGTGAGGCCGAGCGTCCGGGCACCCTGGAGCTCCCTCAGGATCCGGATCGCGCGGTCGACCGACTGAATCATGAGGCGCGCCTTCGGGACGGGGGGTCGTGCGACCCGGGCACTCTACTGACGGCCCGGCCGGCCCTGGATCCACCGCCACGTCCCGGTGTGCGGCTCGGCCCTGCCGGGCGGCGCGCTCCGGAGGCCGTCGACCGGGCCAGCGGTACGGACAGACTACGGGGAGGTCCAGTTCGGATCGGCCGATCGGACCCTCCGGTAACGGCCGGGTGAACATCATGTTGCCGCGGGTCGGAGTGCCGGCCATGGCCACCGCCGAGCACCTCGTGCGGACCTGCTCGGGGCGTGGCACGACGGCGCTGATCTGGACTGATCGGTCAGCCCCGCGCGCCGTGCCCGGCGCCTGGTCGGAGGTGTTCGTGGGCGATGGTGATCGTGTCCGGGAATGGTCCGCGTCCCGGCGATCACAACGTAACGCCCGTACTGGAAGGCCGCTTTCCGAATTGGTCCAACCCGGCCGAGGTGCCGGCCGGAGGTGGTCGCCGGTGGCGCATTCTCTGCCACCAGGCACCATCACGTAGCAATGGATGGTTGTCCGCGTCCCCCAGTGCGCGCCTGTCGCCGGCTCAAATGCCGCTCAGGCCGCACTCGAGGCGTCGGACGGCCGGGTCGGAAATGGCCAAGGACGCTGGCGTGGCCCACCGCGAGGCCGTACTCTGCGTGTCCTCGCCGGGTCGCTGGCCCGCAGCCGGTGTCGGCCCGCCCGCCGGGTCCGTCGGCCGGCTTCGGCGGACGGGGGCGGCCACTGCTCCGGATGGTCGCCACTGTGACGAACCTCCCCTTTGTTGATCTCGGAACTGTCGGGCCTCCGATCGGGTGGCGGAGTTGCTCCGGGGGTGATCTTCCACCGCCGCGCCCGGCGCCGCCGCGCCGATCCCCGTTCGGCCGACTCCGGTGACGCCTCGTCACGAACGCTGCCCCGTCCGTGTGGCCGGATGCCCGGACGGTGTAGGGGGTGTGTGGCGTGCCGCCGGGACGCGCGGTCGAGTGCGCCGGTGGTGGCATCGCCCGGTCGGCTGATTGACCCGCAGTCACGCGTCGACAACGCTGCGCACCCCGTTCCGGACCATTCCGGTTGCGCCGTATGGGTCATCTCAAAGGTCGTCCCGCCGACTGGACCAATCTCTCGGAATCGCCCGTGGTGGGCTTGACCTTCAAACGATGGCCTACCTAGTGTCTCGTATCGGATGCGCCGGGATCTGGCGCGGATAATTGCTCACAGATGATGGGGTACGTCCATGTACGACGTTATCGTTGTCGGGGCACGCTGCGCCGGATCTCCCGTGGCGATGCTATTGGCGAAGCAGGGTCACCGCGTCCTGATGGTGGACCGCTCCTCTTTCCCGAGTGACACCGTGTCCACGCACTACATTCATCAGGCCGGGCTCTCCCGTTTGCAGGACTGGGGGCTCCTCGACGAGGTAATTGCCGCGGGCACGCCGGCCGTCCGGAAGATGAATTTCTCCTTCACGGGGATCGAGTTGAACGGGTTCGCCGATCCGATCGACGGTATCGACGCGGTGTACTGCCCGCGGCGGATCGTGCTCGACGAGATCCTGGTGAACGCCGCACGGCGCGCCGGGGCCGAGGTGATCGAGCAGTTCACCCTGACCGACCTGCTGTTCGCCGACGGCCAGGTGACCGGCATCCGGGGCCGGGAGGCCGACGGCCGGGAGCGCGAGTTCCGGTCGACCATCGTGGTCGGCGCGGACGGCTGCCACTCCACGGTCGCCAAGAAGGTCGGCGCCGGCCTGTACAACGTCCGGCCCGCCGCCGGGTTCATCTACTACTCGTACTTCAGCGGCCTGGACTGGGGCCTGCACCACAAGACCGGCTTCAACGAGCAGTGGTTCGGCACCTGGCCGACCAACGACGGGCTCACCATGGTGGCGACCATCGCCAGCCGGCGGCAGCTCAAGGAGTTCCGCTCCGATGTCGAGAACCGGTTCCTCGCGGTGTTCGACGACGTGCAACCGGAGATGGGCCAACAGCTTCGTGACCAGGGCAGACGTGAGGAACCGTTCTACCCGATGCGCTACCCGGACAACTACTACCGGCACTCGCACGGCCCCGGCTGGGCGCTCGTCGGCGACGCCGGCTACCACAAGGACCCGTTCACCGGGTGGGGCATCACCGACGCCTTCCAGCACGGCGAGATGCTCGCCGAGCGCATCCACGAGGGGCTGTCCGGCCAGCGGCCGATGAGCGAGGCGCTCGCCGACTACAACAAGGTCCGCGACGAGTGGAGCGCCGGCGTCTACGACTTCACGACCATGATGGCCGAGCTGAGCCTGCCGCCGTTCTTCGAGGCGGTGCTGGGCGCGATCGGCAAGAGCGACTACTGGACGACGCAGATGCTGGGCCTCATCGCCGGCGGCGTCGAGGACCACGTGATCTTCTCCCCCGAGGCGCTGGAACGCATCTACGACGACGCCGGGGTGCCGGCCGAGAAGCGCATCTACGAACCGTCCTGATCCGGCCGAGCACCCGCATTTCCGTCCCGAGGAGCCAAGCAGATGACGCGCGCACCAAGCATGTCCGACCTCATCGGCGAGCAGGATGAGGATCGGGCCTACTTCGCCACCGGCGGCATCGGCCGGTCGCACGCCTTCTACACCGGCGAGGAGCAGTTCCGGCTCGAGATGGAGCGCATCTACGGTCGGCGGTGGCTTCCCGTCGACCACGTCTCCCGTTTGAAGGAGAAGGGTTGTTACACGACCCTCAACATCGGCTCGGGCTCCGTGCTCATCATGCACGGCGACGACGGAATCCAGGCGTACCACAACTACTGCCGGCATCGCGGGTACAAGCTGGTGGAAGAGGCGACCGGGCGGCGACAGAGCATCGTGTGCCTGTACCACTGCTGGGTCTACGACAAGAACGGCAAGCTGAAGAGTCTCAACGGGACGTACTTCGACCACTTCTTCGAGAAGGAGAAGAACGGCCTGCTGCCCATTCGGACCGAGATCCGGTACGGGGTGGTGTTCATCTCCTTCGCCGAGGACCCCTCGGACCTCGACGAGGCGCTGGGGGAGTTCGGCGAGTTCGCCCGGGTCTACGAGCTGGCCGACCTGGACTGCGTGCAGGCCAAGGACTACCCGGTGGCCTCCAACTGGAAGCTGGTGGCGCACAACGTCAACGAGAGCCTGCACTTCCCCACGGCGCACAAGGACCTGCACCGCATCACCGACTTCGACGACGCCGGCACGTACGACCTACGCGGCGAGCAGATCGTCGGCGCCTGGCAGGCGATGCGGCAGGCCTACAACTCGGTGTCGATGACAGGGCGTAGTGACCGGGCCCCGATGCGGCTGGTGCCGGAGGCCGACCTCCAGCGCATCAACTGGATCACCATCCTGCCGAACCTGCTCTTCGGGTTCACCGCGGACTACGTGATGATGCAGTGGGTCTGGCCGGAGAGCCCCGGCACCTGCGTGGTGCGGCACTTCTGGCTCTTCCACCCCTCGGAGACGGCCAAGCCGGACTTCTCGCACGAGGCCGTGTTCGCCCTGTGGGACAAGGCGAACTACGAGGACTGGGAGATGTGCGAGCGGACCCACCGGGGCCTGTCCAACCCGATGTGGGTGCCCGGCCAGCTCTCGCTGGACGAGGAGGTCGTGTCCCAGATCGACGCCTGGGTGGCCAAGGAGACCGCGGCCGCCTCCACCGCCCCGACCGCTCCGGCCGCCCCGGCCGGCCGTGAGGCCGTGGCCGCCGGGGCCAACGGCGCCGCCGAGGCCGAGCGGTGAGCGCGGCGCCGAACTGCTTCGTCATCGGCGGCACCCGGGTCCTGATCCGCTGCACCGCCCGGCTGCTGGAGGCCGGGATGCGGGTCGAGGGCGTCCTCACCGACGACCCGGCGGCCGTCACCTGGGCGGGCGAGCACGGCATCCCGGTGCTCGACCCCCGCGGTGACCTGGTGGTGGCGCTGACCGCCGCCTCCGTCGACTACCTGTTCAGCATGGTCAACTTCCGCATCCTCACGGCGGAGGTGCTGGCCCTGCCGGCCGTCGCGGCGATCAACTTCCACGACGGCCCATTGCCCCGCTACTCCGGCAGCCACGTCCCGGCGTGGGCGCTCTACGAGGGCGCCACCCGGCACGCCGCCACCTGGCACCTGATGACCGAGGCGGTGGACGCCGGCGGCGTGCTCGCCGAGCGCTGGTTCCCGGTGCGGGGCCACTCGACGGCGCTGTCGCTCACCTACGAGGCCGCCGAGGTCGGCATCGAGCTGTTCGACGAGCTGGTGCCGCGGCTCATGCAACGCGCGCTGCCCGAGCCGGTGGACACCTCCGGTCGGGAGCGGCGGTTCTACCGTCGGTCGGCGCGGATGGCCTCCGGCGGCATCATCCACGCCGGCACCTCCGCGGTGGAGGCCGAACGCATCTCCAAGGCGCTGGACTACGGCTCGTTCCCCAACCCGCTCGGCGTGCCCACGCTGGTCACCGACCAGGGCGTGGTGTTCAGCCGTCAGGTGCGGATCATCCCGCGCGACGACCACCGCGCGGACACCGTCGCCGTCTCCGTGGACGGCTCGGCGATCAAGTTCGCCACCCCTGAGGCGGACCTGCTGCTGAGCGACTTCGGCGACGTCGAGGGCAACACGATCAGCGGCCGGGCGGCCGCGCAGCGGCTCGGCATCACCGTCGGCGGGCCGTTCCCGCCGGTCTCGGCCGAGCGGTTGGCGGCGATCGCCGAGGCACAGACGCTGCTGCGGCCGCACGAGCCGTGGTGGCGCCGGCGGCTGTCCGACCTGCGGCCGGCCCCGGTGCCCGCGGCGGACTTCTCCGCGGCCACCGCCCACTACGGCCGCTTCGAGCTCGCCTATGTGCCGCACTCCCGCGAGGAGTCGGTCGACGTGGTGCGGGCGTTCCTCGCGGCGCTCGCCGAGCGGATGGGCACCACGTGCTTCGACTTCGCCTGGTCCCCGGCGGCCGCGCGCGAGCTGGCGGAGCGCACCGGCGGCATCGCCGCCGCCCGGGTGCCGGTGCGCTTCGACGCCGACGACACCGGCTCGCTGGCCGCCAAGCTCGACGAGGCCGCCGCCCGGCGCGGCTACGCCACCGACCTGGAGCTGCGGCTCGGCCTGGCGCAGCGCCCGCTCGGCCACGACGGGCCGTCGTTCACCCGGATCATGGTGCTGGAGCGCGCCGCCGGCGAGGAGGCCGCCACCGAGCCGGACACCGAGATCGCACTGCTCTGCCTGGCCGGCGGCCCGCCCACGGTGTTCGTCCGGGAGACCGCGATGGACCAGGACGAGGCCCTCGCCTTCGCCGAGCGCGTCGAGGACCTGGCGCTCGGTGTGATGCTGCACGGCGAGGCCACCCCGGTCCCCGCCGTCCTCACCGAGCCCGACGTTCCCGTCACCGCCGCACCTGTCGCCGCCGCTCCCGAGGCCGTGGCGCCGGACCTGGGTACCGTGCTCGACCTGGTGGCCGCCGTGGTGGCCGAGCGGCCGGACGCGATCGCCGTGCGCTGCGGCACCCATGAGCTGACCTACGCCGAGCTGGACGCCTGGGCCGACGCGGTCGCCGCCCATCTGTACGACCACGGTGTCGACGAGGCGTCGGTGGTCGGCGTGCTCACCGAGCGCGGGCCGGAGCTGCTGCCCGCGATGCTGGGCGTCCTGCGGGCGGGCGCAGCGTTCTTGCCGCTGGACCCGAACTACCCGGTGGAGCGTCTGGGCCGCTACACCGAGGTGGCGCGCTGCGACCTGGTGCTGACCGATCCCCGCACCCACGCCCTCGGCGCTCGGCTGGCCCCGTCCGCGCTGCCGGTGCCGCCGCCGGACGGCTCGCTGCTCGCGATCGCCCCCGAGGTGACGGCCGGCGACCTGGCGTACGTGCTGTTCACCAGCGGCTCCACCGGCGAGCCCAAGGGCGTGGAGATCGAGCACGGCGCGCTCGCGTGCTTCCTGACCGGCATCGGTGAGCGCCTCGGCACGTCGGCGTCCGACGTGGTGCTCGCGCACACCACCACGGCGTTCGACATCTCGCTGCTGGAGCTGCTGCTGCCCCTCACCGTGGGCGCCACGGTGGTGGTCGCCTCGCGCGCGGTGGCGCGCAGCCCGCAGCGGCTCGCCGAGCTCATCGGCTCCACACCGGACGCCGCGTCCGGCATCACCGTCGCGCAGGCCACGCCCAGCATGTGGCGGCTGCTGCTGGACACCGGCTGGGAGCCGCACGCCGGCCTCACCGTGCTGTCCGGCGGCGAGGCGCTGCCGCCGGCCACCGCGCAGCGGCTGCTCGGCCCGGCCCGCGAGCTGTGGAACCTGTACGGGCCGACCGAGGCGACCATCTGGGTGTCCGCGCACCGCGTGGAGTCCGTCGGAGCGTTCCTGCCGCTCGGCGACCCCTTGCCGGCCACCGGGTTCCACGTCCTGGACGCGGACCTCACGCCGTGCCCGCCCGGGTGGTCCGGGGACCTGTACATCTCCGGCGCGCAGCTCGCCCGCGGCTACGCCCACCGGCCGGACCGCACCGCCGAGGTGTTCCTCACGCACCCGGCGAGCGGGCTGCGGCTGTACCGGACCGGCGACACCGTGCGCCCGCACGAGGACGGCCGCATCGAGTGGCAGGGCCGCGGCGACGCCCAGGTGAAGGTGCGGGGCAACCGAATCGAGCCCGCCGAGATCGAGCGCGTGCTCGAGAAATCCCCGCTGATCGGCGCGGCCGTCGTGGTCGCGGTGCCGTTCGAGGGCCGTGGCGAGCCCCGGCTCACCGCGTACCTGGTCACCCACGGGCCGGTCACCAAGGGGGAGCTGGATGCCCTGGTCGGGCGCACGTTGCCGGAGTACATGGTCCCGGACGCCTACGTGACGCTGGACGAGCTGCCGCTCACCGACAACGGCAAGATCGCCCGCAGCCGGCTGCCGCAGCCCACCCGGCACACCATCATCCGCACCGGCGACACCCCCACGCCGGTCCCGGCCCCGCGACCCGCGACCGCGGAGCCCGCCGTGGCCGCCGAGCCCGCGCGGCCGGTGGCGCCGATGGGGGAGGAACTGGCCGCGGCGATCGCCCGGGTGTTCGCCACGGTCCTCGGCCACGACGAGCTGGAGCCGGGCGACAACTTCTTCGATCTGGGCGGTGACTCGGCCAACGTGACGCTGGCCGCCGCCGCCCTCGGCCGTGAGCTGGGCCTGGAGGTGAGCCCCGCCGCGATCTTCGCCACCGGCACCGCGGCCAAGCTCGCCGCCCTGCTGCGTCCCGGCGCCACCCCGGCTCCGGCAGCGTCCCGGCGGCCGGCCGCCCCGGCTCCGGCGGCCGCGGTGACCCCGGACGTCGCCGAGATCCTGGCCGCCACCCCGGCCACCCCGGCCGCTCCGGCGGACACCGACGTCCCGGTCGCCGAGCCGGTGGCCGCCTCCGCTTCCGTTGCCCCCCCAAGTACCCCGGCCGAAGAGCCGGCGGCGGACAAGGCCGAGGAGGCGCCGCGGTGGTGGCAGGCCGACGGGGCGTCGGACGGGGCGCCGCTGGCGATCATCGGCATGGCCTGCCGGTTCCCGGGCGCCGCCACGCCCGACGAGTTCTGGTCGAACCTGGCCGGCGGCGTGAGCAGCGTGGGCGCGGCGCCGGACGGGCACCGCGGTTGGGGACACCTGTGGTCCGGGGCAGACGAGGTGCCGGCCGGCTGGGTGGACGGGGTCGAGCGATTCGACGCGGCCCGCTTCGGGCTCACCGAGCGCGAGGCCCGCCGCCTCGACCCGTTGCAGCGCATCCTGCTGAGCGTCACCGACGAGGCGCTGGAGGGCTGCGGCCACGACCGGGACTCGCTCGGCGCGAACACCGGAGTGTTCGTCGGCACCATCGCGAGCGACTTCCCCGAGCTGGTCGCGGGCAGCGTCGGCCACGGCGACCCGCATGCCGCCACCGGCACCGCCGTCTCCATGGTCGCCAATCGGCTCTCGCACGTCTTCGACTGGTCCGGGCCGAGCTTCGCGGTCGACACCGCGTGCTCCTCATCCCTGGTGGCGCTGCACGTCGCCGCCATGCACCTGCGCTCCGGCGAGATCGACGCCGCCGTCGTGGGCGCGGCCAACCTGGTGCTCGCCCCGTCCAAGACCCGCTCCTTCGCGCGCAACGGCATGCTGTCCCCGCAGGGCGTGTGCCGGACGTTCGACCAGGGCGCCGACGGCTACGTGCGCGGCGAGGGCTGCGGCGTGCTGCTGCTCAAGCGGCTGGCCGACGCCGAGCGCGACGGCGACCCGGTGCTCGCCGTGGTCCGCGGCGTGGCGGTCAACCACACCGGGGCGAGCGCCGGCTTCCTGACCGCGCCCAGCAGCACGGCGCAGGAGGCCGTGATCCGCCGGGCGATGGGCGCCTCCGGGGTGTCCGCCGTCGGTTACGTCGAGGCGCACGGCACCGGCACCCAGCTCGGCGACCTCATCGAGCTGGAGGCGCTGCGCGCCGCGCTCGGCGACGGCACCGGGCCCGGCTCGGTGGCGGTCGGCTCGGTCAAGACCAACATCGGGCACCTGGAGCCGGCGGCCGGCATCGCCGGGCTGATCAAGACGGTGCTCGCGCTGCAGGCCGGGCACATCCCGCCGTCGCTCAACCTGAGCGTGCCCAACACCTCGTTCCGCTTCGAGGAGTCGCCGCTGTTCGTCGCCGATCGGCTGGTGCCCTGGGACGGCCCGCGGCTGGCCGGCGTCAGCAGCTTCGGCTTCGGCGGCGTCAACGCGCACGCGGTGCTGGAGGCAGCCCCGCCCCCGGCCGACCCGGGCGTTCCCGGCCCGTTCCTGCTCACCCTCTCGGCCGGGTCCGAGGAGGCCCTGGGCACACTTGCCGACCGGCTGGTCCGCCTGCTGCGCTCCCCGCACTGCCCGCCGCTGACCTGGTTGTGCGCCGCCAGCAGGCGCCGGTCGGCGGCGGCACACCGCCTCGCCTGCGTGGTGGACAGCGCCGAGCAACTGGATGACAAGCTCATGCTGTTCCTCGCCCGGGTGGACGCCGCCCGGCTGTACGTGGGCACCGCGCCGGCCGGGGCCGGACCGGCCGAGCCGGTCGAGCCGGTCGAGCCGGTCGAGAGGCTGACCACCGACCGCGAGGGCCTCGACCTGGCGGCACGCCGCTTCGTGGCCGGCGCCGCCCTGCCGGTCGAGCGGCCGGCCGTCGGCGTGCGCTTCCCGACGGCGCCGCACGACGAGAAGCACCTGTGGCTGGAGCCGGTGGGCACGCACGCGGGCGGCCGGCTGACCTGGACCAAGCACCCCGAGGCGGTGGAGCACGTGGTGCTCGGCACCCCGACGCTGCCCGGCTCCGGCTACCCCGCGCGGATCGCCGAGGTGCTCGGCCGCGACCGGTTCGCGGTGCGGGACCTCACCTTCCGGGCCGCCGTACGCCCGCCGGCCACGCTCACCGCGCAGTGTGACGGCGCCACCGTGATGTTCCGCGACGGTGCCGGCACCGTGGTGTGCGAGGCGCGGGTGTGCGACGGCGACCCGGCCGAGGGTGCGCCGGTGCCGCCGGCCGCCGAGGACCGCTTCACGCCGGTCGACCTGGACGACGTGTACGCGGCGTTCGAACGCGCCGGGCTGTCCTACGGCACGGGTTTCCGCTGCCTGACCGCGCTCGCCGTGGCGCCGGGTGAGGCGCTCGGCACGGTGCGCGGCGTGCCGGTGGCCGGCGCGGGCTCGGTGGACGCGCGGCTGCTGGACGGCGCGTTCCAGGTGGCGCTGGCCGCCTGCGGCGCTGAGGGACTGTACGTGCCGCTCACCGTGGAACGCCTCGGCGTGCTCGGGCCGGTGTCCGGCACCGCGCGGGTGTACGCCCGCCGGGACCGCGCCGCCGCGCCGGACGCCGGGCTGCTCACCGCGAGCCTGGTGATGCTGGACGGTGACCGGCCGGTGCTGGTGGCCCGCGGAGTGACCTGGCGGCGGCTCACGTCGCGGCCGCCGGCCGCGCCGGAGCACGGCACCTTTGACGGCCCCGCCGTGGCCGCGCCCACCGAGCGCAACGGTTACCTGCCGGCCCCCGCCGCGCCGCCGGCCGGAGCGGTTGCCCATGGTGCCAACGGCTCCGCCAATGGCGCCGGTCGCGACGGGGTGTCCCCGGACGCCGCCCCGGTACCCGCGCCCAGCGGTGCCAGCGGTGTCGGTGCTCCCGGTGGCGCGGCGCTCGGACCGGCGCTGGCCCGCTGGATCGCCGAGGGACTGGAGGCCGACGTCGAGGCGCTGGAGCTGGACCGGCCGCTGGAGGAGCAGGGGCTCGACTCCATGCTCGCCATCTCGCTGGCCCAGGACATCCGCGCCCGGCTGGACGTGGACATCCCGGTGACCCTGCTGTTGGAGGTCGGCACCGTCGACAACCTGGTCGCCGAGCTGCGCGACACCTACGGCGTCACTGCCGCCCCGGCGACCGGCGAGCCGGTTCCGGCCGCCCCGGCTCCCGTGGCGCCCGTTCCCGCCGTCCCCGTCGCATCCGCCGCCGTTGCGTCGCGTGTCACCACTGCGGACCGGGCCGGGCGAACCGACGACCGGGACGGTGAGCGGGGCGACCGTCACGACATGGCGATCGTCGGCTTCGACGGTGTGTTCCCGAACGCGGACGACCCGGGCGAGCTGTGGCACGTCCTGATGAACCGTGAGGACTGCCTGCGCGAGGTGCCGAAGTCCCGCTGGAACATCGACGCCTACTACTCCGACGAGGCGCTGCCCGGCACGGTCTACCTGCGGCGGGCCGGGTTCGTGGAGGACATGGCCGGCTTCGACGCCCGCTTCTTCCGCATCTCGCCGGCCGAGGCGCAGTGGATCGACCCGCAGCAGCGGCACCTCGTGCAGTCCGCCTGGCGGGCGCTGGAGGACGCCGGGCTGTCCGGCCGGGTGCACGGCCGTTCCGTCGGCGTGTTCGTCGGCGCCAGCTACCAGCACTACCGCGACATGGTCGTCGGCGACGTGGTCCAGACCGCGGCCGGGCTGGGCAACCACAACGCCATCCTGGCCAACCGGGTCAGCTACTTCCTGGACCTCAACGGCCCCAGCATGACGATCGACACGCTGTGCTCGTCGTCGTTGGTGGCGCTGCACACGGCGGTGCGCAGCATCCGTGACGGCGAGTGCGAGCAGGCCGTGGTGGCCGGGGTGCACCTCGGCATGTCGCCGCAGTACTTCCAGCTCGGCTCGCGGCTGCGGTCGTTCTCGCCGACCGGTGCGTCCCGGGCGTTCGACGCCGGCGCCGACGGGTTCGTGCCCGGCGAGGGCGTGGTGACCGTGGTGATCAAGCCGCTGTCCGCGGCGCTGCGCGACGGGGACCGCGTCCGTGGCGTGATCCGCGGGACGGCGGTG
>DASWTI010000532.1:0-4369 GCA_036402215.1 Pseudonocardiaceae bacterium
GGACCGGGACCCCACGGGCCGGGCTGGCCGTACGGGCCGCCGGGCTGCGGCAGGTGCGCACCGTTCGGGCCGGGACCGCCGACCCCGCCGGGGGCCTGCGGCAGGCCGCCACCGGGAACCGCGCCGACCGGGGTCGGCTCCGGCTCCTCCTGGATGGGCGGCCAGGGCTCGCCGCGCTCACGGGCCAGCTCGCCGGGCGTCTTGATCGGCGGCTTGTCCGACGGCGTGCGGCCACCGAAGTCGTTGAACGCGGTGATCCGCGGTCGCTTCTCGACGGCGTCGAAGATGCGCACCAGGTCCTTGCGCTGCAACGTCTCCTTCTCGACCAGCTCGGCCACCAGGTCGTCCAGCACGTCGCGGTAGGTCTGCAGGATGTCCCACGCCTCGGTGTGCGCCGCCTCGATGAGGGCGCGCACCTCCTCGTCGATCTCGTGCGCGACCTCGAGCGAGTAGTCGGCGGCGTGGCCCATGGAGCGGCCGAGGAACGGGTCGCCCTGGTCCTTGCCGTACCGGACGGCGCCGAGCCGCGCGCTCATGCCGTACTCGGTGACCATCGCCTTGGCGATCTTGGTGGCCTGGTCGATGTCCGACGAGGCGCCGGTGGTGGGCTCGTGGAACACGAGCTCCTCGGCGGCGCGACCGCCCATGGCGAACACCAGGCGGGCGATCATCTCGGAGCGGGTCATCAGCTCCTTGTCGTCCTCAGGGACGACGAGCGCGTGCCCGCCGGTGCGCCCGCGCGGCAGGATCGTCACCTTGTACACCGGCTCCAGGTCCGGCATCGCCCAGGCGGCGAGCGCGTGCCCGCCCTCGTGGTACGCGGTGATCTTCTTCTCGTGCTCGGAGATGATGCGGCTCTTGCGCCGCGGGCCGCCGATCACGCGGTCCACGGCCTCCTCCAGCGCGGCGCCGGTGATGAGCGTGCCGTTCTGGCGGGCGGTGAGCAGCGCGGCCTCGTTGATGACATTGGCCAGGTCCGCGCCGGAGAAGCCGACGGTGCGCTTGGCCAGCGATTCGAGGTCGGCGTCCGGGCCGAGCGGCTTGCCCTTGGAGTGCACCCGCAGGATGGCGCGGCGGCCGCGCATGTCCGGCGCGGCGACCGGGATCTGGCGGTCGAAACGGCCGGGCCGAAGCAGCGCCGGGTCCAGGATGTCGGGCCGGTTGGTGGCCGCGATCAGGATGATGCCGCCGCGGGCGTCGAAGCCGTCCATCTCGACGAGCAGCTGGTTGAGCGTCTGCTCGCGCTCGTCGTGGCCGCCGCCGAGGCCGGCACCGCGCTGGCGGCCGACCGCGTCGATCTCGTCCACGAAGATGATGCACGGCGCGTTCTGCTTGGCCTGCTCGAACAGGTCACGCACCCGGGAGGCACCGACGCCGACGAACATCTCCACGAAGTCGGAGCCGGAGATGGAGTAGAACGGCACGCCGGCCTCGCCGGCCACGGCGCGCGCGAGCAGCGTCTTGCCGGTGCCGGGGGGGCCGTACAGCAGCACGCCCTTGGGGATCTTGGCGCCGAGGGCCTGGTAGCGGCCGGGGTTCTGCAGGAAGTCCTTGATCTCGTGCAGTTCCTCGACGGCCTCGTCGGCGCCGGCCACGTCCTGGAACGTGGTCTTGGGCATGTCCTTGGAGAGCTGCTTGGCGCGCGACTTGCCGAAGTTGAGGACGCGGTTCCCGCCGCCCTGCGCGTTGTTCATCATCCACATCAGCAGCAGGAACAGCAGGACCAGCGGCACCATGTAGATGAGGATCTGGAAGAGCACGCTGGACTGGGTGACCGAGGTGTCCCAGCGGTCGGTGATCTTGCCGTCGGTCTTCGCCTCGTCGAGCGCGGTGACGACCTCGTCGGCACTCTGGGCCGGGAACTCGGTGTACAGCTTGCTGGCACCGTCGACGGTGGTGCCGTCGTTCAGGAACAGCTTGAGCCGCTGCTCCTTGTCCTGGAGCACGGCCTCCTTGACGGCGCCCTTGTCGAGCTGCTCCAGGGCCTGGGACGTGGGGATCTGCTTGAAACCCCTGGTGTCGTCCAGCAGGTAGCTGAAGGAGAACCAGAGCAACACCGCGGCGAGGATCCAGAGCAGCGGATTGCGGAGCAGGCGCTTGCGGTCCATGCGCGTACGGCCTGGTGGCCTCGACCCTCCCGTGACTCGAAGTCGGGTAGTGAACGGCTCCGGCACATGCGATGTTCCGTGCGACGGGCGAGCACTGCCGATGTGTCCGTCCAGGGTACCCGGCGCCGTGTTCCGTGCGCGTTGGCCGCGTCGCGGCGGACCCCGATGGACTCGTGCTGACAACGGCCCCGCGACCGGCGGAGTTCCCCGGGCGCGGAGAGGTGACCTCGATCTCAACTACTGTCGGTGATCTTGCTCGGGCTTGGCGTCGGCGGAGGTGCCAGTTACCGTCGAGTAACCCCCGCCGCACTGACCCTTCCGAGAGCGATGAACAACACCCTGAGTAGTTCTCCGGCCGCGCCCGCCGGTGACCGCTCCATGCTGGTCGGAACCGGCGCCGTGCTGGGCGCGGTCCTGGTGGCGGCGGCCTCGCTCATCGCCCTGCGCCCCCCGGACGGACCAGCGTGCACCACCGCGACCTCACTCAAGGTGGTGGCCGCGCCGGCCGTGGCGGCCACGGTCCAGGCGATCACGAGGAGTGAGATCGACGCGTCCTGCGTCGCTGTGCGGGTGATCGCCCGGTCCTCGGCGGACACCGCGGCGGACCTCGCCGAGGACACGGACCCGCCCGCGCTGTGGATCGCGGACTCGGCGATCTGGCCGGCGCTGGCCAGGGAGACCGCCGCCACCCGCGGCGCCGCCCCGCCGGCCATCGAGGAGCACCCGCCGATCGCCCTGTCGCCGCTGGTCGTGGTGGCCGCGCCGCGCGACGCCGAGCGGCTGGGCGCGGGCGGCGGCGCCCCGAGCTGGCAGGAGCTGATCGCCGGCCCGGTGGACACCACGATCGGCGACCCGGTGGTCACCACGGAGGGTCTGTCCACGCTGCTGGTGGTGCGGCGGTTGCTCGGCAACCCCGACGGCACACCCCGGCCGGAGCTGGTGGGCGCGCTGCTCACGGTCGGGCAGGACGCCGTGTCGTCCATGCAGCTCGCCTACGACCGGATGCGCACCGCGGACAACGGCCTGGCGTTCACCGCGTCCGAGCAGTCGGTGCTGGCGCACAACGAGGCGGCCAACCGGCCGGACGTGGTCGCCGTCTACCCGCGTGAGGGCACCGTCGCCATGGAGTACCTGCCGGTGCGGGTGAGCCGGCCGGGTGAGCCGGCCGGCACCGCCGAGGCGGCCCGCGTGGTGGAGGAGGCGCTGCGCTCGTCGGCCGCCACCGCGGCGCTGCGGGCGGCGGGCTTCCGCTCCCCCGACGGGCTGTTCGCCGGGGAGCCGCCGGCCGCCGCTGGCGTGACCGCCGCCCGGCCGGAGCTGGTGCCGTTGCCACGGGTGGACGAGGCGCGCGAGGTGCTGCGCACGTGGGGCGCGGTGAACCTGGACGTGCGGATGCTGGTGGTGATCGACGTGTCCGGCTCGATGGACGAGGCGGCAGGCAACGGCCAGACCCGAATCGAGCTGGCCAGGGACGCGGCGCTCACCGCGCTCGGCCTGTACCCGGACAGCACGGACGTCGGGCTGTGGGCGTTCTCCGTCGGGCAGCGGCCGCCGGACGACTGGGTGGAGCTCATGCCGATGGGCCCGGTGGGACCGCGGCGGCAGGTGCTGGGCGCGGCGTTCGCCTCGTTGCCCGCGCGGACCGACGGCGCCACCGGCCTGAACGACACGGTGCTCGCCGCGGTGCGCGCGCTGCGCGGCTCGTTCGACGCGCGGCGGGTGAACACGGTGGTGCTGCTGACCGACGGCCGCAACGAGGACCCCGCCGGGATCGCCGAGGCGGAGCTGCTGGCCGAGCTGCGCGCCGCGGCGGCCGCCGACCCGGGGCGCCCGGTGCCGGTGATGCCGGTCGGCCTCGGCCCGGACGTGGACTTCCCGGCGCTGCAACGGATCGCGGAGGCAACCGGGGGCAAGGCGTACCTGGCGCGCGACCCGGCCGACATCCGCGGCGCGTTCCTGGACGCCATCATCCAGCGCCGCTGCCGCCCGGCCTGCTGAGCCGCGACCGCCGCGTCAGGTGACCGTGGCGAGGACCGAGTCGGCGACCAGGCCGGCGAGGCCGGTGACGCCGGAGTCGTCGGCCAGCGCGGTGCGGTCCAGGCGCAGGCGGCGAGCGGTGCGCGCGGGCACGCGTTCGAACAGCGGGCCGCGCACCGCGTCCACGAACGCCGTCAGCCGGCCGATCTCGCCGCCGAGCAGCACGGCGTCCGGGTCGACCATGGTGACCACGCTGGCCAGCACCGCGCCGACGTGCCCGCCGG
>DASWTI010000533.1:0-5104 GCA_036402215.1 Pseudonocardiaceae bacterium
CCCGACGCCGCCGCGGACGCCGCCCCGGAGGCCACCGCCGCCGCCCACGTCGCCGCGTACACCGCGTCCGCCGAGCTGGTGGCCGCGGCGTTCGCCGCCGCCGATCCGGCCGGCGCCGCCTGGCTGCCGGAGATCAGCACCGCGCGCCCGTTCCCGGTGCCGCTGGCCCGGAGCTTCCACCTGATCGACTACGTGGCGCACTCCTGGGACGTGGCCCGCACGCTCGGCACCACCGTCGCCTTCGACGACGACGTGCTCGCCGAGGCGGTGCGCGTCGCCGAGCTGGTGCCGGACGACGAGTCGCGCACGGGGGAGCGGGCGTTCTTCCGGCCGCGGCTGCCGGTGCCGGACGATGCCGTGCCCCTCGACCGCTTCCTGCTCCTGCTCGGCCGCGACCCCGCCTGGGCCCCACCGGCCTGAGTTCCCACCGCCGGAGATCCCGCGGACCCACGCCGCCCGGCCCTGACCCACGCCCTGTCCTGCCCGGCTTCTGTTCTGCCCGGCCCCGGCCCGGGCCTTCCGGCGGCTCAGCCGACGGCGGCCGTCAGCGGGCCCGCCAGCCAGGCGTCCACCTGACGCTGTCCGCGCAGCCGCACCACCACCAGCCGCGACGCCGCCGGCCCGTCGAGCAGTGCCAGCGCCCGCTCGCCCCGCGACCGGTGCGACCGCCAGGCCCACCACAGCACGTCGTCGCGGTCGGTGAACGCCTGCCACAGCGACCCCTCGACGTTGCCGTTCCAGAGCGGCGTGCGGCGCACCCGGCGGCGGATCGTCCGGCGCAGCACCCGGGTCATCACCAGCGGCCGCGGATGGTCGAGCCAGACCAGCAGGTCGGCGCGCTCCGCGATGAGCGGCCGGGTCTGCGCGAACTGCCACTCGGTGACCCAGGCTCCGGCCGACGTGAAGGCCTCCACGTCGGCCACGAACGAGTCCCGCGGGGTCCACCCCGGGCCGTGGTAGAGGGCGTCCAGCTCCTGGTACGGGGAGCCGGTGACCGCTGCGACCGTCCGGGCCAGCGCCGACTTGCCGGCACCCGAGGTGCCCGAGACGGCGATCCGCCGTGGCCGGTGGGGGAGCGGGTCGGCGGGTCCGAGCAGCGGCACCGCCGCAGGGTACGGCGGCGCCCGGGCTACGGTGGTCGGCGTGCGGGTGGCCACCTGGAACGTGAACTCGGTCAAGCAGCGGGTGCCGCGGCTGCTGCCCTGGCTGGACGAGCGCCGGCCGGACGTGGTGTGCCTGCAGGAGACCAAGCTGACCGACGAGGCGTTCACCGCGCTGCTCGGCGACGAGCTGGCCGCCCGGGGCTACGCGGTGGCCCTGCACGGCGAGGTGCAGTGGAACGGCGTGGCCATCCTGTCCCGGGTCGGCCTGGACGACGTGGTCACCGGCGTGGCCGGTGCGCCGGGCTTCCCGCACCCCGAGGCCCGCGCGGTCGCCGCCACCTGCGGCGGCATCCGGGTGCACTCGGTGTACGTGCCGAACGGCCGGGTGCCGGACTCCGACCACTACCGCTACAAGCTCGCCTGGCTGGCCGCGCTGCGCGACGTGGTGGCGGCCGGTCCGGCCGACGTCCTGGTGTGCGGCGACGTCAACATCGCCCCGGCCGACGAGGACGTGTTCGACCCTGCCGCCTACGCGGGCCACACCCACGTCACGGAGCCGGAGCGGGCCGCCCTCGCCGCGCTGCGCGACCTCGGCCTCCGCGACGTGGTGCGCGACCGCTGGCCCGGCGAGCGGGTCTTCACCTACTGGGACTACCGGGCCGGCATGTTCCACCAGGACCTCGGCATGCGCATCGACCTGGTGCTGGCGAGCGGCGCGGTGGCCGGCCGGGTGCGCGCCGCCTGGGTGGACCGCAAGGCGCGCAAGGGAACCGGGCCCAGCGACCACGCCCCGGTGATCACCGACCTGGACGAGGCCCCGGACGGCGACATCGGCCCCGTGGTGCCGCCGCCCTCGGCCCCCGCCGGCCGCCGCGGCCGAACCACCCTGCCCCAGTCCCGCTGACCCGCGCCCCCTCTCCCTCGGGGCGAATGGTCCATTCGGCCCGTGCTGGCGGTGGTGGTGCTGGTATCGGTGCGGCTCGGGTGGCGTGGCGGACGGGGCGATGGGGATGGGGATGGGGATGGGGCGGAATACCGTGGGCGGCGCCGAGGTTGACGGAAGTAGTTGAGCCGTCAAGTAGGAGGACGTCATGCCGGCCGTGACCGTGGACGACATCACCACCCTGGAGCGCATTCCGGTGCCCGCGCCGGACGCGGCCGACCGCCCGGTGCGGTCCGTCACCACCGCGCCGAGCGGCTACGAGGGCGAGGGCTTCCCGGTCCGCCGGGCCTTCCACGGCGTGGACCTGCGCGACCTGGACCCGTTCATCCACCTCGACCAGATGGGCGAGGTGGAGTACGCGCCCGGCGAGCCCAAGGGCACCTCCTGGCACCCGCACCGCGGCTTCGAGACCGTCACGTACATCATCGACGGCACGTTCGAGCACCAGGACTCGCACGGCGGCGGCGGGGTGATCACCAACGGGGACACCCAGTGGATGACCGCCGGCAAGGGCATCCTGCACATCGAGCGCCCGCCGGAGTCGCTGGTCCTCAGCGGCGGCCTGTTCCACGGGCTCCAGCTCTGGGTGAACCTGCCGCGTGAGCGCAAGTGGGCCGACCCGCGCTACCAGGACCTGCGCGGCGGGGAGTCCACGCTGCTCGCCAGCCCCGACGGCGGCACCCTGGTGCGGCTGATCGCGGGCGACCTGGCCGGCCACCGCGGGCCGGGCTCCACGTACACGCCGATGGCCATGCTGCACGCCACGGTGAGCCCCGGCGCGCGGCTGCGGCTGCCCTGGCGGCCGGACTTCAACGCCCTGCTCTACGTGCTCGCCGGCGACGGCACCGTGGGCACGGACGCCCGGCCGGTGCGCACCGGGCAACTCGTGGTGTTCGGCCCCGGCGACACGATCACCGTGGCCGCGGCGGCGCGCCAGGAGTCCCGGCACCCGGCGCTGGAAGTGGTGCTGCTCGGCGGCGCGCCCATCCGCGAGCCGGTCGCCTGGGGCGGTCCGTTCGTCATGAACACCCGCGCCGAGGTCCTCCAGGCGTTCGAGGACTTCCAGGCCGGCCGCCTGGGCACGATCCCGATGGAACGGGTCCCGCACGGCGACCTCGGCGGCGGTGCCGGATGAGCAACCTGGACGTGCGCCCGCCGGTCGTCGAGTGCGGCGGCCGGCGCGGCACCGGCGCCACCCCCACGCACCAACTGCTGGCCGGCCGCCGGGTGCCGCTGGGGGAGAGCACCGAGGTCCGCCGGCTGCTGCCCACCCTCGGGCGGCGGATGATCGGCGCCTGGTGCTTCGTCGACCACTACGGGCCGGACGACATCGCCGACGAGCCCGGCATGCGCGTGCCGCCGCACCCGCACCTCGGCCTGCAGACCGTGAGCTGGCTGCTCGACGGCGTCATCGAGCACCGCGACAGCCTCGGCTCGCACCAGCTCGTGCGCCCCGGCGAGCTCGCGCTGATGACCGCGGGCCGCGCCATCGCGCACTCCGAGCAGTCGCCGGTGGCGCACCCGCGGCTGCTGCACGGCGCCCAGCTCTGGGTCGCGCTGCCCGACGCCGACCGCTGGGGCGAGCCGGCGTTCGAGCACCACTCGGCGTTGCCCACGCTGCGGGACAACGGTTTCCGCGCCACCGTGCTGCTCGGCGAGGTCGCCGGTGAGCGCTCGCCCGGCCGCACGTTCACCCCGATCGTCGGGCTCGACGTGGAGCTCGCCGCGGGCGCCGACGTGGAGCTGCCGCTGGAGCCGGACTTCGAGTACGGGGTGCTCACCTCGACCGGCGCGGCCGACGTGGACGGCGTGGGCCTGGCGCCCGGGTCGCTGCTGTACCTCGGCTGCGGCCGCCGGACGTTGCGGCTGCGCGCCGCCGCCCCGGCCCGGCTGCTGCTGCTCGGCGGCGAGCCGTTCGCCGAGCAGCTCGTCATGTGGTGGAACTTCGTCGGCCGCACCGGCGAGGAGATCGCCGCGGCGCGCGAGGCCTGGGCGTCCACCGACCTGTTCGGCACCGTGCCCGGCCAGCACGGCGACCGCCTGGCCGCACCCGCGTTGCCCGCCACCCCGCTCAGGCCCCGCGGCCGCACCCGCTGACCCCGCCTCCGCCGACCGGGGGCCGCCGGCACCACGTCCGTTGACCGGCGTGCGCCGGAGCGCGCCGCCATCGCCCGGAAATGCCGTTGCCGATGCTGGCAGGGTGGGACCGTGGTGGACCCCCATTACGCAGACGTGGAGCTGGCCGCCCTGTACGACGCCCAGTGCCCCTGGGACCGGCGCGGCGACTTCGACTTCTACCTGCCGTGGATCATGGACGCGGCCGCCGTCCTGGACGTCGGCTGCGGCACCGGCATGCTGCTGCACGGCGTGCGCGACCGCGGCCACACCGGCCGGCTCACCGGCCTCGACCCCGGCGAGGGCATGCTGCGCGTCGCCCGCACCCGCGCCGACGTCGAGTGGGTCCTCGGCGACCTCTCCACCGTGAGCTGGGAGCGCGAGTTCGACGTCGTGGTGATGACCGGCCACGCCTTCCAGGTGCTCGTCACCGACGAGGAGCTGCGGGTCTCGCTCGCCGCCGTCCGCCGCGCCCTCACCGACGACGGCGTGTTCGCCTTCGAGACCCGCAACCCGGCGGCCCGCGCCTGGGAGGACTGGACGCCCGACCGGGTCGAGGAGTTCCCCGGCCCGGACGGCCACCCGGCGCGCTGCCACCACGAGGTCACCGCCGTCGACGGCGACCTGGTGACCTTCGTCGGCACGTACACCAGCCCGGCCTGGGACGGCCCGCGGCACAGCGAGAGCACGCTGCGTTTCCTGGACGTGCCCGCCCTGGACGGCTTCCTCGCCGAGGCGGGCCTGCGCGCCGACCTCCGGTACGGCGACTGGGCGGGCGGCCCGCTCACCGCCGCCGGCCCGGAGATCATCACGCTCGCCCGGCGGGCCTGACTCACTCCGGGTGCAGCGGCAGCGCCCGCGCGGCGTCGCGGGTGTCCTGGTCCGGGTGCGCCCGCAGCCGCCCCAGCAGATCCCGCCACGGCGCCGGCCAGCCCAGGTCCGC
>DASWTI010000534.1:0-9868 GCA_036402215.1 Pseudonocardiaceae bacterium
CGGCCCTCGCCACTCCGGCCGCGGGACTGCCGGCTCCCACTGCGGCGTCACCGGCCCCGGTCACTCCGGGCTCGGCGTGGCCGGAGTCCGTCGTGCCTGGCCCGGCGGCACCGAGCCCTGCCGCACCGGGTGCGGCACGGCCGACCTCCGCCATGCCGGGCGCGGCATCACCGGCTCCTGCCGCACCGGGTGCCGCACGGCCGACCTCCGCCATGCCGGGCGCGGCATCACCGGCTCCCGCCCCACCGGCCGCGGCGTCACCGGTCCTCGCCACCCCCGGCGGGGCATTGCCGGCGTCCGTCGGGCCGGATGAGACGTCACCGGCTCCCGCCGCACCGGGCGCGATGCCGCCGACGCCGGTCGGGCCTGGCGCGGCGTCGCCGACTCCCGCCATCCCGGGCGCCCCGCCACGGCCGGTCCTGGTGGACGACAGTCGTCCGCCGGGCGCCGCCGGTCCGCCGTGGGACCTTCCGCCCGAGGACGGACGGACCACCTCGATGCCGGCCGATCACCCGCCACGCCTGGCACGGGTGGCGCCGTGCCGGCCAGCCCGAACGCCAGGTGCTCACCGGGGGCCGCGCTCGCGGCCGGTGACCGCGGCCCCTCGGTCGTCCCGTCACGGGACCGCGGCGGGACCTCGGCGGCGCACGGCGCGGCCACGCGGAGCGCGGAAGCGGCCCGGAACTACGACCAGTTGCCCATCGCCCTGCGTGAGTTGCGCGACGCGCTCGGGCTGTCCGCCGCCGACCTGGTGCGCCGGTCCGGCGACCGGCTGGAGGAGGGCCGGGTCCGCGCCGTCCTCGACGGCGTCGCCGCCGCGACCGGTGAGGAGTTCGTGCTGATACTGCGGGCGCTGGGCCTGGACCCGGCCGCCGTCCGCGCGTGGGTGGACACCTGGTGGCGGCTGGGCGGTCCCCGGCACGGCCGCCCGATCGGCGCCGCCGGCCGCGGCCCGCGGATCTTCGGCAACCGGCGGGGCCCTCGGCCGCACGGGCAGGCCATGACGGGCTGAGCCAGGCGTACCGCACGTCCGCGCCGCCGGCTCGCCGTCCGTCCTGACACCCAGTAGGCGGCCCGGCCCCGAAATCATCCGTCCCCGTGAGATCGGCACGCCGTCGAGTTAATTCAGCGAGGAGAAACCGAAGCACGTTCGGAAAATGCGCGCCGCCGCCCCGGCGCATTCGTCGGAATCGACGGGGCCGCGAAACGGAAACGCGGCCTCGCGGCCGAACCCGGAACAGACGTACGGCGACCCCGCCGGCCGGGAACGCCGATGGGGTCGCCGCTGGTGGAGTCGTGGGCCGGGGCTCAGGTGGAGAGGGTGCCCCGGTAGCCGACCGGGCCCTCCGACGGGAACTGGGCGTTCCCGCTGAACGTCTTGCCGTCGTCGTAGAAGGTCACGGTGCCGTTGCCGTTCGGCCCGGACCAGGTCACCGAGGTCCCGGTGGCCGGCGGCCCGTCGCCGACGACCTGCTCGCGGTTGCCGATGACGATCTGCAGGTCGTGGTCCTGGTGCCAGGGCGCATTCGGCCCGCCCCACTGGATCTCGGTCGTGTACGTGGCCACTCGTCTACTCCCCTGCGTTTGGAGAACGGTGTCGGATCGACCGGGAGCAACCCCGGAGGGAAATATCATCGAGCGGCACACGGGGATGACGACAGCCTCGGCCAGCAATGCCATTCCATCGTGTGTCGGCCCTGCGGGTGACAACCCGGCGAATGCGCTCACCGCTGGAGCCGGCGAGACCGTCCACCGGGTACGGCCGACGCGGCCCGACAGCCATGCCCGTGACGACGGCAGGGGCGGCGGCCGTCCCCACAACGCCGCGGCCCCGCCCGAACCGCCTCAGGTGGAGGCGTGGTCCGGGCGGGGCCGCGGTGGTGGAGGTGCCGGGAATCGAACCCGGGTCCTCCGTCATCTCGTCAGGGCTTCTCCGTGCGCAGTCCGCTATGCCTCTACTCGGCCCCTCCGGATCTCACGGACAAGTCCGGTGTGACGGGCCCAGCCGCTGTGAGATGTCCCGCCGGCCCCCGCGGCCGGGTCCGGCGGTGATCCTCCTGGCTGATGCCGGGGTCCGGGGCGGAGGCTAACCCGGTCCGACAGGCACGCTCCTCGCTCAGGCGGCGAGGGCGTAGCCGGCGCGACTGTTGTCGGCGCTTGTTCTGGTTGCGGCGACGCTCACGGTGGTCTCTCGCCTGCACCGGCACGCTTCCCCTGACTCAACGTACGGAGTCGAAACCGTTCACCCCCTTGGTCGGGACAACCTCATCAGTTTAACGCCCCGCGCCACCCGGTTCTTCCCGAGCGGCGCGGGGCGCCCCCGAGCCGGGGAGCCGACCAGGTGACGGCGTCGCGTGGGTCGTGCGGCGCGGGGTCTCGCCGGGGCGATGGCCGAGCTGGAACGACGCCGGCGGACGGAGCGGGCATCAGGTCGCGGAGCGCGGCGGGTCCCATGGGGCCGGCGGGGCCGGCAGCCGCGGCGGGGCCGGTGGGTCCGGCAGGCCCGATGGGTCCGGCAGACCCGGCAGACCCGGCGGGTCCGGCAGACCCGGCGCGCCCGGGAGGCCGAGCAGCCGGGCCGGGGTGTCGTGGACGACGGCGCGCAGGAAGGGCGCCCCGAGCCGGTCGTCGGCCGCCGCCCAGCCGCAGATCGCCGCGAGCTGGGTGGCGTAGTCGTAGGGAATGTTGGGAAAGTCCGTGCCCAGCACCACCCGGTCAGGGGCCTCGGCGAGCCGCGCCGCCCAGTCCGCCGGCAGCGGCGCGAACGCCGACGCGAACGGCACGCCGACCATCGTGGTGTCCAGGTGCACCCGCGGGTACGCCGCCACCAGGCGCAGCGCCGCGTCGTACTCCGGCATCCCGGCGTGCGCCAGCACCACGGTGAGCGCCGGGTGCCGCCGCAGCACCTCGGCGAACACGCCGAGCCCGGTGTACGCGCCGCGCAGCGGTCCGTGTCCGCAGTGCACCACCACCGGCACCCCGGCCTCGGCGAGCAGTCCCCACGAGGCGTCCAGCCGTCGGTCGCGCGGGTCGTACTCCCCCACCTGCACGTGCGCCTTGACGCAGCGCGCGCCGCCGGCCACCGCGTCCCGCAGGTAGGCGTCGGACTCCTCGGGGTACAAGGACGCCGTGGGCACCGCCCCCGGCGTGCGCCGGCCGAACTCCATGCCCCACTGCGTGAGCGCCGGCGCCATACCGGGCCGGTGCGCGTACAGCAGCGGCGCGAACGCCGTCACCCCCAGCCCCCGCAGCACGGCGAGCCGCTCGTCCTCCGGCAGCCGGTAGTGCACCGGCCACGGGACCCCGTAGTGCTCGGCCGCGCGGTCGAAGTACGCCCACACCCGCTCCAGCAGCCGCTCGGGCATGAAGTGCGTGTGCACGTCCACGATCCCCGGCACCCCGAGCGCCGCCACCCACGCCGGCACGTCCGCGTCCGCCCCCGGCGGCTCCAGCACCGGATCCCGCGCGGCGCTCAGCCCATGCCCTTGCGGCGGCGGCCGAGGATGCGGGCGACCTCGCGGTCGGCGTCGCGGCGGGCGAGGGTCTGGCGCTTGTCGTAGGCCTTCTTGCCGCGGGCCAGGGCGAGCTCGACCTTGACCTTGCCGTCGGAGAAGTACATGGACAGCGGCACCAGGGTGAGGCCGCCCTCGCGGGTCTTGCCCATGAGGCGGTCGATCTCGCCCCGGTGCAGGAGCAGTTTGCGGGTCCGGCGCGGCGTGTGGTTGGTCCAGGTGCCGAGCGTGTACTCGGGGATGTGCAGGTTGCGCAGCCAGACCTCGCCGCCCTCGATGGTGGCGAAGGCGTCGGTCAGGTTGGCCTTGCCGGCGCGCAGCGACTTCACCTCGGTGCCGACCAGCGCGATGCCGCACTCGTAGGTGTCGACGATGGCGTAGTCGTGCCGCGCCTTGCGGTTCGACGCGATGACCTTGCGCCCCTGCTCCTTCACGGGCGACACCCAACCCGAGGTGCCGCCCGCGTCACAAGCGGATTCGTCACAGCCGCACGTAGAGCCGCAGCGTCACGTAGCCGGTGATCGAGGAGATGCCGACGGCCACGAGCAGCAGGATCGGCGACACGACGGCCACGTCCAGCAGTCCCAGCCGGGGGATGATGTTGGCCTCGATGGGGGCGGCCAGGATCTTGTCCAGGAAGGCGAACTTGGCCACCACCAGGCCGATCACGGCCACGATGGCGCCGATCATGCCGGCGACCACCGCCTCGATGAGGAACGGCAGCTGGGTGTACCACCGCGTGGCGCCCACCAGGCGCATGATCCCGACCTCGGTCCGTCTCGTGTAGGCGGACACCTGGATCGTGTTGGATATCAGCAGCACCGCCGCCAGGGCCTGCACCACGGCGATGGCGAAGGTGGCGTTGCGGATGCCGTTGAGCAGTTCGAAGAGCCGTTCCAGGAACGTGCCCTGGTCCTTGACGGACAGCACGCCGGGCCGCTCGCGGAACTCCTGCTCGATGACCGGGAAGCGCTCCGGGTCCTCCAGCTTGACCCGGAACGAGGCCGGCAGGGCCTGCGGCCGGGCCAGCTCGACGAGCTCGGGCTGGCTCTCGAAGATCTGCCGGAAGCGCTCGTAGGCCTGCTCGCGGGTCTCCAGGACCACGGACTCGACGCCCGGGGTGCCTTCGAGGTCGCGGCGCAGGTCGGTGCACGGCTGCTGGGTGCAGGCCGCGTCGTTGGTGGACACGTCCTCGGTGAGGAAGACGGCGACCTCGACGCGGTCGTAGTAGATGTCGCTCATCTTGTCGATCAGGCGGACGATCAGCAGGCCGCCACCGAGGAGGCCCAGCGAGATGGCGGTGGTGATGATCATCGCCACCGTCATGGTCACATTCCGTCGCAGGCCCGTGACCACTTCACTGAAGACGAAGCTGGCACGCATGGGGAGTCGGGGTTCCTTACGGGTGGGAGTCCGGGGGTGCGGGCGGCCGCGTCAGCGGCCGACGCCGTACACGCCGCGGGACTCGTCGCGGATGACCTGCCCGAGGTTCAGCTCGACGACGCGGCGGCGCATCGAGTCGACGATCGAGTGGTCGTGGGTGGCCATCAGCACCGTCGTGCCGGTGCGGTTGATCCGCTCCAGCAGCAGCATGATGTCCTGGCTGGTATCCGGGTCGAGGTTCCCGGTGGGCTCGTCCGCCATCAGCAGCAGCGGGCGGTTGACGAACGCGCGGGCGATCGCCACCCGCTGCTGCTCACCGCCGGACAGCTCGTGCGGCATCCGGTCGGCCTTGCCCTCCAGGCCGACCAGTTCCAGCACCTCGGGCACGACCTTGCGGATGGTGTGCGCCGGCTTGCCGATGACCTCGAGCGCGAACGCGATGTTCTCGGCGACCGTCTTGTTCGCGAGCAGCCGGAAGTCCTGGAAGACGCAGCCGATGCGCTGACGGAGCTGTGGAACCTTGCGTCGCGGCAGCTTGGCCACGTTCCAGTCGTGGACGAAGACATTGCCCCGCGTCGGCACGTCCTCACGCAGCAGGAGCCGCAGGAACGTGGACTTGCCGGAGCCGGACGGTCCGATCAGGAACACGAACTCGCCCTTGTCCACCTCCACCGAGACGCGGTCCAGCGCAGGCCGGGTGGAGGTCTTGTAGACCTTGGACACTTGTTCGAGCCGAATCACGAGCGGCGAGTCTACCTGCGCCGAATGAGTGAGCCCGGCGCGCCGTACGTCCGGCGCCCACGGCGGCGTCCGCGCTGGTCACGGCGCGGACGCGGTGCGTGTCCGTCAGCTCGCGCTCTGCTTGCGCCAGCGGATGCCGGCCTCCAGGAAGCCGTCGATGTCGCCGTCCAGCACGGCGGCCGGGTTGCCCACCTCGTGCTCGGTGCGCAGGTCCTTGACCATCTGGTACGGGTGCAGCACGTAGGAGCGCATCTGGTTGCCCCAGCTGGACCCGCCGTCGCCGCGCAGGGCGTCCATCCGGGCCTGCTCCTCCTGGCGCTGGCGCTCCAGCAGCTTGGCCTGGAGCACGGCCATCGCGGTGGCCTTGTTCTGCAGCTGGGAGCGCTCGTTCTGGCAGGACACCACGATGCCGGTCGGCAGGTGCGTGATGCGCACCGCGGAGTCGGTGGTGTTGACGCCCTGGCCGCCGGGGCCGGAGGACCGGTACACGTCGATCCGCAGGTCCTTCTCGTCGACGTCCACGTGGTCGGACTGCTCGACCACGGGAACCACCTCGACGCCGGCGAACGAGGTCTGGCGGCGGCCCTGGTTGTCGAACGGCGAGATCCGCACCAGGCGGTGCGTGCCCTGCTCGACGGACAGCGTGCCGTAGGCGTACGGGGCCTTCACCCGGAACGTGGCCGACTTGATGCCGGCCTCCTCGGCGTAGGAGGTGTCGTACACGTCGGTCGGGTAGCCGTGGCGCTCCGACCAGCGCAGGTACATGCGCATGAGCATCTCGGCGAAGTCCGCGGCGTCCACGCCACCGGCCTCGGAGCGGATGGTCACCAGGGCGTCCCGCTCGTCGTACTCACCGGAGAGCAGGGTGCGCACCTCCAGGCCGGCGATGTCGGTGTGCAGCTTGGCGCGCTCGGTCTCGGCCTCGGCCACGCTGCCGGCGTCGTCCTCGTCCTCGGCGAGCTCGTACAGCACCTCCAGGTCGTCCAGGCGCTGGCGCAACTCGCTCACCCGGCGCAGCTCGCCCTGCTTGTGCGAGAGCAGGCTGGTCACCTTCTGGGCGTGCTCCACGTCGTTCCAGAGATCCGGCCGACCCGCCTCGGCCTCCAGCTCGGCGATGGTGGCGCGCAGGGCGGCCACGTCCATCACCGACTCGATGCCGGCGAGGGTCGCGGAGAGGTCCTTGAGGTCAGCGGCAACGTCCGGGTTCACAGCGGCCAAGGCTACTCCGCGCGGCCGGATCGGCCCGCCTCGGCGACCGCCCTGACGCGCTCCAGGGTGCGCCGCATACCGCGTTCCATGGCCGCGTCGAAGCGCTCGTTGCCACCCATGGCCGCCTTGATCAGGCGGCGCGAGAGCTCCGAGCGGCCCTCCGGCAGCTCACGGCGCTGCACCAGGCGGGTTCCGCCGCCGTCGGCCTCCAGGTGGAACGACCAGATGGCGCGGTTCTGCTCGGTGCGGAAGGCGAACACGGAGCCGCGCTCGGACGCCACGACCCGGTTCGTGGTGGGCCACCAGCGCCAGCCGGCGCGGTTGATGCCGACGAACCGGGCGCCGGGGCCACGGCGACGGCCGAGCCAGACACCGCCGCGGCACTGCGGGCTCCACTCGCCCATCCGGCGGATGTCGGAGACGAGGTCCCACACGGCCTCCGGGGTGGCACGGACGTGTACCTCGGCCTGCAGGGTGGGCTCGGCGGCGCTTGTCATGCGCGCCATGCTACCCACGGGTAACCGCTAGGACGCGGGGATGGCGTCCAGCAGCTTGACGACGGCGCGGGCGTGGCTGACGGCGAAGTCGGCCGCGGCCTTCGCGTAGGGATCGGCGGCGGCCCTGGCGGCGGCGCGCGCCGCGTCCAGTCGCACCGCGTAGGCCTGGCGCGCCTGGGCGACCAGCTCGCCGCGCTGCTTCACGGTGAGGGTGGCGGAGTGCACCAGGCGCAGGATGAGCGGGCTGCGCAGCTGGTCCGGCTCGGCCGGCGCCGCGAGCCACTGGCGGAAGGCCTTCCGGCCGGCGGCGGTGATGACGTACTGCTGACTGGACCGCGCGCCCTGCTTGCCGAGCCGGGTGAGGCCGGCGTCGGCGAGCGCCGGGAGCTCGCGGTAGACCTGGCTGCGGGTGACGCTGAAGAACGCCCCGAACCGCTCGTTGGCGGTCGCCACCAGCTGTCCGCCGGTCATCGGCCCGTCGTGCAGCAGGCCGAGGAGCGCGGCGGCGGTGGCGTTCAGGTCGGGCACCGATCCACCGTGCCACGGTGCGCGTCGTCGTGTCCACAGTGGCCGGTGCGACCGTCCACAGTGGTCGGTCGGTGGTCGGCCGGGGGCCGTCCGGCGGTCGGACCGGGACCTTTGGCCGATCAGCCGAGGTGATCGGCCCGGGTGGTCACCCCGGCTCCCCGCCGAGCACCGCGACCCATCCGCCGCTGCGGCGGTAGTTGTTGTCCTGCCTGGACAACAACTGCTCGTCGACCAGGTACCGGCGGACCGACACGTGGTCGACCGGCCCGCCCTCCACCCAGGCCCGGAGGATCGCGTTGACCTCCTTCTCCGGGTAGTCGACGCCCGGCTCGAACGAGAGCGCCACGTGCTCCAGCAGCACCCGGCGGCGGCCGGCCTGGGCCGGCATGCCGGTCAACCGGCCGTCGCGGACGAAGGCCCGCAGCACCGACTCCACGCGCTCGTCGGTGTAGCCGTGGCTCTCCGGGGGCGGCGCGGCCCGGCGGGCGGCCGCGACGAACGGTTCGGTGAGCGGCACGTACCCGCCGTCCGCGGCACGGCCGACGATGCCGCCGTCCTCCAGCTTGCGCAGCGCGGTGCCGACCGCGCGCTGATCGAGACCGGTGGCCTCTCGCAGCTCCGCGGCGCTGCCGGCGCCGAGCACGACGGCGGCGAACACGCGCAGCCGCCGGGGCTCGGCCAGCAGCCCGACGATGGCCTCCGGCGTCACGTCCCCTGATGTCACGGCGGCCGACGGTAGTGCGTGACCGGCCCGGCGGCGTAGCGGGTTGTCCGGCCACTAGAGTTGTTGATCTTAGGTAAGGCTTTCCTCACTCGATCGTATGACGGAGACAGCATGACCGATCCCAGGGCCGGACTGCGTGACCGGCTGGTCGGCCGGCAGGCCGGCCGCGAGTCCGCGGCCCGCAGCTACGCCAGGACGCTCCCGATCGCCCCGGTGCGCGCGGCCGGGGCGACGGTGACCGGCGCCGACGGCCGCACGTACCTGGACTGCCTGTCCGGCGCCGGCTCGCTCGCCCTGGGGCACAACCATCCCCGGGTGATCGCCGCGCTGCGCGCCACGCTGGACTCCGGCGCGCCGCTGCACGCGCTCGACCTGATCACGCCGGAGAAGGACGCGTTCAGCACGGAGCTGCTGGGGCGGCTGCCGGGCGGGCTGCGCGACCGGGCGCGGCTGCACTTCTGCGGCCCGGCCGGCACCGACGCGGTGGAGGCGGCGCTCAAGCTGGCGCGGCTGGCCACGGGACGCTCCGGCGTGGTGGCGTTCACCGGGGCCTACCACGGCATGACGCGCGGGGCGGCCGGCGTGTCCGGGACGGCCCGGGTACGCGCGGCGGCCGGGGCGGGCGGCGACGCGGTGCTGCGGCTGCCGTTCCCCTACGACTACCGCTGCCCGTTCGGCGTGGGCGCCCCGGACTCGGCCCGGCTGTCCACGACCCTGCTGGCCCGGATGCTGGACGACCCGGCCGGCGGCGCCGGCCGGCCCGGCGCGCTCATCGTGGAGGTCGTGCAGGGCGAGGGCGGCGTGCTGCCGGCGCCGGACGCCTGGCTGCACACGGTGCGGCGGATCACCGAGGAGCGCGGCATCGTGCTGGTGGTCGACGAGGTGCAGACCGGCGTGGGGCGCACCGGCAGCTACTGGGCGTGCGAGCGGGCCGGCGTCACGCCGGACGTGCTGGTGACGGCGAAGGCGGTGGGCGGCGGGCTGCCGCTCGCGGTGATCGCCTACCGGCCGGAGCTGGACTCCTGGCTGCCCGGCGACCACACCGGGACGTTCCGCGGCGACACGCTCGCCATGGTGGCAGGCCGGGTGACGCTGCGGCTGGTGGCCGAGGAGGGGCTGGTGGAGCGGGCGCTCACGGTGGGCTCGGTGCTGGCCGACGGGCTGCGCGCGCTGGCCGCGGAGCACCCGGTGATCGGCGACGTGCGCGGGCGCGGGCTGATGCTGGGGGCGGAGATCGTGGACCCGGCGGCCGGGCCGGACGAGCTGGGCGCACG
>DASWTI010000535.1:0-1554 GCA_036402215.1 Pseudonocardiaceae bacterium
GAACGGGCGCGCGCCGAGCTGACGGCGGAGATCAAGGCGACGGCGCTGGCACACCTGGCCGAGCACGGCGCGGCCGGGTTGTCGTTGCGCGCCGTGGCGCGGGACCTGGGCATGGCGTCGTCGGCCGTGTACCGGTACTTCCCGAGCCGGGACGAGCTGCTGACGGCGCTGATCATCGACTCCTACGACCGGCTGGGAGAGGCCGCCGAGCGCGCCGACGCGACCGCGTCGTCCGCGGACTTCCTGGAGCGCTGGCTCACCCTCGGCCGTACGGTGCGCGGCTGGGCGCTCGCACACCCGCACGAGTACGCGCTGCTCTACGGCTCCCCCGTGCCCGGCTACCGGGCGCCGCAGGACACCGTGCCGCCCGCCACCAGGGTCACGGCGGTGCTGTCGGCGATCGTGAGCGACGCCGTGGCGGCCGGGGCGTTGGCGGACGGGCCACCGGGCTCGCCGCCCGTGCCCCCGCGGCTGGCGGCCGACGCGGCGCGGTTGCGCGAGCTGATCATGCCGGGGCTGGACGACGCCGCGGTGCTGCGCTGCCTGCTGGCCTGGCTGGCGTTGTTCGGCGCGGTGAGCTTCGAGCTGTTCGGCCACCTGCACACCGTGGTGACCGACCACGCGGAGACCTTCGACCACCAGCTCCGCGCGCTGGCCGGCTACGTGGGCCTCGGCTGAGGCCGCGCGACAGCCGCCGGGCAAACAGCCACCGCGCCACCACGGCCGGGCAACGGCGGTCAGGCGACGGCGAACCGGCCGGCGGCCACCACGACGCACAGCGCCAGCAGGACCGCGTTGACGACGACCGCCCGCGGCTCACGGCGGCTGCCGTGGATGACGGCGGCGCCCACCATCACGATCGCGAGGCCGACGGCGGCGAGCGGGGTGAGGACCCGGGCCACGTCCAGCAGCCACGGCAGCACCAGCCCGACGGCGGCGAGCAGCTCGGCCACCGCCACCAGCCGGATGGCGGGCAGCGGCAACGGCGCGACTCCCGTCTGCCCGGACTCGATCAGCCGTTCCTTGGACCGGGTGGCCTTGACCGCACCGGAGCCGGCGAACACGACGGCGAGCACTCCCTGACAGATCCACAGCACGACGTTCACGACCGCAGGACGACGCGCCCACCGTGGCTGTGACAAGCCGCCGACACGGCGCCGGCAAGGCCGTCGGCAAGGCCGTCAGGCCCACGTGGCGTCCAGCCCGTGGGCCGCCCCGAACCCGGCCACCGCGGCGTCCACAGCGGCCCGCTCGGCGGCGGTGAGCGGCCGCATCAGGTCCACCTCGACGGTGATCAGCCGCCGGCTCACGGTGCGCCGCCAGAAGCCGGCCAGCTGGCCGCCGACGAGCAGCACGCAGTGGAAGCGCGGCTCGCGGCGCACCACGCCGGCCACGTCGAGCGCCCGCCGGCTGCCGTCCTCGCCCGCCGCGTAGCCGACGACGTACTCGTCGTACGGCTGCAGCAGGTGTGCCACCGGGCCGGGGTCCGGCGCCCCGCGCCCGGCGCCGCACCAGTACACGCGGCCGTCGGCCTCCTCGCGCCGCAGCGCCGCC
>DASWTI010000536.1:0-10175 GCA_036402215.1 Pseudonocardiaceae bacterium
CCCGCCGCGGCTGGGGCCGTCGCCGGCCGCGCCGAGGACGCCGTGGCCGCGGTGCGCCCGGCCGACGTGGGCGCCAACTACTTCATGAAGTGGGGCGCGGTGTGCTCCCCGCCCGGCGACTTCAACCGCAAGGTCGACATCCTGCGCCGGATGCGGCCGGCCACGGTGCGCGTGTCGATGTTCTGGAACAGCCCCAACGCGCGCCAGTTCAGCAACGCCCAGCTCGACGCGCTGCTGAGCACCGGCCTCACCGAGATGATCTTCCAGTCCTCCGAGTACGCCGACGCGAACCTCGCCTACAACCAGCTCAACATGCTGCTGCCGTACATCGACGCGCACCCGAACATCCTGTTCATCTGGGAGCTCGGCAACGAGCCGGACTACTACGACTCGCCCACCAACCCCGCCTGGTGCCGGTACAAGCGGCTCACCACCATCCGGGACAACAAGCCGCGGCAGAACCGGTCCAACATGTTCTGGGCGATCAACATGCCGGCCGGCCGCTGGGACATCCCGAACGGTTCCACCTGGTACTTCAACGAGTTCGTCCGCGACCACGGCGACGGGCTCGGCCCGATGCTCACCGGGCACCTGCGGCCGTCCATCGCCACCGTGCACTGCTACGCGCACGACCGCCTGTGCGCCACCGGTGGCGAGAGCAACCCGTTCAAGATGGTCGACTGGGTGCGTGGCTGGAACCCGAACATGCCGATGAAGGTCACCGAGGCCGGCATCAACTCCCGGCCGGCCGACCGCGGCCACCGCTACATCGAGTTCGGCGCCAAGCTCGCCGAGCGCACCGGCAACCGGGCCGACTCGGTGTGCTTCTACGGCCTGCCGGACGTCGAGGACAGCTACGCGCTCTCGTACACCGACGCCGACCAGATCGCCAGCCGCGCCCGCAGCTGGTACTGCTGACGCCTCCCTGATCGCCCCGAAGTGGCGCGCCGCCACCGGCTCCCGTCATCCTGGCCGTGCCGCCGGTGACGGGTCCGGTGGCGGCACGGGAAGGGGCGGCGGATGCGGCCGATCTGGAACGGCGCGATCTCGTTCGGCCTGGTGAGCGTGCCGGTGCGGCTGTTCTCGGCGACCACCAACCATGACATCCGCTTCCACCAGGTGCACGAGGCCGACGGCGGGCAGATCCGGTACCGGCGGGTGTGCGAGGCGTGCGGCGAGGAGGTCGGGTACGACGAGCTGGCGAAGGGCTACCTCACCGAGGACGGTGAGCTGGTCACCCTGGGCGCCGAGGACATGGCCTCGCTGCCGCTGTCCACCAGCCGGGAGATAGCGGTCGTCGAGTTCGTGCCGGCCGAGCAGGTGGACCCGCTGCTGCTCGACCGCGCCTACTACCTGGAGCCGGATCCCAAGGCGGCCAAGCCCTACGTCCTGCTGCGCGAGGCCCTGCGCGCGTCGTCCCGGATGGCCGTCGTGAAGGTCGCGCTGCGCCGGCGCGAGACCCTCGCCCTGCTCCGCGTGCGCGGCGACGCCATCGTCCTGCACACCATGCTCTGGCCCGACGAGGTCCGCGCCCCCGACCTGTCCGCCGTCGCGGAGGCCCTCGACGCCGTCACGCTGCGACCTCAGGAGCAGCAGCTCGCCGCCGTGCTCGTCACCGGCCTCGACGCCGACTTCGACCCCTCCCGCTTCGAGGACCACTACCGCGCCGCCGTCGAGGACCTCATCGAGTACAAGCGCGACCACGGTGGCGCCCGCCCCACCCCCGCCACCACCACCGACGGCGAACCCGTCACCGACCTGCTCTCCGCCCTGCGCCGCAGCGTCGAACAGTCCCGCGCCACCCGCTCCCCGGACGACTGACCGCTCAGCCGCGGGCCGGCCGGGCCAGGACCTCGGTCAGCTCCAGGTGCCGGAACTCGTACACGGCGCCGGAGCGCCGCAGCACGCCGTACTCGTGCGCGTCGGCGAGGAAGGTCATCAGCCGCCACGGCAGACAGCCGCGCGACGCGAGCCAGACGTGCGCGACGCGGTACCGGCCGTGCGCGCCCGCGGTCAGCATGACGAGCACGACCAGGTAAGGGGTGAGGGCGAGACCGTACTCACCGAACGCGGCGGCCGTGACCGGCCAGATCAGCACGGCCACGGCGAGCGACGACACCAGCGTGGCCACCTGGTCGTCCTGCAGCAGCTCCGCCGGATCCACCTCGTGGATCGTGGCCACCGGCCGCCGCGTCGCGGCGACCGCCCAGCACGCGGCCCCGACGAGGGCGCCGACCGGCGCCCCCATCACCGCCGCCACCGTTACCCCGGTGAGAACGGCGATCACCAGGTCGCCCGGCAGCCGCTCGACGAGAAAGCACCCCATCACGACGAAGAGCGGCAGCGAGACCACGAAGCCCAGGCGGGCGCCGCGCCCCGCCCACCGGGCGAGCAGCCGGCCAAGGCCGGTGAACCGGATCCTGGCCGGCAGGTGCGGGCCCGTCCGGAGCCAGGTGATCATCCCGGCCACCACGGCGAACACGGCGTCCGCACCGGCAACCCACGGCAGAGCCTCCTCCCGAGAGCCGAACCTGCTGCCGGCCTGGTCGAAGTTCAGCCACGTGCCACCGATCGTCGGGACGCCGAGCACCAGGAGCACCAGCGCCGCGGTCAGCACGGCGAGGGGCCCCCGGCCGACGGTGTCGGCGAGCCGCCACCAGCCGTATCCCGGGGTTCGCAGCGTGTCCAGGTGCCGGGCGAGGAAGCCCAGCCAGCGCAGGGCGGACTCCGGCTCCCAGGTGCGCCCGTCGCGCCGCCGGTTCGCCTCCAGGACGGCCGGCGTGAACCCGGTCAGCAGGTGCCGGCGTACGGCCGCCGCGCTCGGCAGACGCCGCCGGTCGGTCAGTTCACCAGGATCGCGACGGCCGGTGACGTAGGTGTCCCTGGCCAGCGACAGCATGAGCGGCGTGGCAAGCGCGCCGGCCAGCACGCCGTCCGGCTCGGATCCCAGTTCGTCGAGTACCGCGGCCCAGCGTGCGGCGTGCGCGGCCGGTGCGGCGATGCGCAGGTGCTCGGCCGCGGACCCCGGCGGCACGCCCGTCAGGCGCCGCACCTCGGCCCCCCGGACAGGCAGGGCGTCCGCGACGGCCGCCCGGTACTCCTCGGCGCGGCACGAGACGACGAGCGGCTCGCCCGCCGGGTAGCCGCGGTTGATCTCCGCGATGGCCTCCGGCAGCGCGTCGCCGGCCACCTCGTCCAGGCCGTCCAGCAGCGGCAGCACCCGACCCTGGGCGACGAGGTCGGTCACCGCCGTGGCGCCGTAGCGGTCCGCGTCACCGAGCGCCGGGAAGTCCTCGCCGAGCCGGCGGGCGACGAAGCGCGGCAGTGGCTCCTCGCGCGGCCGCCAGCCGGCCAGCGGGATCAGCACGGGGACCGGCCCGGTCGGCGCGCGCCTCGCCAGCAACTCGACGGTGACCAGCGTCAGCACCACGGACTTCCCGGCGCCGGCCGGGCCGAGCACCACGAGCCGTCCGAGCCGGTTCGCCGTCGCGCCGGGGTCCACGGTGACCACCGTCCCGTCCGGCTCCTCGCGCCAGCGGAGCACGATCGGCTCGGGGTCAGGCACCCGGCGGACGTCGAGTTCGCGCCGCCACCGTGCGGTACCCAGGTCGGCAAGCTGCCGTGCGGCCAGGTCGAGCTGCTCCGGGCTGCTCACCTGCCGCCGGAACAGGTCGCGGGGCCAGGCCAGCGTCAGTGCCGCCAGGGCCACCAGGAGGCTGAGCACTCCGCTGACCCAGCTGGTTCGCTCCAGGTCGTCGTCCGACCACCGCCCCAGCAGCAGGGACCCGATCAGCCCGACGGCGGCGACCGCGGCGACCACCACCGCGCCACCTCGCAGCCCTCGCACCCGGCGAGTATGCCGTTCCACCACCCGCCCGGCCGTCCGCCGCCGGGTTCCCGTCGTGGAGCGCCTGGCGGCCTGTCCGCGGACCGATCCCTGTCAGCACAACCGGATGCGCAGGACAGGGCCGTCCACCGTGAGTGCGAGGCCGAGCAGGTCGCGCAGGGCCGTCAGCGGCAGGCTCTCGGGGCGCACCGCGGTGGAGGCGGCGAGGGTGAGGGGGCCGTCGGGTGGGCAGGTGAGGGTCAGGGTGCCACCGCCGGGCTCGTGCTCGATGCCGTGCTCCACCAGGTGTGACACGGCCAGGTGCAGCGCCGGCAGCGGGACCGGCCGGGGCAGCGCGGCGGGCGCCACCCGCACGTCCACCCGTAGCCGCGGGCCGAAGCGGGCCGACTGCAACGCCAGGTAGTGCTCGACGGACGTCAGCTCGTCCGCCAGGGGCACCGTGGTGACGTCGGTGCGGAAGGCGTGCCGGGTGAGGGCGGCGACGTCGTCGAGCAGTTCGCGGGCCAGGTCCGGGTCGGTGTGCAGGTACGCGGCGATCGTGCTGAACACGTTGTTCAGGAAGTGCGGCGAGGTCTGTGCCCGCAGCGCGTCCACCTCGGACCGGGCCCGGCGCAGCTCGGCCGACAGCTCCGCCACCGATGGCGCCACCGACGGCGCCACCGACGGCGTGACCACCGATGGTGTGAGGAGCGACGAGCGGCCCGGCAGCAGGCCGTCCCAGGACGGGCGCTCCAGCCGTCCGCCGGCCGTGCGCCGCCGGTAGGTCACCGAGCAGACCAGCTCCGGCCGTACCCAGCGCGCGGCGGGCGCCCCCGGCCCCACGAACGGGCTGCGGGCGGCCCTCAACGGCGCCAGCTCCGCCGTCAGGTCCGGCGTGTCGCGCACCAGCCCGGCGTACCGCAGCCCGGCGCGCGTCACCTCGCCCACCAGCACGCCGGACGCCGACCAGCCGCCGATCACCACCTCGATGCTGCGGCGCAGCGCGGTCTCCACCCAGGCCCGGGTGCGCCGTCCCGGCCGGTACGGCGACCCGGCGCGCTTGGCCAGCACGCCGCGCAGCCCGTACCGCGCCGCCGTGTCCAGCACCGTCGCGCCGTCCGCCGCGCCGAACGAGGGCGCCAGCTCCACCACCGGGCCGGGCAGCGGCAGCGACTCCAGCAGCGTGCGCCGCTCGGTGTACGGCAGGTCGACCGTGGACCGGCCGTCGAGAGCCAGCAGGTCCGACACGTAGTACGCGAGCGGCAGCCGCCGCAGCAGCGCGGGGGAGGGGCGTGGCACCGCGAGCCGCCGGCGCAGCCGCGCCAGGCTCGGCCGCCCGAGCGCGTCCGGCACCACGAGCGTGCCGTCCAGCACCATGGCCCGCCGCGCCGTGACGAGCACGTCGAGCTCCGGGCAGTCCACCGCCGGCCCGATCAGCCGCACGCCGCCGGGCGACACGTCGGCGAGGGTCCGCAGGCCGTCCCAGGCGAACTCGAAGGCCCAGCCGTCGCCCCGGGGCACCGGCCCGGCGGTGGCCAGCATCGGCCGCAACATCGGCACATCCTAGTGACCGCTCGGCGACGTGGCCCCTCCACGAACGATTGACGTCGTAGCGTGCCGGGTACCCTCAGTCATGTCCG
The DNA here is from genome assembly GCA_036402215.1 of Pseudonocardiaceae bacterium. Taxonomy (GTDB): domain Bacteria; phylum Actinomycetota; class Actinomycetes; order Mycobacteriales; family Pseudonocardiaceae; genus DASXTS01. Next base: position 5,467 of record DASWTI010000536.1, read on the forward strand.
AACGCACGTCACAGCGGCCCCGGTTGCCGCGGACCCCGTGGAAGCTCATCGGCGGCGCGCTGGTGGCGGCCGTGCTGATCCTGTTCGCCGCCGTCGGCGCGAGCAACCTCCTCAACGTCGACCTCAACCCGTTCGGCACCGAGGAGAAGGACCGCAGCCAGCCCGCGTTGCTGGAATCCATCCGTGACCTCAGCCAGTACCACGCCGCGGTCGGGGACTTCCAGGTCGTCATCGACGTCGAGAAGGACGTCAAGCTCGTGCCGTCCGCGCTCGCCGGCCAGCGCACGCTGTTCGTCGCCGCCGGCACCGTGAACGCCTTCGTCGACTTCTCCGGCATGACCGGCGACGGGCTAACCATCTCCCCGGACGGCACCAGCGTCGAGGTGCGGCTGCCGGACGCCAAGCTCGACAAGCCCAACCTGGACCAGGAACGTAGCTACGTGTTCGCCCAGCAGCGCGGCGTCTTCGACCGGCTCGCCGACGTGGTGGGCCAGCCCGCCGACCAGCAGCAGTTCTACGTGCTCGCCGAGCAGAAGATCGCCGACGCCGCCACCCAGGCGAAGATCACCGAGCAGGCCGAGAAGAACACCCGCGCCATGCTCACCGGCATGCTCGGCGCCCTCGGCTACCGCGTCACCTTCGCCGACTCCGACTGACCGCTCAGCCACCACGAACGCCCCTGGCCCGCACACGCGGACCAGGGGCGTTGCCGTGGCACCGCTCAGAGGTAGTCGAACAACGGCGGGAAGATCAGCACCACGATCCAGGCCCACGCCGCGTACACCGGGATGTAGTTCGTCTGCCAGCGTTCCAGCGCCGCGAACGAGGCGCGCCGCCGGACCAGGCCCAGCAGCAGCCAGGCCGACCACGCCAGGTTGGCCAGCAGGATGATGTTCTCGCCGAGCGCCGCCGCCTTGTTGGGCGTCGTGCCGAACTCGCTGATCCGGCCGGTGATCTCCAGCAGCACCAGCACGTCGATGGCCAGCGCGCTGACCACCAGGGCGAGCTGCAGCCGGTCGAACAGGCCGGGCGGGGCCATCGGGTCGCGGGCCGAGATCGAGTAGAGCAGCAGCCCCAGCACCACGACCAGCATGAGGTCGAACAGGATCAACGCCTCCCGCTCGACGTCGATCGCGCCGGTGGTCACCGCCAGCGTGACCAGGAAGGCCAGCATCACCGCGGTGAACAACGGCGTGAACAGCCGCGTGAGCACCGGGGCGATGTTCTCCACGACGCTCTGCTTGGCCTCGACGAGCCAGCCGGCCACCGCCACCGCGGCCGCCGCGCCGCACGGCACGAGCCACTGCCCCACGAAGGTCTCCGGGGAGACCCCGATGGCCTCGAAGGTGCCGAACACGAAGGCCACCAGCACCCCGCCGCCGAGGGCGATCAGGACGTAGTAGATGAACCACTCACCGGTGAAGCGGATGAAGTCCATCCGCCGGCGTGGCGCCCGCAGGTCGTCGGACACGTAGGCCAGGCCGACCACCAGCCACAGCGCGATCGGCAGGTGGATGCTGGTCAGCACGATCGACTGCGAGTCCTCGGCGAGCGGGTAGACGTTGGCCGCCACCGCGCCGAGCGCGAACAACCCGGCAATCACGCCGATCAGCGACCGCGCGGCCTGCCGGCGCCAGGCCAGGAAGGCCGCCAGCCAGGGCAGCGTCAGCACGGCCGCGTTCGGCCCGTAGAACGTCGCGTCGTCCTCGAAGCTCAACCCGAACAGCTCCGGCGCCTTGATGGAGGCCGCCGCGCCCGCCGCGCAGACCAGCATCGCCAGCAGGTCGCGCCGCGAGCGGTTGTCCGCCGCCGGGCTGTCGGTCCCGGTCAGCACCAGCTGCTTCCACAGCCGTTCCGAGTGCGCCCGCGCGAACTCCCGCGACAGGGCGTCCAGGCTGCCCATGCGCTTCACGGCCACCAGGAACGCCTCGTCGGCGTGCAACCCCGCGGCCATCAGGTCGTCGACCGACCGCCGCAGGTGGTCCTCCAGCTCGTCGGCGTCGGACTGCCGCAGCTCGGGGCGGCGCTGCGCGTACTGCCGCCACTGCGCGAACTGGGACTCCAGCTCGTCGGACCGGTCCGGCGCGGTCATGCCCGGCCGCCCAGCGGCATGGCGATCAACGGCCGGGTGTCACCGGAGCCGCGCCAGACCTCCTTGAGCGTGTCCACCACCGTCGTCCACTGGCGGCGCTGCTCGGCCAGCTCGGCCCGCCCGCTGCCGGTGATCCGGTAGTACTTGCGCCGCCGCTCCCCGGGGGCCGACTGCCAGCTGGCCTCCACGTGCCCCAGCCGCTCCAGCCGGTGCAGCAGCGGGTAGAGCAGCCCCTCCGTCCAGTCCAGCTCGCCACCGGACAGCTCGTTGATCCGCCGGAGAATGGCGTAGCCGTAGCTGTCCCCCTCCGCCAGGATGCCCAGCACCATCGGCGTCGCCGAAGCGGCGACGAGATCCTTGGTGACTTTCACGCGACCTCCACCCCTTGCCTCGTACCTAGAACTACAAGGCATAGTAGCCCTAGGTATCAGCGGCCGGACAGGGCGGTCGTGATCCCGAGGCGCGTCGCCACCGCCGGGGCCGTCAGGAGGTGCGCGGCGCCACCAGGCCCGACTCGTACGCGAGGACCACGAGCTGGGCGCGGTCCCGCGCCCCGAGCTTGGTCATGGCGCGGTTGACGTGGGTCTTCGCGGTCAGCGGGCTGATCACCATGCGGGCCGCGATCTGGTCGTTGGACAGGCCCTGCGCGACCAGGGCGACGGCCTCGCGCTCGCGGTTGGTCAGATCCTCCAGCCCGGCGCCGAGGCCGCTGCGAAGCGGCTGGGTGACGTACCGGTTGATCAGCTTGCGGGTGATCGACGGCGCGAGCAGGGCGTCACCGCGCGCGGCGACGCGCACGGCGTGCAGCAGGTCCTCCGGCCGGATGTCCTTGACGAGGAACCCGGCCGCGCCGGCGCGCAGCGCCTCGAAGACGTACTCGTCCAGGCCGTAGTTCGTCAGGATGACGACGTGCACCCCGGACAGCGCGGGGTCGGCGGCGATGCGCCGGGTCGCCTCGATGCCGTCCATCACCGGCATCTGGACGTCGACGAGCGCGATGTCGGGCAGATGCTCCCTGGCCAGCGCCAGCGCCTCGCTGCCGTCGGCGGCCTCGGCCACCACCTCGATGTCGTCCTCCAGGTCGAGCAGCGCGCGGAACCCGCTGCGAATGAGCGCCTGGTCGTCGACGAGCAGCACCCGGATCACGCCGGGTCCACGGGAAGCTCGGCCCGGACGGTGAAGCCACCCTCGTCGCGCGGCGATGCCAGCAGGTGACCGCCGAGCGCGGTGACCCGCTCGCGCATCCCGAGCAGCCCGACGCCCGGCACCGGTGCTTCGTCCGGCGTGGCACTGCCGTCGTCGTCGACCCAGATCACCAGCGCGTCCGGCCGGTAGTCGATGCGGACCGACGCGCCGGCCGCCCCGGAGTGCCGGGCGACGTTGGTCAGCGACTCCTGGACGATCCGGTACGCGGTCCGCTCCACCGCGTCCGGCAGGGCGCCGCGGCGGCCCTCGACCGTCAGCGTGGCGTCCAGGCCCGCCGTCCTGGCCCGGCGCACGAGCTCCGGGACGCGGTCGAGGCCGGGCCGCGGTGTCCGGTCGTCGTCGCGCAGCGCCTCCAGGGTCGCCCGCAGCTCCCTGGACGCCTCCCGGCCGGCGTCGCGGATCGCCAGCAGCGCCTCCGGCGGTTGCTCCCCCCGCCGCGCGGCCAGGTGCACCGCCACCTCGGCCTGCACCGTGATGACGGAGATCTGGTGGGTGAGCGAGTCGTGCAACTCCCGCGCGATGTGCAGCCGCTCCTCGTCGGCGCGGCGCCGCGCGGTCTCCTCGCGCGTGCGCTCCGCCTCGTCCGCCCGGCGCTCCGCCTGCCGCAGCGCCTCGCCGGCGGCGCCGGCGGCGATCAGCCAGGCCAGCTCCAGGACGTCCCGGGCCTGCGTGAACGCCTCGCCCACCGGCCGGCCGTCGGGGGAGGCCAGGATCGCGAGCGGCAGCGCCGCCAGCATGACCACGGAGCCCACCACCGTGACGACGCGGTGCCCGGCCCGGACGGCCGCGTACACGGCGAACAGGTACGCGACGGCCGGCACGTCGAGGCCGACGGCCTGGTGGCCGAGCGCGCACCCCCCCGTCACGGCCAGCACGGCCACCGGGGCCTGGCGGCGCGCGGCCAGCACCAGCCCGCCGGCGGCCAGCAGCACGTACCCCAGCGGGCCGAGGCTCGTGGGCGGGTGCTGCCCGGACAGCCCGGCGATCAGCTGGGCCGCGGCCACGCCGGCGGCGATCGCCCAGTCCCGGCCGGCGATCCGTCCCATACGTGCACGGTAGCCGCGCCCCGGGCCGGGCAGATCCCGCCCGGGGAGGATCCCGCGGCTACCACGGCCGCGGTAGCTCCACCGTTCCTACGCCGACTGCGGCAGTCGCGCTCCGGCGCCGGTGGCAGCGCGAAGTGTCCACGTGCGCACGACGACCGGAGGCGGGCCCGGCGGACACGATCGGCGACACACGTTTCGTCCGTTGGTCCGTTCGCCCGTGAAGGAGCACCTCATGCCCGCCCGTCCCGTGGCCGCCGCCGCGCACGTCCTGGCCCAGCCGGCCGCGTCCTACGCCCTGACCGCCGGACGCCTGTGGTCCCTGGTGGCGATCCTGCTGGGGCTGGCCGGCGTGGTCGCCGGTGGCC
>DASWTI010000537.1:0-17323 GCA_036402215.1 Pseudonocardiaceae bacterium
CGTCCGCCGGCCACGGCGATGGCCGCCGCGGCGGCTCCCCGGTGGGCCGCGTCGGTCGCCGTCCGCGCGGCGAACGATTCCCGCACCCGCCGCTCGATGTCCGTCCCGCTGTCCGTCATCCCCGTCGCCTCCGGTCCACCACGTCGGTCCCGCTCAACTCGGCGCGCAGGCGGCCCAGCGCCCGCGCGGTCTGGCTCTTCACCGTGCCCACCGAGACGCCCAGCGTCCTGGCGGTCTCGGCCTCCGTCAGGTCGGCGTGGAACCGCAGCACCAGCACCGCCCGCTGTCCCACCGGCAGGCCGCGCACCGCGTCCCACACCGGGTCGGTCAGCCCGCCCGGCTCGTCCACCCGGGCCGGCGGCTCCGGCGGGTCCGCGGTCGGCTCCTCGCGCCGCCCGGGCCGCCGCCACCACGAGGTCGCGGTCCGCGCCAGCACCCGCCGCACGTACGCCTCCGCGGCCTCCCGGCGCCGGATCCGGTGCCACGACAGGTAGGTCTTGGTGAGCGCCGTCTGCAGCAGGTCCTCGCCGGTGGCCCGGTCGCCGGCCAGCAGGCAGGCGGTCTGCAGCAGCGCCGCGTACCGGATCGTCACGAACTCCGTGAACTCCGCCTCGCCGCCTCGCGTCACCTGTCGACCCCCTCGTCGTGTCCTCATCGGTACAGGCGCAGCGGAGCCCGGAAAAGGTTGTCAATCCACGACTTCGTCGCAACGATTGCGATGAGCGGCGGAGTTCGCGGGACGCCCGCCGCCCGTAGAGTCCCAACGATGGCGACGAGGCTGGTACTGGGCGTCAACTCCGTCTATCACGAGTCCTCGGCCTGTCTGCTGGACGGCGCCACGGTGCTCTCCTTCGTCGAGGAGGAGCGCTTCACCCGGGTCAAGCGCGCCAAGCGCCTCACCCTGGACAACGCCGACCAGCTCCCGGTGCACGCCATCCGGCACTGCCTGGAGGCCGCCGGCGCCACCTGGGACGACGTCTCGCACGTCGCCTACGGCTACGACCCGCGGCTGCGGCCGCCGCCCCGCGACCACGAGGGCGTGCGGGAGGGCTCCTGGGGCAGCGCCGCGGGGGAGCGGCTGTTCCTGGAGACGGTGCACCGCGTCCCGCTCGTGCTCTCCGAGCTCGCCGGCCGGGACCTCACCCCTGGCTTCCGGTGGGTCGGGCACCACCTGGCGCACGCGGCCAGCGCGTACTTCGCCTCGCCGTACGAGGACGCGGCCGTGCTCAGCGTGGACGCGCTGGGGGAGCAGGCCTCCACCATGCTGGCCCACGGCAACGGCACCAAGCTCGTGGTGCTCGACGAGATCCTCTACCCGCACTCCCTGGGCTTCCTCTGGGAGGCCTTCTCGGTGTTCCTCGGCCTGGACCGCTACGCCGGGCCGGCCAAGCTCATGGGCCTCGCCGCGTTCGGCCGTGGCGACCGCTTCGCCGGCGCCATGGCGCGGGTGCTGCGGGTGTCCCGGGACGGCTTCACGATCGACGACACCTGGACGCGCTTCCGCTCCTACGGCAACGACCGCCTGGAGGAGCTGTTCGGGCCGCGGCGCGAGCCGGGCAGCGAGATGGACCACCGCGACGCCGACCTGGCCCGTGCCCTGCAGGAGGCCACCGAGGAGGCGCTGCTGGCGCTGGCGAACCGGCTGCGCCGGGAGACCGGGGCGCCCGCGCTGTGCCTGGCCGGCGGGGTGGCGCTCAACTGCGTCGGCACCGGGCGGCTGAACCGCGAGACCGAGTTCGACGGCTTCTTCGTGCAGCCGGCGGCGAACGACGCGGGGACGGCGCTCGGCGCGGCGCTCTACGTGCTGCACCACGAGCTCGGCCTGACCGACCGCTACGTGATGACCCACCCGTACACCGGCCCGGCCTACGACGAGGACGCGATGCGCGCCGCCGTCGAGGAGGCCGGCCTGCCGTACACCCGCAGCGCGGACGTCGCCGCGGACACCGCGCGGCTGCTCGCCGGGGGCGCCGTGATCGGCTGGTTCCAGGGTGCCATGGAGATCGGGCCGCGCGCCCTCGGCAACCGCAGCATCGTGGCCGACCCGCGCTCCCCGGTCGTCAAGGACACCATCAACGTGCGCGCCAAGCACCGGGAGTACTGGCGGCCGTTCTCGCCGAGCGTGCTGCGCGAGCACGCCGAGGACTGGCTGGTGGTCGGCGGCGAGTCCCTCTCGCACGGCTTCATGTCGTACACCTACCCGGTGCTGCCGCACCGCCGCGCGTCCATGCCGGCCGCGGTGCACGCCGACGGCTGCGCCCGCGCCCAGCTCGTCACCCCGGAGCTGAACCCGCGCTACCACCGCATGATCAGCGAGTTCCACGCGCTCACCGGCGTGCCGGTGGTGCTCAACACGTCGTTCAACGGGCCGGAGGAGCCGATCGTCCGCACCCCCGCCGAGGCCGTGCGGATGTACCTGCGCAACGGCCTCGACGCGCTGGTGCTCGGCGACCTCGTGGTGACCGACCGGCTCGGCGCCCTCGGCCTCACCGTCTAGCCGGCCGGCGGGCGGCCCGTCTCGAACGAGTAGTACAGCGTCTGGTGCCGCTCGCGCAGCTCGGCGACCTCCTTGCGCACCACGCCGGGGTCGGCGCGCTCCACGAGCACCTGGTGCATCAGCCGGGCGATGGCCGCCATCTCCCGCTCACCCATGCCGAGCCGGGTGACCTCCACGGTGCCCATCCGGATGCCGCTGGGCTCGGCGTCCGCGCCGTCCGGGTCCGACGGCAGCAGCATCTTGTTCACCATGATGTCCGCGCGCTCCAGCGCCTGCGCCACCTCGACGCCGGTGCCGATGCCGCGCACGTCCACGATCACCTGGTGGGTCGCGGTGTAGCCGCGGTCCGCGGCGAACACGGTGAACCCGGCGCCGGCCAGCGCCGCGGCCAGCGCGCGGGCGTTGGCCACCGTGCGGCCCATGTACTCCGCGCCGAACTCCGCCAGCTCCGCGGTGGCCACGGCGAGCGCCGCCACCCGGTTGATCTGGTGCGAGCCGGTGAGGATCGGGAAGATCGCGCTCACCACGTCGCGGCTGAGCGCCTCGTCGTTCCAGGCGATGATGCCGCTCTGCGGGCCGCTGTACGTCTTGCCGCCGGAGCCGGTGAAGATGTCCGCGCCCTCGTCCAGCGGGTTCGGGTACACGCCACCGGCGATCAGCCCCGCCTGGTGCGCGCCGTCGAAGTACAGCCGCCCGCCCCACTGCGCCACGACCTCGCGCATCTCCCTGACCCGCAGCGGGAACAGGCACGTCGCCTGGTTCACCGACACCAGCCGCGGCCGGTGCCGCTCGGCCACCACCCGGAAGGCGCCGAGGTCGACCTCCAGGCCGTCCTCGTCGCACGGGATGTCCACGATCGTCACGCCGCGCACCCCGAGCGGACCGTCGGCACGGCCGCTGGAGTCGCCGCCGAGCCGCAACGGCAGGCTCATCGCCACGTCGCCGTGCTCGGTGAGGGCGGTGGCCACGGCCATGCAGCCGGCCATGCCGCCCATCAGCCGGTGGTCGGCGAACCCGGCGTGGAACAACGACTTCAGCAGCTCCACGCACAGCGCCTCGAGCTCGTCGATGGTGCCCATGCCGGCGAAGCAGCGGGTGAGCGGGCCGATGTGCCCGCCGGAGGCCCGGGTGCCCACCTCCGCGGACAGCAGCGCGCGCACCGCCGGGCTGGTCGGCGACTCGGCGGCGATCAGGTTCAGGCAGCGGCGGCCGCGCCACGCCTCGTTCTCCTCGACCAGCGCGCGCACCCGGCGCGCCACCTCGGCGGCCGGGGAGCCCAGCACGACCCGGCGCGCCGCGGCCAGCGCCCCCGGGTCGTGTTCCTCGCCCTTGGTGAACGTCACGCCCGCGTGCCGGTGCCGGCCTCGACCTGCGTGGCCGCCTCGGCCTCCTCGTCCTCCCACCAGCGGTCGGCGCCGGTCAGGTCGCGGCGCAGGTCGCGCTCGGAGGCGAACGTCATGTTCAGGATGATCCGCAGCCCGTCGCGGCTCAGCGGCACCGTGCGGTGCAGCGTGGTGTCGGTGCGCAGCAGGTAGATGTCACCCGGCACGAAGCCGTACGTGGTGATCGGGTTCGCGCACAGGTACCGGTTGATCTGCGGGTTCGCCTTGTCCCACCGGGTGTGCGGCACGCACTGCAGCATCCCGCCGTGCTCCAGGTCCGGCGTCTCGATGATCCAGATCAGGGCGAACGTGAAGTCCCCCCAGTGCCAGCCGTGCGTGTCGCCCGGCCGTTCCTGGCGGGTGATCAGGAACTCCTCGTCCTTGGCGGTGCACGGGTGCGGTGCCTCGCCGCCGATCCGCTCGATCACCGACTTGAGCGCGTCGCACGCGTAGAGGGTGGTGATCAGCTCACCCTCCTCGGCGATGATCTCGCTGCGCACCACGCTCATGAACCGCGGGGTGTCGCCGGTGGTCTTCAGCAACAGGTCGCGGCGCTCGGCATGCTGGTCGAGCAGGCCCATGACCTCGGCCCGGACGTCACGCTTCAGCTCGTCGGGAACGATGTCGGACACCAGCACGAAACCGTCGCGCTGGAAGCGGTTACGGAGATCGAAAAGGGTTCGCGCGTCCAGCCAGCGCGCGGTGTGCTCCCTGATGATCCGGTCATGATCCTGCGGCGACGGTGGCGCGGACATGCCTCACCTCAAAGCATTGTGCGGGGGGTGGCCGACCAGGCCCGGTGCCCGGCGGCGAGAACATCTGTATCCGCAGCGTGCCATATTGGTCTGAGGTCGTCAACCAGCGCCAACGGCGGTTCTCGCGCCTAGAATGCGTAGGTCCGAATGTCGTCCGAATGTCGTAGTGGAGGTAGCGCATGGGCGAAACCGAGGCGAATCCCGGCGCCGTCGCCCGCGGACCTGTGCAGTCATATACCGAGTGGGATCCGTTGGAGGAAGTGATCGTCGGCATCGTCGACGGCGCGATGCTGCCCTCCTGGAACACGATCAACAGGATCACTTTCCCACCGGCCGTCTGGGACCGCGACGAGCTGCGCGACGGCGGCGGCACGCCGTACCCGGCGGAGCAGATCGAGGCCGCGAAGGCGGACCTGGAGGGCTTCGTCGGGCTGCTCACCGAGGCCGGCGTGCAGGTCCGCCGGCCGGACCCGATGGACTTCGCCGCGCCCTACTCCACGCCGTCCTGGGCGGTGGACAACGGGTTCTGCGCGGCCAACCCCCGCGACGTGCTGCTGGTGGTGGGGGACGAGATCATCGAGGCGCCGATGGCCGATCGCGGCCGGTACTTCGAGACCTGGCCGTACCGGTCGCTGCTCACCGAGTACTTCCGCGGCGGCGCGCGCTGGACGGCCGCGCCCAAACCCCGGCTGCTCGACGAACTTTTCGACCTGGACCCGGAGCGGCCGCACGACCCACCGCCCGGCCGCTGGGTGGCCGCGGAGTTCGAGCCGACGTTCGACGCCGCCGACTTCGTGCGCTGCGGCCGCGACATCATAGGCCAGCGCAGCCACGTGACCAATGACGCCGGAATCGAATGGCTGCGCCGCAACATCGGCCGCGACTACCGCATCCACCTCATCAAGTCACAATGGTCACAGGCCGCGCACATCGATAGCACGCTGTTACCGATCGGGCCGAAGAAGCTCCTCGTGAACGCGAAGTACTTCGACCCGAAGGGCCTGCCCGACGCCTTCGCCGACTGGCAGGTTTTCTGCCCCCCGGACCCGGTGCCGCTGCGCGACGGGATCTTCACCACGGTCAGCAAGTGGATCAGCATGAACGTGTTCTTGATCGACGACCGCCGGGTGATCGTCGAGCGCCGCCAGGAACCGTTGATCAAGGCGTTCGAGGAATGGGGCTTCGAGCCGATCCCGTGTTCCTTCGAGAACTACTACGCCTTCGCCGGCGGGTTCCACTGCGCGACGCTCGACGTCCGGCGACGTGGCGAGCTGCGCTCCTACTGCGCGGAGCCGTAGCGCCCGCTCGCGCCGCGGCCCTGGCCGGTCACGGGTCGGCCAGGGTCACGGTGTAGCGCAGCACCGTGTCGTGCTCGTTGCCGTAGCTGTGCGGGCGGTCGCCGACGAACACCGCGGCCTCGCCCTCCTGCAGCGTCCACCGCTTGCCGTCGATGGTGAGCGTGAGCGTGCCCTCGTCCACCGCCGCGATCTCCCAGTTGCCCGGCAGGTGCGGGGCGCCGTACCGGGTCTCGCCCGGGTGCAGCTCCCACTTCCACAGTTCGAGCGAGGGCGCCGAGTCGCCGCCCGCGATGAGCTTGCCGCTGCCACCCTTCGGGCCGTGCCAGAGCACCGCCTGGCGGTCGGCGCCGAAGATCCGGATGAACGGCTCCGGCTCGCCCTCCACCAGCCGGGCCAGCGGGATGCCCAGCGCGTCGGCGACCGCGATCATGTTCGCCAGCTTGGGCAGTTCGTCGCCGGTCTCGATCGCGGTGACCTCGTCGACGCCGATGCCGGCGCGGGCGGCGAGGCCCTCGACGGTCATGCTGTGCGCCTCGCGGACCGAGCGGACGGTCCTGGCGATCACCTGCGGGATGGCGGTGGCTCCGGTCATCTGGGACACCCTTCGGTAGGGAGCAGAAGTGGACCTCCGGGCCACCCTAGCCGCGCCCCGGCATGATCGGTTGCGACTAGTGGACCAACCTGGAACCGCTGGGGCGCAACGAAAAGGTGATCTTCAGACGATGGTCGTGACGCCGTCCGCGCGGCTCGCCCGCCGCTACCTGGGCCGGCTCGTGCACGTCGTGGTCGACCGTCCGCTGGGGTCCGCGCACCCGCGGGCGGGCTTCCGCTACGAGCTCAACTAGGGGTACCTGCCGGGCTCCCCGCGCTCCCGGCCCTCAGCCCGGCTCCACGCCGGCCTCCGCCAGCAGCCGGCGGGCCTCCTCCGCGCTCTCCTCGGCCACCAGCAGGCGGCTGCGCAGCATCGGCAGCGATCCGTCGATGACGCTCATGTGCCGGTCCGCCACCGTGTGCCTGATCCCGGCGTCCGCCAGCACCGACGCCGCGAACGACAGCAGCACCGGGTCGTTCGACCGCAGCAGCTCCACCATGGCGTCCCCTTCCCGGGCTCGTGCCGCCACGGTCCGTGGCCCGGCCCGCCCTGTCAACGTCAGGTCATCGGCTCCAGGGAACTCCAGAGGGCTCCAGGATCGGCGGTGCGGCGCAGCGGGACGTGGTTGTCTCCCGTCCGCAAGGCGTCACCGACCGTGTGGAGGTGTCATGAAACTCATGAGGACCCTGCTCGCCTGCGCCGCCGTGGGGGTGGCGGTGATGGGCAGCGCCTCGCCCGCCCAGGCGCACTCCGGGCACTGGATCAGCGTGTACAACGGCTCCGGCATCGTGATCGGGCAGGCCATGTTCGAGGGCTCGTTCATCACCGTGTGCGATCGGCGGGTGGACGGCAACAGCGTCCGCGCCCACCTGCTGCGCAACGACGGCCAGGTGTTCTACACCGGCTGGGCGCCCAGCCAGAGCTGCACGCGCGAGGGCCACCCCTCGTCGATCCTGCAGTTCCGGGTGTGCGCGGAGAACAACGGCTGCTCGGCCTGGCACAACCGGTACTGAGCACGCCACCGCCCTCACGAGGGAAACGGCGGGCCGGTGGGACGACCTGGGAGCGTCGTCCACCGGCCCGCCGGTGCGTTCCGCCCCGCCGGGTTGTCCTTCGCCGTAAACGGGTATCCGTCCCACCGGTGAAGGGAGTTGTCATGAGGGATGCCACCACCGACGGCCCCGACGGCCCTGACGCCCCGGCCGGCGCCGCGACGACGGGGGAGCGGATGGCGAGCCGCGGGGACCGGCTGGTCCGCCTCGTCATGCTGGTCCAGGGTGTCGTGCTGACGCTGGTGGGCGGCGTCGGCCTGGTGTGGTCGGCGCTCGCCGGCAACGAGGGCCGCGACGTCCTGGTGTTCCGGGTGAACGTGCCGCACGGGCTGGTGCTGCTGGTGTTCGGCGTGCTGTGCCTGGTGTTCGCCGGCACGCGCTCGATCCTGCGCTGGCTCGCGCTGGCCCAGTTCGTCGGGTTCACCGCGCTCTTCGTGTACGCCCGGGCGTCGAGCGCCGACCTCCCGCAGGACACGGTGTTCAACCTCAACGACCCGGACCACGTGCTGCACCTCGTGCTCGCCGTGGTCGGCCTGGCGCTCGCCATGGGCTCGTTCGCCGTGGTTCCGCGGCCGGGTCGTGACCGGGCCGCCGGCCCGGTGCGGGGTGAGCCCAGCGACCGCGGCCGCGGCGCCCCGACCGCGCACGGATAGGCGTACCCCCCCCGGGCGAACGGACCGGCCGTACCCCCTGGGGCGAACGGACCGTTTGCCCCGCCGGGTGGAGGAAATGGTCCACTCGTCCCAAGCCGCGAGGACGCGCCGCGGGCCGTGAGGACACGGCCTTAGGCTGGGCGGCAATGGCGCACCTGGCTCAGGTCAACGTGGGCCGGCTGCGGTTCCCGGTGGACGCGCCGGCGCTGCGCCCGTTCCTGGCGGCGGTGGACCGGATCAACGGCCTCGCCGACCGCGCGCCCGGCTTCGTCTGGCGGTACCCGGACGCGCACCGTGCGCCGCACGACGGGACGGACGGCGCGCCGCTGACGATCGTCAACCTGTCGGTCTGGACCGGCTACCCGGCGCTGCACTCGTTCGTCTACCGCGGCGCGCACGGCGCGCTGTTGCGCCACCGTGACGACTGGTTCACCCGGCTGCCGTCACCCACGACGGCGCTCTGGTGGCTGCCCGAAGGAGAACGCCCGGCGCCCGAGGCGGCGCTCGCCCGGCTCGCCGTGCTGGCCCGCCACGGCCCCGGCCCCGCGCCTTCACGGTCCGCCGCCGCTTCACCCCCGACGGCCGCCCCGAACTGGCGCGCCCCGCCACCCGCGGCCGATCCGTTCTGCCCGGCTGAGCCGGCCCGCCGAACCGTCACGCGTGGCCGAGCTCCTACCCGGCCGACCCGTCCTGCCCGGCTGAACCGCGTGCCGACCCCGGGCCCTCCGTCCTCAGTCCGGCAGCAGCGGCACCGCGATCCCGTGGTCGCGGTGCAGCAGCGTGGCCCGGGTCAGCGCCGCGGTGCCGAAGCGGGTGCGCACGTCGTCCACCGTCTCGTCCAGCGTGATCGACTCGTCGTCGGAGTGCTCGCCCGGCCCGCCGAGCGGCAGCGCGAGCTGCACCGCGCCGGCGTCGCACAGGTTGCCCATGGACACCCCGACCAGCGTGATGCCGCGGTCCAGGATGAGCGGCGTCGCCTCGTCGAGCAGGGCGCGGGCGGTGGCCAGCACGGTGCGGGTCTGCGTGGTGGCCTGGGCCAGCGTGTGCGCCCTGGTGGCCCGCTCGAAGTCCGCGAACCGCAGCCGCAGCGTCACCGTGCGCCCGGCCCGCCCCGCCGCGCGCAGCCGCCGCGTCACCCGGTCGACGAGCGTCATGAGCACGGCGTCCACCTCGGCGAGCGGGGTGCGGCGGCCGAGGGCGCACTGCGCGCCGATCGAGCGCCGCCGCCGGTCGGGGTCGACGGGCCGCGGGTCGCGGTTGTGGGCGAGCGCGTGCAGGTGCCGCCCGGCCGCCACGCCCAGCAGCGAGACCAGCGAGGACTCGCCCAGCCGCGCCACCTCGGCCACCGTGGTGATGCCGCGTTCCCGCAGCGCGGCCGACGTCACCCGGCCGACGCCCCACAGGCGTTCCACCGGCAGCGGGTGCAGGAACTCCAGCTCCCCGTCAGGGGGCACCACCAGCAGCCCGTCGGGCTTGGCCACCCCGGAGGCCACCTTCGCCAGGAACTTGGTGCGCGCCACCCCGACCGTGATCGGCAGCCCCACCTGCTCCAGCACGTCGCGCCGCAGCCCGGCCGCGATCCGTTCCGGCGGCCCGGCGATCCGCCGCAGGCCGCTCACGTCCAGGAACGCCTCGTCGATGGACAGCCCCTCGACCAGCGGCGTGGTCCGCTCGAACACCCCGAACACCGCGCGGCTGGCCCGGGCGTACTCGCCGAACCGCGGCGGCACCACCACCGCGTCCGGGCACAGGAAGCGTGCCTGCCGCCCGCCCATCGCGGTCCGCACGCCGCGTGCCTTCGCCTCGTAGCTCGCCGCCAGCACCACCCCGTCGCCGACGATCACCGGGCGTCCCCGCAGCGCCGGGTCGTCACGCTGCTCCACCGACGCGTAGAACGCGTCGAGGTCGGCGTGCAGGATGGCCGCCCCGCCGGGGGCCCGGTCCGCGGACACGAACAGATGTTCGCATCCCGGGCCGACAGTTCGTGGTTACCGGCGGGCGCCGCGGGGAACACGGTCAGGGGAGAACCATGATCGACGACCAGGGGAGGTCCGCCATGAGCACGCCGGTCCAGGACGACCTGTGGGACGAGTTCCACCGCGTGGTCAACATGACGTCGCGTGAGCTGGCCGACTGGCTGCGCACCGACGCCGCGGCCGAGAACACCGAGCAGCTCCCCGACCAGGCCCACGGCGAGACCGGGCACCACGTCCTGCGCATCCTCGGCAAACGCCGCCGCGACCTCACCGACGACGACGTCCGCGTCATGCGCCGCGTGGTCGACCGGGTGCACGAGCAGCGCCGCGACGACCTGGAGCCGGTCACCGGCCAGGACGTCTGGCGCCACCGCCTCATGTCCCTCGGCCACGACCCCCTCAAGCCCGCCTGACCCGGCGGCCCGGCCCGGCCGCCGGACCCGGCACACCGTCGCCGGCGATTGCACACTGTCGTCACTGCCACGCTCTGCTCTGAGTACCTGGCACTCGGGTCAGTGAGTACTCAGAGCTGAGGGCGAGGGGGACTCAGCCCAGCGTGATCAGGTCGGCGTGATCTGGGTCACATCGGGTGAATGCGCGTTCCGGGTGGGAATGCCGCACCGGAACTGGGGGCTTGTCCTCACTGATGCCTCCGACGACCACCGGGACCGCCGCCCCCGCGGCCGCGGTCGACCTCACCGCCGCGCCCATCGCCGTGCGCACCGCCGCCGACCTCGACCGGGGCGTGCCCGTGGCCGAGTTGCCGGCCGAGCCCACCGGGCGCCGCTACGTGCGGTTCGTCCTCGTGCTGGGGCTGCTCATCGCCCTCGGCCCGCTCACCATCGATCTCTACCTGCCGGCCCTGCCGGCCGTGTCCGGGCAGCTCGCCGCCGGGGAGTCCGCCGTCCAGGCGACGCTCACCGGGGTGCTGCTCGGGCTCGCGTTCGGGCAGCTCCTGATCGGCCCGCTGTCCGACGCGTTCGGCCGTCGCCTGCCGGTGCTCATCGGGCTGGCGGCGCACGCCGTCGCCTCCCTGCTGTGCGCCCTGGCTCCCACCATCGAGACCCTCATCGCCGCCCGCACGCTCCAGGGCTTCGCCGGCGCGGCCATCTCCGTCGCGGTGATGGCGACGGTGCGCGACCTGTTCAGCGGCCGCCGCGCCGCCGGCGTGCTCTCGCACCTCATGCTGGTGCTCGGCGTGGCCCCGATCCTGGCGCCCACGCTCGGCGGCTGGATGCTCACGGTCACCGACTGGCGCGGGCTGTTCTGGGTGCTCGGCGCCGGCGCCCTCGCCCTGTTGCCGCTCGCCTACTTCGGGCTGCGCGAGACGCTGCCGCGGCACCGCCGCCGCCCGGCCCGCCCGTCGGCCACGCTGCGCACCTACCGCACGATCCTCGCCGACCGCACGTTCATCGGCCTGGTGCTCATTGCCGGCCTCACCATGGCCACGATGTTCAGCTACGTGTCCGGCAGCTCGTTCGTGCTGCAGGGCGTGTACGGGCTGGACGAGCAGACGTACGGCCTGGTGTTCGGCATGAACGCCATCGGGCTGATCGCGGCGACGCAGCTCAACCCCGTGCTGCTGCGCCGGTTCACGCCGCAGCGCATCCTGCTCGGCGCGCTGGTCGCCGCGGCCGTCTCGGTCACCGCGCTGGTGTTCGCGGCGGCCACGCAGGCCCCGCTCGCGCTGCTCGTGGTGCCGTTGTTCGCCACCGCCAGCAGCTGTGGTCTCGCCTTCCCGAACGCCCCGGCGCTGGCCCTCAGCCGGCACGGCGAGGCGGCGGGCTCGGCGGCCGCCCTGCTCGGCGCCGCGCAGTTCGGGGTCGGCGCGCTGGTCGCGCCGCTGGTCGGCGCGTTCGGCTCCGGCAGCGCCCTGCCGATGGCGCTCGTCATGGCCTCGGCCACCGGCCTGGCCCTGGCGCTGCTGCTCGCCGTCACCCGCTCCGTGGACCTCCCGGCCCGGCCGGCCCTGCCCGTCACCGGCTGACCCGCTGCCGGGCTGATCCCGCCGCCGTGCTGACCCGCTCCCGGGCTGACCCCGCTGCGTGGCGGCACCCGCAGGCCGCCGGGCTCCCGTGACCTGGCGGCCCGGCCCGCCCGGGCGACCGACGCTCCCGACCGGACGGCCGGTAATCCGCTAGGCCGCGCGGCCGATCACCCGGGAGACTTCCGGCATGGAGCACCTCGCACCACGGCTGGTCAACTGGGCCTCGATCCTGGACGAGCAGACCCTCGCCCAGGCCCGGGCGGCCGCCTCGATGCCGTTCATCCACCCGCACCTCGCCCTCATGCCGGACGCGCACCTCGGGAAGGGCGCGACCGTCGGCTCGGTCATCCCGACCCTCGGCGCGATCATCCCGGCGGCGGTCGGCGTCGACATCGGCTGCGGCATGATCGCCGTCCGCACCCAGTTCGCGCTCGGTGAGGTGCGTGACCGCGGCTCCCTGGCGGTGCTGCGCGGCGCGATCGAGCGCGCCGTCCCGCTGTCCGCCGGGCACTACAACCGCCGGCTCACCGACAGCGCGCAGCGGCGGGTGTCCGACCTCACCGAGCTGGCCGGGCGCTCCGACTTCGACCCGGGCTCCTACGCGGGCAACTGGCCGCTTCAGCTCGGCAGCCTCGGCTCCGGCAACCACTTCATCGAAGTGACCGCCGACGAGGCCGACCGGGTCTGGCTGTTCCTGCACAGCGGCAGCCGCGGCGTCGGCAACCGGATCGCGCAGCGGCACATCCAGCGCGCGCGCGACCTGTGCGCGAAGTGGTGGATCGAGCTGCCGGACCCTGACCTCGCCTACCTGGTGGAGGGCACCGACGAGTTCTGGGCCTACGTGCGGGAGCTGCGCTGGGCCCAGCACTTCGCGCTGCTCAACCGCGAGGAGATGATGGACCGGCTGGCCGACTGCCTGTCCGAGTTCATGGGCACGGCGGTGGAGCGGTTCGAGACCATCAACTGCCACCACAACTACACGGAGCGGGAGCGGCACTACGGCAAGGACGTCTGGCTGTCCCGCAAGGGCGCCATCCATGCCGGCGAGGGCGTGCCCGGCCTCATCCCCGGTTCGATGGGCACCGCCAGCTACGTCGTGGTCGGCAAGGGCAACCCGGTCTCGCTGAACTCCTCGCCGCACGGCGCCGGCCGCAGCTTCTCCCGGTCCGCGGCGCGCCGGACGTTCACCCGGGCCGAGCTCGACGCGTCCATGGCCGGCATCGAGTGGCGGCGCACCGACGCCTTCCTCGACGAGATCCCGGCCGCCTACAAGGACATCGACGTCGTGATGCGCGACGCCGACGACCTGGTCGAGATCCGCCACACCCTCCGCCAGCTCGTCAACGTGAAGGGCGACTGACTCGTCCCGCCGCACCCGGGCGCCGGCCACCACCGGCGCCCGGCGGGACGGCAGGCTGTCGATACGATTGGCCCCGATCAAGACGGCGTCCACGCAGCAGTCGCTGGTCAAGGGAGCGTTTCACTGTCGCGGCTAACGAGGTGGGCGCGGACTTCGATGACACAGACCGAAACGAGACCCTGCTCGTACGTGAACCTGATCTAGGATGCGATCAATAGTGAATGTCACCATCACAGTCACCGGCGACGGCCAGTCCCTGGATCAGCTCTATGGCTGGCTCCGGAAGGACACGGATGTCGCGCGATCAGGAAAGCTGAGTGCCCGATCGACCGGCACCTCGGGTGAGATGGGGGCACTCGACGTCATCGACGTGGTGCTGTCCAACACGACGGGAATCGCTGCCCTGGCCGTTGGCTATGCGACGTGGCGCAGGTCGTCCTCCGGCCGGCCGAGGACGACCTTCACCAGCGGGCGCACGTCGGTGACCGTTGAGGGTGGTTCCGACGACGACATCCGGCGCATCATCGACACGCTGTCCGACGAGCTTGACGCCGGATCAGGCGGCCCGGCCGTTGACTGAGTACGTCACACCACAGACGGGGCTTCCGCATCCGGACGGTTCGCGTGCGGTGCTGATTGGTGTGTCCGAGTATCGGCAACTCGGCCATCTACCAGCCGTGGCGCGGAACGTCGACGGGCTTCGGCGAGCATTGACCGACGCTGAGCTGTGGGGCCTGCCGGAGGAGCACTGTGTGGTGCTGCTCGACCCGCCATCTGGTACGACGGTGCTTGAGGCGTTGCACCAGGCGGCACAAGAAGCCACCGAGGCGCTCGTCGTGTACTTCGCCGGACACGGTTTGCTGAACGCCCGGTCGGATCTGTTCCTCGCGATGGGGGATTCCTCAACGGACCGGCTCTTCACCGCGATCAACTATGACTCCCTCCGGCATGAGGTGGTCGAGACCGCACGCGCCTGCTACGCCAAGGTGGTGATCCTCGACTGTTGCTACAGCGGCCGGGCGCTGCAAGGTGGAATGGGCGGCCTCGTGGAGATGGCCGACCACGCCAGGGTGGACGGTACTTATCTCATGACTGCGTCGGCCGAGACCAGCGTGGCGCTGGCACCTCCGGGCGAGGACTACACGGCCTTCACCGGCGTCTTTCTGAACAAGTTGACGAACGGTCTGCGGGATGGGCCCGACCTGCTCGACATGGAAACTCTGTTCTTCCACGTGCGAGCGGATCTGCAGGCAAGTGGCCGGCCGGTTCCCCAGCAACGAACACGCAATGACGGCCGGGCTATAGCGCTGGCGCGCAACCGGCGGCGTCGGACTGTCGACACCAGCGCTGCACCGTCCCGGGTATGGCAGCGCCCGCAGTTCCCGGACGGCGTCGGTGATCATCGTCGCTGGAGTCCCATGGAGCTGCGTGACAGACTCGCTGCCCTCCGGGAGTCAGGCGATCCCGCCGTCGCCGAACAACTCCTCGCCGCGGTGGCCGCTACCTGCGTGGATCAGTACGTGGCGGCGGTTATCGGCGTATTGCACGATCTCGGATGGCATGACGACGTCCGGGTGGCGGCAGCCGTGGCCTGTAGGCGGCCGCCCACCGATGTGGCCGACATCGTCGAGGCCCTGCACACGACAGAGCGCGGTGAGTTGGCCCGGTTGCTGCTCTCGACCGCCGCCCGTGGCCCTGCCGAGGACATCGCCGGGATCGCGGGACAGCTTCGCCAGCGGGGCCAGGCCGGGGATCTCATGATCCTCCTCGACACCGTCCTGGGTGAGGTACATGCGAGCGCGTCGCTCATCGGTCTGGTGAGCGCGTTGTGGCTAGCCGGTCTTCGAGAAGAGGTCGATCAACTTCTGGGACGCGCGGCGGGACGGTTGCCGGGATCGGCCGTGGTCGATCTCGCCGACCAGCTGCGTGCAGCGGGCAGAGAGGAAGCGGCCTTCGGCCTTTACGCGGCGGCGCCGGAAGCCTTGGTGGGCCGCCCAGCTGAAGAGATCGCCCAACTTTGCCGATCCATGCAGGACGCCGGAGCTGCCGAGCATGGCGAGAAGGTCGTCGGCGCCGTCATGAAGACACTCGACGAGCCCCAGGCAACGGTGAGCCTCGCGGCCGCCCTCTGGGACGCTGACCTGCCGCAGGCCGCGGGTTCTGTCGTGCGGCGTACCGCGTCAACTTCCCCGATTGACCTCGTCGTCCAGGTGGCGGCAGAGCTCCGCGTCGTCGGCCGGGATGCCGTGGCTTTGGAACTCTGTACGACTGCAGTGGCCGGTCGTCGGGCCGACGAGATCAGTGACCTTGTCCGTGCGCTGGACGTCGCAGGTCGCCCGGTGGACGCGCGCACGGTGCTCCGGGAAGCGGCACGCCGCGCCTCAATCACCACGATCGTGGAGTTGATGGACACCAACCTGTCGGCTCGCCAGGTGCTGACTGCGGCGCTCGCCGAAGGGCGTGACGACCTCGCCGACCTGGTTGTGGCTCTGAACGCCCAGAAACCGGAACTGGCCGCCGCCGCTCTCATCGAGATCGCGCTGCAGTCTGGTCCGGGCCGTGACGTGAGCGTCGTGGTAACAGCGATCTCCGGGGCTAGCGAGATTGTCAAGGGGCAGATGGTGGCGGGTGTGCTGGAGGTCAGTGGCGCGACCGAGATCGCCGCCATCCTCGGCGCGCTGCCGGCCGCAGACGGGGCGCTGCTCTACGCTGGGCTCGTCCGTGCCGGCCGACTCGGCTCGCTGGAGCCGGAGACAGCTCGGAGCGGCAGCGTGGTGGTACCCGAGGACCTAGTGCGGAAGCTGGCTTCCGAGCTGCCACCTCGTCTGATTGGCTCTGTGCTCGGTGATCTCTGGCAGGCGGGGTACGACGATCACGCGCGCGTCTTTGTCAACACCGTCGGTTCGCCGCTTCGGTCGCCGGTGATGGTAGCCAGGACGATTGGCGGGTTCTACCCGGTGGCGACAGAGGTCGGCCAGGATCAGATCCTCGCCGCAACCCTGCGGTCGCGGTCGATGCACGAGGTTTGCGACGTGATCACCGAACTGCACCGACTCGGCCGGCCGGATGCCATCCACGACGTCCTGGGCTGGGTTCAGGGCCAGCACGGTGACTACGCGAGCGGGAGTTTGTCGATCCAGCTGAAGAAGCGCGGCCTCCATGATTACGCGGGGCTCACCGGCGGGTCGCTACGAGCGGCGTCCCAGGAGGACGAACGTCGCGGTGGGTTCTTCAGCCAATGGCGGGGCCGGGACGCCTGATCGCTGCCTCGCACGCTGTCCATCACTCGTTCGCATGACACGGCGAAACGCCACGGGACACTGCGTCGACAAGGTGGGCAGCCATCACACGGGCGGTTGACACGCCGCCGAGGCGAGGGGCAGGCGCTGTGACCGACGCGAGCACCGAGACCACGAAGGCCGACGACCCGGAGCAGCGGGCCAGGGCGGCAGCCGAGTACGAGGCCGACGCCCCGCTGCGGGAGGCGAAGCGCCGCCAGGCCATCGCCGAGGCCAACCGTGCCGCCCTGGCCGCCGAGATCGGCCCGTACGTCCCCGACCTGTCCAAGGTCCAGGCCGGCTCGCTCACGATCGAGGGGGACGAGGCGGTCGCCGCGGCCGCCGTGCTCGGCCACGCGCTGCGCACGGCCGCGGCCCAGGTCGCCGTGCCGGCCGCGGTGCTCGGCGTCGAGGACACCGTGCTCGTCACCACCGACCCGGACCTCGCCGGCAGCGACGCCGTGCACGGCCACGTCGCCCGCCGGCTCGCGCA
>DASWTI010000538.1:0-6306 GCA_036402215.1 Pseudonocardiaceae bacterium
CGCGGCGGCGCCACCGCGGGCCGGGCGGGCGCCATGGCGGGCGGCGAGCCCACCGCGGGAGCCACGGGGCCTTACTCGCGGGCGAGCAGCGCCTCCTCCAGGTCCAGTTCGCGCAGCACCCGGCGCAGCACCTCGTCGTCGATGCGGCCCTGGTCGCGGAAGCGGATGAAGGCATCGCGCTCGGCGGTGAGCATCTCGCGGCGCAGGCGGCGGAACGCGGCGGTGGGGGCCTCGCCCAGGTCCTCGGCGGGGCGGCCGAGGCGCTCCCAGGCGGACTGGCTGCGTTGCTCGGTCCAGGTGCGTAGCCGCTGCGCGATCCGCCCGACGTGCTCGGGTTCGCCGTCGCCGCCGGTGAGTTCCTCCAGGCGGTCCAGGGCGGCCCGGGCGGCGGCGTGCTGGGCCTGTGCCTCGGCCAGGCCGTCGGCGGCCCCCTCCTCGGTGCGGCGGATGCCCAGGCGGCCGATCACCCACGGCAGCGTCATGCCCTGCGTCAGCAGCGTGGCCACCGTGACGAAGAATGCCAGGAAGATCACCTGGTCGCGTCCCGGCACGTCCAGTGGCAGCGCCGACGCGGCGGCGAGCGACACCACGCCGCGCATGCCGGCCCAGCTGACCACGGCCGGGTAGCGCCAGGACAGCGGCCGGCCGCGGCGCCGCAGGTACGCGGTGGGGAACACCCAGAGCGGGCGCACCAGCATGACGACCGCGGTGAGCGCCAGCCCCACCCAGAACAGCCGCCAGTCCGCGGCGGCCGCCACCACCGGCAGCTGCAACCCGATGAGCGCGAACACGAACGCCTCCAGCACGGTGTCCGCTGCCTTCCAGACCGCGCCGTCCTGCAGCCGGGTGGCGAAGCCGCCGTACGGCGCGGTGTGCCCGAGGTACAGCCCGGCCACCACGACGGCCAGCACGCCGGAGGTGTGCAGCTCCTCCGCGGCCAGGTACGCCGCGAACGGCACCACCAGGCCGATGGCGCTCTCCATCTCCCAGTCCTGCAGGCGCATCCGCACCTGGTGCACCGTCCAGCCGAACGCCAGCCCGATCGCCACCCCGCCCACGGTGGCCAGCGCGAACACCTCCAGCCCCTCCCAGACGGACACGCTCACGGTGGCCGCGGCGACCGCCACCCGCCAGGCCGTGAGCGCGGTGGCGTCGTTGAGCAGGCTCTCGCCGGTGAGCATGGTCATCACCCGGCGCGGCAGCCCCAGCCGGCGGCCCACGGCCACGGCGGCCACGGCGTCCGGCGGGGACACGACGGCGCCGAGGGCGAGCGCGGCGGCCAGCGGCAGCTCCGGCACCAGCCAGTGCGCGGCGAAGCCGACGGCCACCGTGGTGAACAGCACCAGGCCGACGGCGAGCGAGCCGATCGACCGCACGTTGGCCTTGATGCCCTGCAGCGAGGAGTCCAGCGCGGCCGAGTACAGCAGCGGCGGCAGGACGGCCAGCAGGATCAGGTCGGGGTCCAGCTCGTACTCCGGCACGCCGGGCACGAACGAGACCAGCAGCCCCGCCAGCACCAGCACGATCGGCGGTGAGGCGCCGAGCTTGCGGGCGGTGGCGGTGACCGCGAGGGAACCGAGCAGGAGGGCGATGAGCGACAGGCCGTGCACAGGGTCAGAATGTGTCACATGGGCACCTGTGAGCACGTCACCGCGCTGCCGGAACCGGTGCCGGCCCCGGACAGCCCGGACGGCTGCGCCGACTGCCTGGCCCTCGGCGAGCACCACTGGGCGCACCTGCGGATGTGCCTCACCTGCGGTCACGTCGCCTGCTGCGACTCCAGCCCGCACCGGCACGCCGACGTGCACAACGCCGCGTCCGGCCACCCGGTGATGCGCTCGTTCGAGCCGGGTGAGTCCTGGCGGTGGTGCTACGTGCACGAGCGCCTGGTCTGAGAGCCGGGCGCCGGTGGTGGACGGGTGGCCCACCACCGGCGCGCCGGGCTCAGCGGCCGGGGATCAGCAGGAGGACACCGCCCCGCCGCCGGGCGTCCAGGAGATCGAGCCGCGCTCGAAGTGCTGGATCACGCCGGTCGGCGTGGGAATCTCGTCGGACGTCGGGTAGCCGAGGCAGGAGCGCTCCCAGCCCATGCTCTCCCACTTGGCGCGGATGTCGCCCCAGACGGGGTGCGCGCCGGTCTGCGGCGTCCAGTAGATCGAGCCGCCCTCGAAGTGGTTGAACCGGCCCCGCCCGTCCGGCGTGGTGATCTCGTCGGTCAGCGGGAAGCCGAGGCGGCTGTTCTCCCACCCCAGCGACTCCCACTTCGCCCGGATGTCGCCCCAGACGGCGTGCGCCCCCGTGGTCGACGTCCAGTAGATCGAGCCGAACTGGAAGTGCGTGTAGCGGCCGCGGCCGTTGGGCGTGGGCAGCTCGTTGGTCGTGCACGCGCGCATCTGGCCGCACTGGCCGCCGAGCTCGCGCCACTTGCCGTAGATCGCGCCGACCACGGTGCAGTTGTTGAGCACCTTGTTGCGGTAGTTGTGCCAGTCCCAGCAGCCGCCCGGGCACGGCTTGGTGGTCGGGAAGTTGGTGTGCCCCTTGATCTTCCAGCGTGACGACGGCGGGATCTCGTCGCCGCCGACGCAGCCGTCGTAGGCGCCGTCGCGGCTGATCCCGCGGCTCGCCGAGATGTCGCGGACGAGCGCCGCCGAGGAGTCGTACATGGCCTGCGTGTAGTAGCCGCAGTTGTTCGCGAAGCCCTCGTGCTCGATGCCGATCGAGTACGAGTTGTGGCTGGCCACGTGCCAGGCGGTGTTGGACTCCAGCACCATCTGCGTCACCTGGCCGTCGGAGGAGCGCACCACGTAGTGCGCGCTGACGCCGGACGCGCAGTTCTTGAACCAGGAGATGGCGCCCGCGTAGCTGCCCTCGGTGATGTGGATCGCCACGTGCGTGATGGCGGCGCTGCGGCCGACGCCGAAGTTGCAGCTCGCCGCGGGGTTCCAGATGCCCGGCGGGTAGTCGGCGGACTGCACGGTCATGGTCGGCCCGGACAGCTCCGCGAGCCGCCGCGCCCCGTAGACGGCGGCCAGGTCCACGTCGCGCTGCGCCACCCGGTAGTCCGGGCTCACCCGGCCCAGCCGGATCGCGTTGAGCACGTCGTAGGTGTGGATCTGCGCCACGTCGCGCTGCGGGATGCCGCTCAGCCGCGCCACGGCCGGCTCCCAGCGCTCCGGCCGGTCGGCCCGGGTCAGGCCGTTCGCGTACTTGGCGAGCAGCGCCGCCGCGCCGCGGATGTTCGGCTCCGGCCGCATGGTCAGCTCGGCCGGCGTGGCCCCGATGGCTGCCGCCGCGTCCCGCAGCGAGTGCCCGAACCAGTCGTCGTCGCGCAGACCCATCAGCCCGTACGAGGACGGCTGCAACGTGCCCGGCGGGTGTTCGTGCCCGTGCTCCTCCCCGGTCGTCGGGCCGAGCTGCCGCCACCTGCTGCCCACGAACGCGATGGCGTGCAACAACTCCACCGGCACGTCGAACTCCGCCGCCGCCCGGTCGAACACCGGCCGCAAGGCGTTCGCCTCCGCCGTGAGCGACGCGGCCGGATCCGCCGCCGCCGGGCTCGTTCGCGCATCCGGCGCGGTGACCGGCGCCGCGACCGACCAGCCGGTCGGCACTGCCACCCACCCCACCACCACCGTCACGGCCAGGAGCACCCTGACCAGCGCAGATCTCCTCATGCTGCCTCGCTTCCCCTCAAGGCGTACGACGCTCACCGTGAGCACGCCACTACGCAGTGTGGAAGCGCCCGTCCGGCGGCGGTATCCCGCAGATGGTCCTGACGCCGGGAACCGCCGGTCCACCGAACGGCCGTCGGCCGGGTGCGCGACCGGTCAGCCGGACAGCAGGGTGAGGGTGGTCCAGGCGCCGACGTGGACGCGGTCGCCGGGGTTGAGGGCGACGGGAACGCCCGGGGGCAGCGGGGTGGGGTCGTCGTTGAGCGTGGTGCCGTTGGTGGAGCCGGGGTCGAGCAGGGACCAGCCGCCGTCCGGCCGGGCCAGCAGGACGGCGTGCAGGTGGGACACGCCGGGGTCCTCGGGAGGCTGCGACAGGTCGATCTCCGGGTGCAGGCCGCGGGACACGCTGCGGCGGCCGATGCGGACCTGGGGGCCGGTGAGCGGGAAGCGCCGCTCGGGGATGAACTCCGGCAGCACGATGGACGCCGAGTCCGGGCCGCCGGCGGCCATGACGGCCCGGAACTGGTCGCGGTCGGCGCTCACCAGGACGTACCAGCCGGCGGCCGGGGGTGGCGGTGCCACGGGCCGCTGCGTGACGCCGCTGAAGTCGTGGCCGCAGGCCTCGCAGAACCGGCCGGTCCGTGGCGCCCCGCAGGACGGGCAGGGCTCGGCGGGCGGTGGCACCGGCTGCTTGGCGGCGACCGGGGAGGACACGGCGTCCAGCGGCGTCCCGCACACGTCGCAGAAGTCGGTGGTGGCCGAGTCGTGGCCGGCGGCGCACTGCGGCATCGGCGTCAGCCCTCGCCGTCCGGGGTGGTGGGGCGGCGCACGCGGGCGGTCTTGGTGGAGCGGGTGTCGAGGGTCATCTCGTCCACGCCGGTGACGGCGGCGCGCAGCCGCACGGTGCCGCGCACCGGGTCCTCCACGTCCACCACCTTGGCCAGCAGCTTGGCGGTGTCCTCGTTGCCCAGCCGGTTCGCCAGCGCCACCGCGCGGCCGAGCTTGGCGGTGGCCCGCTCGACGTCACCGGACTTGCGCGCGGCCAGGCCCTCCTGGATCGCCTCGGCCAGCTCGCCCTGGCCGGTGTAGTGCGCGACCTCCTTGTTGATCCGGGTGGACAGGCCCTCGTCGTCGGTCCAGACGGCGAGCACCATGCCCTGCCCGAGCGCGGTGCCGTCCGGCAGCACCATGCTGACCCGGCCGGCCAGCATCCGGTCGCCCACCGCGGCCGGCGGCACCTCGACGCACACGTGGTAGTCGCGGCTCTCCCCGCCCCAGGAACCGGTGGGGTAGTCGCCGGTGCGCGGCCCGGACTCCACGCGGCGCGAGGTCAGGTCCAGGATGTCCGGCGCCACCTGTTTGACGAACCGCACGGTGGCCCCCT
The DNA here is from genome assembly GCA_036402215.1 of Pseudonocardiaceae bacterium. GTDB lineage: Bacteria > Actinomycetota > Actinomycetes > Mycobacteriales > Pseudonocardiaceae > DASXTS01. The sequence goes on from DASWTI010000538.1 coordinate 5,056, forward strand.
GCGGGGTCCAGAGCCGCAGCGCCACGTCGGCCAGCGTCTTGTCCATGGACGCCGCGGTCATGGCGCGGAAGTCGTCGGCCAGGCCGGCCGGCTCGGCCACGATGTCCACCGTGCCGAGCAGCGCGGTGGCGACCCGGCGCAGCTCGGCGACCTGCCAGTCGGTGCCCACGCCACGGCAGTCCACGGTGAACGCCCCGCGGGTCGCCGTCAGCACCCGGTCCAGCTCCTCGGCCGTCTCGTGCTGGTTGTTGCCGTCGGTCAGCAGGATCGCGTGCCGGATGGCGTCGTCGTACCCGGCGACCAGCCGCTGGGCGTGCAGCAGCCACTGCCCGATGGCGGTGCCGCCGTCCCCGCGCATCAGCGCCAGCGCGGCCTTGGCCTGCGCCCGGCTGCTCGGGGTGGCCGGCACCACGCCGGCGGCCGGGTAGATCTGGTGCGCCACGTGCGAGCCGGCGACCACGGCGAACAGCACGTCGTCGCGCAGGGTGTCGATGGCCACGGCGGTGGCCTGCTTGGCGGCGGCCAGCTTGGTCGGCGGGTAGTTCATCGACCCGGAGGTGTCGACGATGATCACCTCGACCCGCCGGTCGCTGGCCGGCGCCGCCGGGGTGGCCGTGCCGGAGCCGGTCACCGTGACGATCGCGTTGACCTCGCGGCCCTGCTCGGGCAGGTACTCGTTCTGGAAGACGTCGACCGAGAAGGTCATGCCGGTGCCTCCGGGGGGTACGGGACCACGACGACCGTGATGTTGTCCCGGCCGCCGGCGTCGAGCGCGTGCCGGGTGAGCTCGGCGGCGGCCGCCGCCGGGTCGGTGCGGGCCATCGACAGGGCCACCTCGGCGAGCTGCTGCGGTTCCGGCAGGTAGTTCCAGAGCCCGTCGCTGCACACCAGCACGGCGCCCGGCCCGTCCGGCCGGAACGTCGACACCTGCGCGGTGATCTCGCCGGCGTCCGCGCCCAGCCAGCGGGTGAGCACGCCGCCGAGCGCGTGGTCGGTGGTGAGCAGGCCGGGGCGCTCGCCGATCCAGTAGGCGCGGCTGTCGCCCACCCAGCCGACCACCACGTCCTGGTCGGTGACCACGGCGGACACGTAGGTGGTGGACGGGGCGCCCACGGCGTCGCCGCGCGGCACGAACGGCTCGCCGTCCGGGCCGACGGCCAGCGCGGACACGGCGCCGGAGGCGACCCGGGAGGCCTCCACGGTGGCGCGGCCCAGGTCCGGGTCGCCCGCCGCGGCGGCCAGCAGCGCCTC
>DASWTI010000539.1:0-12171 GCA_036402215.1 Pseudonocardiaceae bacterium
CAGGTGCGCGGCCACGTACCGCTCGGCGGGCACCTCGGCGTCCGTGGCGACCGCGAGGCCGCGGCGCGCCTGCTCGATCAGGGCGACCGTGCTGCGCGGTACCGGCCGGCTGCGCGCTGCGGCCGCCGGGCCGGTCACGAGGCACCTCGCGGCGCGTACCGGGTGCTCAGGAAGTGCCGCACGGCGGCCGCGAGGCGACCCGGCTTCCGGTCGAGCTCTTCCATGTACGCCAGCACGGTTCCGGCCTCGCCCTCGGTCAGTTCGGCCGAGGAGGACAGCGGGCGCCGCACGACGGCCGAGGTGAGCGCGAGCCGGTCGGCCCGACTGGTGACGCCGGCCCGCCGCCACAGCAGGTGCATGGCGCGGTGCTGCTGCCGGGTGGGGCTGCTCACGGTGGGGATGTCCCTGCGACGGGCCGGGTGACCGGCGGGGCGGGAGGCGCGCGGGTACCGCCGGGGCCGCCTGGCCCCGGACGCGATCGGCGACGGCATCAGCACTGCACCTCCGTCCCGCCGGGCTCCGGGGCGACGCCGGTGACCGGGATGCACAGGCACGGGCAGCACGGGATGCAGGTCTCACCGACGCACTCGCCGTCGACGACGGCCGGTGCGGTGCAGTGGGTGCGGCCCCAGGTCAGCTGGTGACCCTGCGGGCAGCACGGGTAGTCCTCGACGACCTCGCGGTGCCTGCGCACCGGGGATCCGGCGAGCAGCAAGGCGAGCTGCTGGGCGAACACGCCGTGCACCAGCCGCTCGTCGGTCCCGGTGACCTCCAGACGGCCACCGGCGCCGTTGTGGGCCGGCGCGCGGACCCAGCGCCACCGCGCCGGGAGGGTGTCGGCGGCGGCGAGCTCGTGTTCCCACTCGACCCTGCTGTGGACACCCCTGTCGGGGTGGATCGCGGCGAGGCCGTGGAGGGTGCCGTCGAAGGCGTCCGGGAGGTCGACGGTGACGCGGTGGACGGTGAGCCGCTCGGGCATCCGGCCGAAGTAGGGCAGCGTGTCGACCTGGTACGGGCCGTGGTCACCGTCGGCCTCGGCGGCGGCGTTGCCGGCGGCGGCGATCGCGGCCGCGCGCTGCTCGGTGTCGGCCGCGCGGTACTCCTCGTAGGAGCCGCGGGTGACGACCCACAGGACGTTGCGGCGGGAGTGGTCGCTCATGCCGGCAGCACCTGCACCTCCACGTCGATCACCGCGGGCTCGGCGTGGTCGTGGCGGTGCGGGTCCTCCAGCAGCCACCGCACCCACGCGACGGCGTGCGCGTAGCAGCGGTCCACCGTCACCCGGTCCCCGCCGAGCGGGTCGAGGGTGGTGATCCGCACCGCGCCGAGCACCTCGCACGCCGCGGGGTGGTCGTGGTCGCACAGCTCGGACGGCGTGCCGGGGACGACGCCGGCGTCGATGTCCTGCGGGACGTCACAGAGGAGCCGCAGCTCCTCGACGAGCGCGAGCGCCCGGTCCCGCGGGGTGCTCCGCCGGTTGGGCCGGACGTGCCAGCGGGGCGACGCGAGCGCCTCGCAGACGATCACGGTCAGGTCGGGGGCCGGCCGCCCGGACAGGCGGGCGCTGGTCGTGCGGCGCAGCAGCTCGTGTTCGGCGGACTCGCGGGACAGGTGCGCGTGCAGCTCGTGCACCGGGCACTGCCGCAGGACGACGAGGGTGGCGGTCATCGGGCTCCTCCGGCTGCGGCGGTTCGGTGCCGATCACCCACGCCGCGTACACCGCGGCGAGGAGAAGGAGCGGCAGGCTGGTGGTCGACCACGTGCACAGCGCGTCGGGGAGCGCCCTGAGCATCGGCGGCCTCCTCTCGCTGAGCGGGGCCGGTGCGCACGGCGGCCGGGGCGGCCAGCGCGGTGGTCGGGGTGGTCATCGCCGGCGCGGGGGCGGTGGCGGGGGCGACGGTGGTGGTGCTGGCCGGGGCGGTCGGCTGGCCGGTCGGGGCGCTGACCGCGACGACGGTGCACACCAGCAGCAGCACGACCACGAGGGCCAGGACGCCGGCCAGGGCGGCGGCGGACACCGCGCGGCCGGGGTGGCGGCGGGCGGCCATCACGCGCCGCCGATCGGGTCGGGGCGCGCGTCCTCGGCGACGGGCTCGTCGCACGGCTGACCGTGCGGGCCCTCGCCGCACCGCACCGTGGGGTCGACGCCGGGCAGCTCCGCACCGGCGTCGAGCGCGGCGGCGAACAGCGCGAGCGCACGCTGCAGGGCGTCCTCGGCGGTCCACCCGAGATCGATCTTGGCGCCGCTCAGCCTGGTCGTCAGCCGCACCGGCAGGTCCAGACCGGGCTGGTGCACGACCTCGTACAGGTGGTCGCCCCAGTGGGCGGCCCGCATCGACCGGTCGGGCTCCGGCAGCTCGACGCTGATCCGGCGGCCCATCAGATCGGCGCCCTTCCCGTGTTGTTGCAGCCCGAGCAGCCCGTGCCGTTGCACGGGTGGTGCTGCTCGGTGGTCTGGTGCACCTTCTTGCCGACCGGCTTCTTCGGCGGCTGCTGCTTGTTGTCGGCCATCACGCACCGATCCGGGAGGTCGAGGGGGCGCCGGAGCGGTCATCGGGCGTCCAGCACTGCAGGGTGTCGACGTTCGCCGCCAGCCGACGCACGGCGGCGTAGCGGGGGCCGACCACGGTGCCGTCAGCGATCGCCTGTGCCTGAGCAGCGATCGCCCGCGCCAGCTCGGTGACCTGCTCCTGGGTGGCCATCACGCACCGACCCGGGAGGTCACGGCGTCGAGCTCCAGCTGGGCCAGCTCGACCGCGATCAGCACCTCGGACACCGGCACGCCGCGCTCCCGCAGCGTGTCCACGGCGGCCACCCGGTACGCCCAGGCGAACGGGTCGCCACCCTCGGCGGTGCTGGCGGCGTACACGGCGGCGCACTGGCAGCCGCCGACCTGCGTGCAGTCCGCGCACGCCACCGGCACCGGCACGAACGGGCGCTCGCGCAGGCCGAGGACGTCGACCAGGGACCGGCTGCGCTGCACCGGCGTGAACAGGCCGTCCACCACCTCCAGGTGGCGCTCCAGCTCGCGGCGCTCGTCGGTGAACGGGCGGGTGGTCTCCGTCGGGGACTCGGCGGACGGCGAGTCGTCCACCAGGTGCCAGCCGAGGTTGGCGTAGATCTGCTCGAACAGGTCGCGGGACATGGGCTCCCGCTCACCGACCGGGCTCTCGGCGACGACACGCTCGTCGGGGTGGTGGATGATGGGCATGGCCATGGAGATCACTCCTCCTGGTTATGGGCCCCCGCGTGACAGCGCGGGGGCCCTCCTTCTGTGCGGGGCTGGGTTGGCCGGCGGTCCCGGAGGGGGGATTACGGGACCGCCGGCCGTCGTCGCCGCGCACTGGTGTCACGCGGCGACGAGGTTCAGGCGGCGGGTCTCCCCCGCCGTGCGGGCTGCTGCGGCTGCTGGGCGGCGCGCATGGCCCCGAAGATCACCATCAGGCGAGCGCGCATCGCTTCTGTGAACGGCGGGCACGCTGCGGCAACTCGTGCGGCAGCTGCCCGGGCCTCCGGACTCAGCTGGTACCGCGTGGCCGGGGTACTCACGCCGCACCGGCCTGGGGCACGTCGTCCACGTCCATGATTTCGTCGATCTCGACGTTGAGCAGAGTCGCGAACCGTGCGAATGCCTCGACGCTGGCGGGCTTCCGGCGGCCCTCGACGTTCACGTAGTGGTTGCGGCTGAGCTTGACCGCAACCGCGAAGGCACCGGACTTGATGCCGGACTTGCGGCGGATCTCGCGCAGCTTCACCTTGGCCAGCGGCATGACGTCAGATTACGTACATTCACCATCTTTCACAAGTGGGCAACTCAACTTCACCGGGTCCGTCACAGCATGTGTGGCGTCAGATGCCGTAGGTTTACGTATATGCGCAGATCCACCAGGGGGTCGCGGCCAGGCTCGAAGCCGCCGCTGGCCAGCACGGGACCCGATCGGCACCCTGACCGCGTGAGCACGACCCGCGAGCGGCGCCAACGCCTGGGCACCCTCATCCGCCAGGCACGCAAAAGACGCAAGCTCAGCCAGGCGAACCTGGCGACCCTGGCGAATCTGAGCCCCAACGTGGTGGGCGCCATTGAACGCGGCGGGACCTACAGCATGTCCTCCCTGGAGGATGTGGCGCTCGTCCTGGACTGGCGGCCAGGCGCGACGGAGCGGTACCTCAGAGGGGAGGAGGTGGTACTCGAGGCGGAGCCGCCGCCACCAGCCGACGAGGTCGCCGTAGCCCGGCTGGAGGTTCTCGAGGCGAGCGCCCAGGACCTCGCGCGGATCCGGCGCATCATCGAGGAGGTGCACGGCCCCGCCGCCGCGGACGCCTTCCTGCAGGCAGCCATCACCATGCGGGAGGAGCACCGCAGTCAAACCGCGGCGCGCCGCCCCGACCGCGCCAGCTAACACGGGGGGCGCTCAGCGACGTCCGCTGCCCGTGGGCGGCGGGTGCTGGGCACTGCGACTTGCGTTGGACGCAAGGCCGGCCAGCCGAGCCATGCGACGATCGGCAGGACGACGCACCCCGGCCCCCGCCTGGCGCCCCGACCAGGACAGATGGGCCGAAGACCTCGCGCAGGAGCCACGGGAATCCCCGCCGCTCCCGGCTGGCGCCGCCAACCGGCACCTTGCCCCATACGGGTCAAAGGACCCGTCCGAAAGGGGCAGCTCATACGGTAGGACGTGCGTCACATCCCGCCGGGCGCACCCCGGGGGAAAGGAGTTGCCGTCATGGACCGCATCCGGACCGCCAGCGGACTCACCACTGCCGTATCCGTCACCGCAGCAGCCTGCTGCTGCGCCTGGAGCGCAGCGGCCGGCCACCCGCCAGCAGCCGCGCACTGGGCCATCATCGCCACGGTGGTCGCTGTCGGGGCCCTGGTCGTGCTAACAACGGCACACTGCGCGGTGCAAGTCCTCCGCCGGCTCGACGCCGTGGAGGCGGAGCTTCAGGACCACCGCGTCGCCAGGCGCGTGGACTCCACCGAACGCCGGCTGAGCAGCGTCCCCTGAGCCGCGGGCCCGGCGTGGTGCGGTTGCACTTAGTACACCACCCGGACGGCCCAGTAACTGGTCCCCAGGAGGCATCGTTGATGGAGGAGCCATGAGCGGCCTGTGCTCCCTGACAGTCGCGGCGGTGGCGACCACCGCTGCGGTCGCGGCACGGATCTGGGCAGTCGCCCAGCCGCACATCCCCCTGGCCGGACACCTCGCCGCACTGCTCACAGCCGTTGCTGTCGTGGCGTGGGTCGCAGTCATCATGGACGTCCACCACCGGCGCCTCCTGCGGCGGCTCAACCAGCTGCGCGGCGACCGAGAAGCCGCGACATACCTGCAGGCGGTGGGGGTCGACCCGCCACCCGGCCCACCGCCGGGCTGATCAGCGGCAACTACGCTGCGCGGTGCCACCCGATCAGAGTCGCCACCCACATTTGGTGCAGTCGATCAACCCGGTCTTCATCATCCTGCTGGCCGGGGTCTTCGCGGCGCTGTGGACGCGGCTCGGCCCGCGGCAGCCGTCGACACCGGTGAAGTTCGCGCTGGGTACGGCGACGATGGGCGTGGCTTTCCTGCTGTTCCTGCCGATGGCGGGTGGCGGGCCGAACAGCGCGCCGCTGCTGGGACTGGCCGGCATCCTGCTGGTGTTCACCGTGGCCGAGTTGCTGCTGTCACCGGTGGGCCTGTCGCTGTCCACGAAACTCGCGCCCGAGGCGTTCCGCACGCAGATGGTGGCGCTCTTCTTCCTGTCGGTGGCGCTCGGCACGGCCATGGCCGGCGTGCTCGCGGGGTACTACGACGAGCAGCGGGAGACGGCGTACTTCGGGGTGCTCGGCATCGTGGCCGTGGCGCTGGGCGGGGTCCTGGCAGTGGCGGCCCCAGTCATCCGGCGGCTGATGGCAGGGGTGCGATAGGAGAGCGACACGAGGCGGGACGCGACGGCAGCCAGGCAGCGCCGGGCGGGCAGCGCCGGACGGGGCGGCAGTGGCGGCAGACAGCAGGCAGGGGCAGGGGATAGAGGCGGCTGCCACGTAGCGACAGCCGGAGCGAGGCGCTGCCTGGCAGCGGCGCGGCTGGACGGGACGGGACGGCCGACTGCCGCGTCCAGCACGGCCGCGCGGCCGCGCGGCGTGCTGGGTAGCGACTCCGGCTCATGACTCTGGCCGGTCGGCGGACCGGGTGCCGGTGCGGCGGAGTCAGGGGGCGGACACCAGCGGGCTTGTGACAGGCGGCCAGTCGAGGACGGGACCGGACGGGATGATGCGCGTGGGGTTGAGGGTGGGGTGGGTGCCGAAGTAGTGGCGCTTGATCTGGCCGAGGTCCGTGGTTCCGCCGAAGGCCGGGTGGGAGTACAGGTGGCACGTGTAACGCCACAGGCTCGGGAGTTCGACGAGACGGCGGCGTCCGCACTTGAAGTGAGTGGCGTAGACGGAGTCGAAGCGGACGAGGGTCACCCAGAGGCGCAAGTCGGCCTCGGTGAGGGTCGGGCCGAGAAGGTACGGGCCATTGTCGGCGAGGCGGCGTTCAAGGGACTCGAGGGATTCCCACAGCACGGCGAGCGCCTCGTCATAGGCGTACTGGGTAGTGGCGAAGCCGCAGCGGTACACGCCGTTGTTCACAGTCGCGTAGATGTGGTCGTTCAGCTCGTCGATCGCCGCGCGCAAGGGCGGTGGGTACAGGTCGTCGCGGCCGAACGCCGCGGCGAGGTCGAGCGTGAGGCTCGGGAAGTGGTTGCTCGCGATGGTCCCGGTGACGCGGTCCCACAGCACCGGCACGGACACGTGGCCGTCGTAGCCGGGCTCGGTGGCCTCGTACGCCTCGCGCAGCAACGCGAAGCCGTTCACCGGGTCCGGGCCGTGCCCGTCGCCCTCGCGGAACGCCCAGCCGCGGCCGTCCCGCAGGGGGTCGACCACCGACAGCGAAACGGCGTCCTCGAGGCCGAGGAAACTGCGGACGATGACCACTCGGTGCGCCCAGGGGCAGGCCAGGGACACGTACAGGTGGTAGCGGCCGGGGTCGCCCACGAGCGGTGATCGGAAGCGGTAGAGCGGTCGCTCGAACGAGCCATCGGGGCCACGGCTCGCCTTCACCGTGTAGTCGCCGTACCGCTCGAAGTCGACCGGGCTCGCGGTGCTCATGGTTTCCATTCTGATCCACGGGGTACGGCCTCACAGTGCGAGCCGTGGGAACCGCGCCGGGCGCGAGGGCCGGGACTGCCGGCTCGTTGACTCATGTGGACCGGCGGCCGGCGGCGGGTGGGCCGGGGCGGCGGCCGGCCCCGACGAGTCGGGCGGACCGGGGGCGGGGGCGGGCGGACCGGAGGCGATGGTGGGCGGGCCGGAGGCGGCGGTGGGACGGATGACCCAGGCGGGCCGGAGGCGGCGGTGGGAGGGATGACCCAGGCGGGCCGGAGGCGGCGGTGGGAGGGATGAGTCGAACGCGCGGCGGGCCGGGTGAGCTGCGGATCGGGGTGTCCGGGTGGCGGTATCCGCCGTGGCGGGGGGTGTTCTACCCGCGGGGGCTGCCGCAGCGGCGGGAGCTGGAATTTCTCGCGAGCCGGTTCGACGCGGTGGAGTTGAACGGGTCCTTCTACTCGTTGCAGCGGCCGGAGAGCTACCAGCGGTGGCGGGAGACCACGCCGGACGGGTTCGTGTTCGCGGTGAAGGGGAGCCGCTTCCTCACGCACATGACGCGGCTACGGGAGCCGGAGCAGCCGCTGGCGAACTTTCTCGCCTCCGGTTTGCTGGCGCTCGGCGAGAAGCTCGGGCCGCTGCTGTGGCAGTTGCCGCCGAGCACGGCGTTCGAGCCGGAGCGGCTGGGCGAGTTCCTGGCGCTCCTGCCGCGGACCACGCGGGCGGCGGCGCGGCTCGCTGAGCGGCACGACGAGCGGCTGGACGGGCGGGCGGTGACGTCGACGGATGCCGATCGGCCGTTGCGGCATGCGCTGGAGGTGCGGCACGAGAGCTTCCGCGACCCGGCGGCGACGGCGTTGCTGCGGGAGCAGGGCGTGGCGCTGGTGGTGGCGGACACGGCGGGACGCTGGCCGTTGCTCGACGAGCCGACGTCGCAGGAGCTGGCGTACGCGCGGTTGCACGGCGCGGAGGAGCTGTACGTGAGCGGCTATGACGAGGACGACCTGCGGCCGTGGGCGGAGCGGGTGCGGCGCTGGCGGGCGGACGGCCGCGAGGTGCACGTGTACTTCGACAACGACGTCAAGGTGCGGGCACCGTTCGACGCGCTGCGGCTGCGGGACATGCTCGCGCGCAACGCCGCCTGACGGCCGTCCCGACCGGGCGGCACTGACGAGAGTCGGACCGGGTGTGCCTGAGCTGGGCCTGGCAGCGCGCCCCGCCGGGGCTGGTCAGCGCGGAGGACGCCGAGTCGCGGAGTCGCGGATGCCTACCTACGCCGCCCGTGGTGGGCCCGGCGAGAGAAGGCCGGCGACCGGCGGCTGGTGGTCGGCGGGACAGAAGGTCGTACATGCGGCCCGCCCGTGCGGAGGAGCCGCTACACCGCCGGAAGGAGTCTGGCGGGCCGTCGCTGCGGACAGGAAGGAGCACGGTGGCTGAGGGGACGCGGACAGAAAGAAATCCGGGGCACGGGGCACGGAGCACGGAGCACGGAGCACGGAGCACGGAGCACGGACAGGATGGAGCACGGCAGGATGGAGCCCCGGTGGCTGAGGGGGGTCCACCGGGGCTCCGAAGTGAGGGTGGTGATGTTGGGCCGGGTCAGTGGTCAGGAGACCGCCGAGCCTGGCCCGCGGGTGTCACGCCGAATCAGTACTCGCCCTGCTGGGGCGGACGGTCGACGTCGCCACGCCAGGCGCCGGTGGCCTGGCCGCGGTTCTCGATGAACTCCTTGAAACGGTCCAGGTCACCCTTGACGCGGTGGCTCACCGCACCCAGGGCGGCTCCGGCCTTCTCGACGACGGTGCCGGGGCTGTAGTCCATCTGCAGGCTGACGCGTGTCGTCGTGTCGTTCAGGCGGTGGAAGGTCACCACGCCGGCGTGTTCGGGGCCGTCGACCGTGCGCCAGGCCACCCGTTCGTCCGGGTGCTGCTCGGTGATCTCGGCGTCGAACTCACGGCGGACACCACCAATGCTGGTGACCCAGTGTGTCCGGGTCGGTGTCAGCTGTGTCACCTGGTCGACACCTTCCATGAAGTTCGGGAAGGACTCGAACTGGGTCCACTGGTTGTAGGCGGTGCGTACCGGGACCTGAACGTCGACGGACTTATCGACCATGGTCACGGGATTGATCCTCCTCGCGGTCGCGGTTCGTCGGTCCCCTGTTGCGTACCCACCACGCGGCGGTTCACACCTGACCGGGGCAGGAAACCACCCGGGTGGGGGTCCGAACGAGTGTTAGGAGCGGGGACGAACTGCTTCCGACCGGCATCACCGCAGGTCAGAGGCGTACCGGGCGGCGTCAGTCCTTGCGGGCGACGGCGCCGACGATGCAGTGGGAGACCTGGTCGAGGGGGCGCAGCCGCGGACCGTCCGGCCACCACTCGGCACACAGGGTGAGCCCCGGTGGCACGAGGTCCAGTCCGTTGAACATCCCGAGGATCTCGTCCTGGGTGCGGAATCGGCCGCTGCCCATGGGGCTGTGCACGAACACGTCCTCCATGCGGCGCGCCAGCTCGCTGTGCTCCTCGGTCTGCGGGTCGAAGAAGTGGCTGATGGCGACGTAGGAGCCGCTGGGCAGCGCGTCGATGTACTCACGCATGATGTCGGCGGGCGGCCGGGCGCCGTCGTAGTGGTGCAGGGTGCCGAGCTGGAACAGCGCGATCGGCTCGGAGAAGTCCAGGTACTTGCGGACCACGCCGTCGCCGAGCACCTGGCCGGGGTCGAAGATGTCGGCCGCGCTGAAGTGCGTCCGGTCGTTCTCCTCGAGCAATGCCCGGCCGTGCGCGAGGACGACGGGATCGTTGTCCACGTAGACGACCCGGGACTCCGGCGACAGGCGCTGCGCCACCTGGTGGGTGTTCTCGGCGGTCGGCAGGCCGGAACCGCAGTCCAGGTACTGCACGACCTCGGTCTGGCCGGCGATGAAGCGCGTGACGCGAATCAGGAAGTTGCGGTTGTCCCAGGCGAGGGTGGCCGCCTCGGGCGCGACCTGTTGAACTCGTCGCAATACCTCGCGGTCGATCTCGTAGTTGTCCTTGCCGTTCAGGAAGGCGTCGTAGACCCTCGCGATGCTCGCCTTACTGGTATCGATGTACGTGGGCGTGTCCCCGGAGGTCGGCGGAGCGTGGACGCCGGACATGTGGATCCTCACCAAACGTCGTGGTCTGCTGGTGGTCAATTGCTGCGGTGTCGCGGCCTCATAGGGTAAGGCCCCGATGTGGATGAAGAAATGGCGGGCCTCTGTTCACCATACGCAGTGACGGAGTACGGTCAACGGTCACCCGGAAGAATTCTCCACGCCCATCGGAGGCACAGTCCGTGACGACCGCCGGTCCCCCAGGATCGCCCGGGCGGTTCCAGCCGCCCGGCCACCCGCTCGACCACGGTCGTGGTCCGACGGCCAGGCGCATCGTGCTCGGCTCGCAGTTGCGCCGGCTGCGCGAGGCCGCGGACATCAGCCGCGCAGACGCCGGGTACGCCATCCGTGGCTCGGAGTCCAAGATCAGCCGCATGGAGCTCGGCCGCGTCGGGTTCAAGCAGCGCGACGTGGCGGACCTGCTGAGCCTGTACGGGGTGCACGACCCGGCCGAGCGCGAGCTCTTCCTGGACATGGTGGCGCGGGCCAACGAGCCCGGCTGGTGGTACCGGTACACCGACCTGATGCCGTCCTGGTTCCAGGACTACGTCGGGCTCGAGGAGTCGGCGTCGCGCATCCAGACCTACGAGGTGCAGTTCGTCCCGGGCCTGCTGCAGACCGAGGCGTACGCCACCGCGATCGTCACGCGCGGCCGCCCGCACGACATCAGCGACGACGCCCGGCGCCGGGTGGCCCTGCGGATGCGCCGGCAGAAGCTGCTCACCGTGCCCGGCGCGCCGCGCGTCTGGTGCGTCATCGACGAGGCCGTGCTGCACCGGACCATCGGCGGCAAGGAGGTCATGCAGCAGCAGCTCGACCACCTGCTGGAGATCACGCGGCTGCCGAACGTGACGCTGCAGGTGGTGCCGTACGCGCTCAGCGGCTACGCGGCCGAGGGCGCGTTCAGCCTGCTGCGGTTCGCCGAGGCGGAGCTGCCGGACCTGGTCTACATCGAGCACCTGACGGGCGCGCTCTACCTGGACAAGCGCGACGAGATCGAGCTGTACGGCCGGGCCGCGGACCAGCTCGCGGTGGACGCGGAGACGCCGGAGCGGACGCGGCGGCTGCTCGGCCGGGTGCGCGCGGAACTCTGACGGCCGGGAGGCCGCTGACCTCGGAATACGGATATGGTGACCCACTCCGAGGTCGGACGGCCGCGTTGTTCGGCCGATTGCGAACGGCTGGTGCGGCTGCACGTGCGTTTACGCAGCGTGGCCTTCGTGCTACCGTGAGCACGACCAAATGCACGTGCAGATGCGCATCCCAATGCTGGAGGTGGCTCATGTCCGACGAGATCCGCAACGGCATGTCCGCGGCCGATCTCGCCGGCGTTCGCTGGCACAAGAGCAGCCGCAGCGGAGCCCTCGGGAATTGCGTCGAGGTGGCCGCGATTGCGGATGGCGGGTTCGCGGTGCGCAACTCCCGCTTCCCGGACGGGCCGGCTCTCATCTACACGCGCGAGGAGATGACCGCGTTCCTGGATGGAGCCAAGGACGGTGAGTTCGACGCTCTCCGCTGATCGCCGGATGGAACGGCCGGCCAGCACCGAAACGCGTTTACGAGAGCTGATTGCGCTCGGCTTCCGATTCCTGCACCCGACGGACGGCAATGGCGAGCACGTCGCCGTGGTCGGCCTGCGGGTGCACCACGACGTGGTGGACGTCGTGCGGCTGGAGGCGGAGGACAGCGTGGTGGCCATGCGGGTGCCCGGCGACGAGGAGAACGTGCTGGCGCCCAGCCGGACGTGCTGGGAGGCCAGCGGTTCGGTGTACGAAGTGCTCGACGAACTCCTGCGGCTGCCGGACGACCGCGAGACCACGGCCCGCACCGGCGGCGGGGTCTGGGTGGCCGGGCCGGGCGGCCGGGCCAAGTGGCTCGCCGCGACCGGCTGACGCCCGCGCTCGCCGCGCCC
>DASWTI010000540.1:0-37834 GCA_036402215.1 Pseudonocardiaceae bacterium
CCCCCCCCGGCCGCCTGCGCCCATGCCGCCCGGCAAGCGCGGCGGGGCCCGCCTCCGGCACCCACCGCGCGCCGGGCGGCCAACGACGGCCGCACTTGAACGCCAGACAGCGCAGTGTGGCTCCGCGAGCTACACCGCCACGTTCACCACCCCTGGCGGGTAGCTGTGCGCCCGGTAGCTCAGACCGGCTGCGTAAACGTCAGGCTTGTCGTCCCGCTGGCCTGGGCCAGTCCGGTGGTGAGGCAGGCGATCAGGGCCAGCGGATCACGCAGATTGGCAATCAGCACCTGGTCGCCGATGAAACGGCCGGAGACAACGGTCGCCGACAACCCGGCCGTACCACCCAGGCTGCCCAGGGCCAGCAGCAGGGTCGTGACCGTGGCGTGGGTCTGGCTGCCATCGGCCCAGGCGATGTCCAAAGTGCCGGTGACGTTCTGGGCCGAAGTACACGTCAGGTTGCCGGCCAGGGCATAGCTGAGCGTGCCGGTCGTTGCCCCGCCACCTGGGAACACACAGGTGCTGATCGTGCCGCCGCCGGTGGAGGTTGACGCCGGTCCAGGGTTCGGTGGCAACGGCTGGGTAGCCGGGGGATTGAAGTTCAGCGTGATGCTGGCAACGCAGGTGCCGTCCAGGCCAGCCGCGGTGGCCGGTGCTGCACCAGCGACCACTGACGTAGCCAGGCCAACCAGAACTATCAGTGTCGTGATGAGGCGTTTCATCCGTAACCCCTATCGGTGGTCAGCAGTTGCTGGTGGTGTCGCCGCCTGCGCCGTCCTGGACGTTGATGGAGTCGTTGCCGATGCCGCCGTAAAGTGGTTCCACCGTGCGGCGGTCTTTCGCCTAGGGGTAGCTGATATCCGTGGCGCGATGCCGATGCCGGCGGTCCAGGTTCAGCCTGTGGGTGCGTGGGTGCGTGGGTGCGGCCATGCTCGGCGATCCGCTTGTGGAATTCGGTGGCGCGCGCCGGATTCGTAGCCGGCGTTGCGCCCGTTTCATCTCCTCGCAGTCCCGTTGCCTGTCGTTGGCGGTCTCGTCGTCAGGACGCGGAGGTGATGGCCAGCGTGACGAGCGCGTAGAGGCTGGACACCGTGCCCAGTCCCAGCGTGCACAGGGTGATGGCGGTGGCCGCTCCGGTGACGGTTTGGACCACTGCGTCGCCGGCAAACAGTCCAGCGGTGACGTTACCGGTGATGGTGACGACCACTGCGGCGCCGACCCGGGAAACTGTGGTGTTGCCGGAGATGGTGGATTGCTGGCCGGTGTTCCAGGTGATGGTGAAGGTCACCGCCGACGAGTCCAGCAGATCGAGGCAGGACAGGCTGGGATAGGGGAAGGTGGCGTTGCGAGACCCAGCGGTGAGTCCTGGCACGGTCGCTGAGGTACAGGGCCCGTACTGCGTTGAGGCGGACACCAGCACGGGTCCGGGGGTCATGGTCAGCGGCGGGGTGAAGGTGAGGGTCTGGCTGCTGGGCGGGACGCAGGTCACGTCCAGCGCACCGGCCGAAGCTGGCGCGGCGGTGGCCACCAGGCCCAGGGCGACGGTGGCCACGGCAATAAGACTGGCCAGGGCGGTGCGTGGGCGCATGGTTGCTCCTGGGAGAGGGGGCCCAGCCGGCGGCTGCCGGCGAGTGAATTGGGAGGCCAAAGATTGAGCCTGGTCGACCACCTGCAGTAGCCAACAGCGCCATTCGGGGGGCAAAGAAGGCTTGAACGGGTGAACCAGGTCGTGATCCTACCCTTGCCGGCCAGGCGCTCCGCGCGAGGCGCCCGCCGCGTCGCCGATCTTGAATCGGCTGTGACCCGGATTGTCGCTGGACTGCTTACGTCGTCCGGCCATGCGTATCCCGCATCAGCACCGCACATTCTCGGAGCCTGGCAAGCACCATCGTTGGGTCTACCCTCATCCCCTCCCCCATTCCGCACCAGCGACCATCCGCCCTCGTACAGCCGCACCGCCTCGTCCACTTGTGTCCCGAGCCACGTATACTCGCTTGACCGATCGCATTGGCGTTTGAGGTCATCTCGGTCCGCGATCCAACGGCGTCGACGGATGGGCGGCGGATCGCCCGCAAGGTGGTCGCCGAAGGTCAATTGATCTTGATACCGTAGATTCCGGGCCCGGCACGTACAAAAGACTGTGTTCCGTGTATCCGATGAGTTGCCACAGCTTATGAGGAACTTAAAGTTCAAATCGTAAGAGGATCAGAGTGGCGACGATGCTTGAGGGCACAGGGCTGGCCCTAAGCACGGCCCGACCGTGCAGCGACGTTCATCAGCTTGGGTCACTGACCTGGCGGTCGCATGTCTACCCCAGCTCGTACCAACGCCTTGTACACCGTACTCGAGCTGACTCCTGGCTCCTGACCCAGCCTCTGCGTACTCCAGCCTTCGGCGTACAGCTTCGATGCCCGCTCCACGACCGCCTTGGTCATCTTCACGACCGGCCGCTTCCCCACACCAGCCAGTATCAAGTGCCGGCTGATCGTGTGACGATGAGCCCAAATCGCTCAGCCAGTGATCGCTCCGTCGCTCCCCGTCGATACGCCTCGACCAGCTCCGCCACTTCGTCTGGCGATAGTCACCCGCCACGTGCCGATCCAGGTACTCGTCCTGGGTAGTGGAGATCCGGTCATGGCCCAGGTAGTCGGCGATCTCCCGTGCGCTCCATCGGGCCGCGTCCAGGCGGGTCGCCACGAAGTGCCGGAAGGCGTGCGGGTGCAGCCCTTCCCACACGCGTGGACCGGCGAGACCGGCCGTTGCCGCCCGGCCGGATGATCCCCCCGGGCATCTACTCGCACCACCTGTTCGTCACCGAACTCGCACACGAGGCTACGGATTGAGAGTGCGTTCAAGGCCCACCAGCGTGAGCGGTTCGACCAAGAGTTCCGTGGGGAGCGGTTTGGGTCGTTCGTGAGGTGATCTGCCGGGATGCTTTCAGCCCGCTCAGGGCAGCACACGAATGGTGAACTGCTGGGTTGCGGTCTGGCCGCTGCTGTCGGCGACGCGAACGGTGAAGGTGAAGGTTCCGGCTGTGGTGGGTGTGCCTTGGACACGACCAGGGGATGCCTGCACGGAGAGGCCCGGCGGGAGGGTTCCCGCGACGTGCGACCACACGTACGGCTGCACGCCGCCGCTCGCGAACAAGCCGTTCGCGTACGCGGCCCCCACGGTTGCGTCGCTGAGCTGGGTGGTGCCATTTGTGATCACCAACGGATTCGCCGGATCCACTGTCAGTGTGAAGGTCTTGGTGGCGGTGTTGCCGGCCCCGTCACGGGCGCGGACGGTGAACGTCGTCGTCTGGACTCGTGTTGCGACACCGGTGACCGCGGTGGTTTGGGTCAGCTGCAGGTCGTCGCCGGCGAACCGCAGACCGTCCGGCACCGTGCCACTCACCAACGACCAGCGGATGGGGCCGGAGCCCTGGCCGCAGCACGCCTCGATGAACCCTGCGTAGTTCTCTCCGACTCGGGCGTTCGGCAGCGGCGACTGGGTGACGATCCTGAGCAGCGACTGGGTCGTAACGGTGAGCAGGGCCGATCGGGTGACTCCGTTGTAGGTCGCCGAGATGGTGGCCGTGCCCGCAGCCGACCGGTTGATCGTCACCGCGAACGCCCCGGTGGAGACGTTGGCGGGCACCGTCACGGTCGCTGGCACCGTCGCGATGGACGTGTTGCTGCTGGCCAGCGAGACGCTCGCCCCGCCGGTTGGCGTCGGTGCGGTGAAGAACAAGGTCGCCGAGGTCTGCGTTGTGCCGGTCTGGACGGTGGCAGGGCTCAATGAGATGGACTCCAACGCGCCACCTGGCTGCGGCGGTGGCGGAGGGGTGACGGTCACGGTGGCCGTCCGCGTGATGCCGTTGTAGGTCGCGGAGACCACGGCCGTGGTGACGGAGGTGACCGGGCTGGTGGACACGAACGTCGGCACCACCCTGCTGTCGACCCCGGCGGGCACGGTCATCGTGGCGGGGACCGTCACGGCGGCGGTGTTGCTGCTGGAGAACGCGACGACGGCGCCACCACCGGGAGCAGACGCCGTCAGCGTCACGGTCGCCGAAGCGGTGGAGCCGCCCTGCACGCTCGTCGGGCTGACGCTGACCGTGTCCAGCGTGGCGGTCGGCGCAGGGGCGGTGACGGTCATGGTTGCGGTGCGGGTAACGCCGTTGTACGTCGCGGAGACCACCGACGTCGTGGTCGAGCCAACGGCGCTTGTCGCTACTGAGGACGTCGTAGCCGATGTCGCCCCGGCGGGGACCGTCAGCGTCGCCGGAACGGTGGCCGCGCCGGTGTTGCTGCTGGACAGCGACACCACCGCGCCTCCGGCCGGGGCGGGGGCACTGAGCGTCACCGTTGCCGAGGCCATGGCGCCGCCCTGCAGGGTCGCCGGACTCACACTGAGCGAGCTCAGAACCGCCGCGGTCACCGTGCAGCCCGCCAGCCGGACGTTCACCGCCACCGCCGAGCCGTCGTTCACGTCGACCGTGCAGTCCGCCGGCGGATTGAACCCGGAGCGCTCGATCCGGAACTCGCCGGAGCCGGCGCTGGTGCCCATGGCGCCACCGTCCACGGTGATCGTCCGGTTCGGTACCGCCGTGCCCTCGATCCGCAACCGGTCGCCCTGCAGCTCTGCCCGGGAAACATTGACCGCGGCTTGCCCTGTCCCAGGCATCAGGACCATCAACAGCAGCGCGGCAATCGAGCCCGCCAGTGACGATCGAAGCCACCGAGCCGTGACCGGTTGACCAAGCGCCGACATTCCAACCTCCCAGGCAGCGAGCGCCGCCGTACGCGGCGGTCAGGTGTACGTCCCACTCCATGCCTTCGTTCACCGACAGCCGCGCACCTCGCCAGGGGCACCTCCAGTTGGCCCGATCGGCGCGGCGGCCCGGTCTCGGATGTGAGACTTGATCGAGCCGGCCAGCGAGGTCGGGGTTCGAAAGGTGCTCCATCAGGGGTACCGGCTCAGGCCCGTTGCCCCAGCTCAGTCACCGGTCGTGAGCCGCGTATGGAGCGAGCCGCAGCGGCCGTGACACCCACCATCCCGCTCGGCCGGAACGCGGCCGCGCCGCCGGCCGGGGAAGCGACCGGTCGTCAGTAACAGGCGAGGTCGAAGGTGGTCCAGCCGTGGCCGATCTCGGTGCCCCGCCCGAAGGTGCCGGCGCCGGTGCCGAACCACCGCCAGAGAGTGCCGTCCGACGTGCGGATCGCGACGAGGTCGGCCTTGCTGTCCCCGTTGACGTCCATCGAGGTCAGCCGCCGGAAGGCGTTCCAGCCGCTACCGACCTCCACCGCGGTGGCGTAGGTTCCGCCGGTGCGCTCCCAGAAGTAGAGCCGGCCGTCGTCGCCGGTTGCCCAGATGTCGCCGTCGCCGTCCGCGTCGGCATCGGATGCGGTGTGGCGCGGGAGGTAGGCCCATCCGGCGCTCACCAGGGTCCGGGACTCGAAGGCGCCGTTGCCCTGGCCCACGTAGAGGTACATGTTCCCGCCGTCCCTGGCGAGGATGTCCGTCCTGTTGTCGCCGTTGACATCCGCGAAGGACAGGTACTGGATGCCTGACCAGCCGGGGCCGACCTCGACCGCCGGGCTGAAGGTGATGTCGCCACGGTTGTGCCAGTAGTACAGGGTGCCACCGCCGACCGCCCAGAGGTCGGCCAGGCCGTCGGCGTTGGAGTCGCCGATCCCGACCCGGCCGAAGGCGTCCCAACCCGGACCGATGCGGGTGGCTGAGGCGAAGCCACCGCTGCTCGTCCCGCGGTAGAGCCAGGCGACCCCGGCGGCGTCGATGCCCACCGCGTCGTCGTACCGGTCGCCGTTGACGCTCTTGGCCGCGTGGACGCTCGCGCCGCAGTTCTGGCTGACATAGGTCTCCTGGCCGGTGGCGTAGTCGAACGGGTCACCATGGAACGAGGCCGGTCGAATGTAGTCCGGGTAGGACTGGCCGCTGCCCCGGTTGCGGAACTCGAAATGCAAGTGCGCCGAGATGCCCGAGGAATTCCCGTCGGTGTTGCCCACCGTGCCGATCAGCTGGCCCTGACGCACCGAGGCGCCGAGGTGCACGACCTTGGAGTCGAGATGCGCGTACAACGTCGAGTAGCCGTCGCCATGATCGATCTCCAGGTAGTTGCCGTAGGCCGAACTCGCGCCGCCCTCCCAGCGCACGGTTCCGGCGGCCGCCGCGAGAACGGGCTCGCCGAGGTCCTCGTTTCCCGTGGTACCGCTCATGTTGAAGTCGATCTCGTTGTTGTGGTGCGCGTTGCTGGAGCCGGAGTCACCCCGCCAGGAGCTACCGCAGAGGAACGGCAGCTCCAGGGCCGGCGCGGCCGCCTGCGCAACAGGGACCGGCCCCGCCACCGACGTGGCGACGACCAGACCGACGATCGCTCCAAGCCTCGGCACATTCACGGAAAGCCCCTCCTCTTGTCGCCCGATCCCTGACTCGAGCAGGCGGAGTCCAACGCAAGGCTCGCCGCTGTTCTTCGGCGCGATTCCGCTGTTTCCACCCCAGAGTCAGGACCACCCGGACTCGCCACCGTAGCGCACCCGAATGAAAACGGCTCCCCTCTCGCCCGATAGATTCCCCGTATTGGACTCATTCGGATCTGTGGGTAGGCCGGTCGGAGTGGGGACAGGGCCTCGGCCACGTCGTGCCATGCGGCGTATCGACGGGGTGATGGGCTGGGGTTCGGGTGGTGACGCGGGCATGTCCCGTCCATAATGATCATGGCGGTACGTACACCTGCCCGACCATGCGAGCCCGAGCGGCCTGGGGCCGGTCGTGCATCACTTCCGTGGACGCGACCCGGGCGCATTCCCCATTCGGTGACAGGCAATTCGGCACGCTGGACGCGGCGGACGGCGCGTGGTTATGTTCGTACGATGCCCGCGTCGTTGGCGACCGCCGGTGTCGTGGTTGTGCGTGAGTTCATCGACCAGCGGCTCGCGCGGATGCTGTATGCCATGTTGCTGCTGCGCCGGCACCGCGGGGAAGCCCGGCATGACGACCATATGCCGGGCGCGTTGAGTTTCTGGGGCGATTCCACTCTCGACGCGTTCCACCTGAGCGTGCGCCCGGACGTCGAGACGGTCGCGGCCGGCCCACTGCTGCCGACGTACTGCTACGCGCGGCTGTACCGGTACGGCGACACGCTGCACCGCCATCACGACCGGGAGGCGTGCGAGATCGTCGCCACGGTGCACGTCGGCCACCGCGGCGGCGCCCCGCCGCCCATCTGCTTCGCCACCGGGCACGTGGTGCACCAGCGGCCCGGTGACGCGGTCGTCTTCCACGGGTCGGCGATCGACCACTGGCGTGACGTCTTCCTCGGTGAGGACTTCGGCCAGGTCTTCATGAACTTCGTCCGCGCCGACGGTCCGCACCGCGACCAGGCGCTGGACGGGCGTATCCAGGCGTTCCCGCGGGTGCTGGTGCCGTACCCGGCAGCGGTCCGGGGCTGACCCGTGAAGCTCCTCCTGGCCGATCGCGACGTCGTCGTGGCCGATGACGTGCTCGATCCGGCCGCCTTCGCGGCCCTCGGCCGGGAGCTGGCAAACGGGCGATACGAGTCGGTCCATGCCCGCGGCTGGGACAAGGCGTGGCGGCCGGGCGACGGCCGGCCGCTGCGCGGCGCGGCCGTCTACTACGACCCGGCCCGCGCGTTCGACCGGCGGCCCGGCGCGAGGTACCCGACGTCGAGCGTCGTGGACGGATTCATCGACGCCGTGCGCGCCCTCACCGCGGAGCATCCGCACGTGGTGGGCGGCGAAGGTGTGGACTGGGCCGCGATCTTCCTGTCGCCCTGGCTCTACCCGGTCGGCAGCGCACTCTCGCTGCACCGCGACGGAGCCGCCTACAGCGGGGCGTTCACGTTCTTCGCGCACCCCCGTTGGGGCATCCACTGGGGCGGCGAGCTCCTGCTGCTCGATCACGAGGCGCCCCGGGCGCCGCTCGGAACGGCCGGCTGGATGACCGAGGACGACGTCGGCTCGGCGCTCGCCACCTGCGTGTTCCCCAGGCCCAACCGGCTGGTCCTGGTGGGGCCGCAACGCCCGCACCTGATCACGCGCGTCGATGTCAACGCGGGCGACCACGTTCGCACCTCGCTGGCCGGCTTCTTCCTGCGGCGCTGACGTGGAGTACCGTCGGCTGGGCCGGTCCGGCCTGAAGGTCAGCGTCCTGGCGTACGGCACGTGGGTCACGTTCGAGCAGATGTCCGGGCACGCCGTCCGGGACAGCCTCGTCGCCGCGCGCGAGGCCGGGGTCACCCTGTTCGACACCGCGGAGACCTACGCGCACGGGGGCGCCGAGTCGCTCCTCGGCGCGGCGATCGAGGACCTCGGCTGGGACCGCCGCACGTACGTCCTCGCGACGAAGCTGTACTGGGGCCTGCACGACTGGCCGCACCTGCGGACCACGCTCAACCGGAAGTACCTGCTGCAGGGCATCGACGGCTGCCTGGAGCGGCTGCGGACCTCGTTCGTCGACCTACTGCTGTGCCACCGCCGCGATCCGGACACCCCGATCGAGGAGACCGTGTGGACGATGTCCGACATCGTCGCCTCGGGCAAGGCGCTGTACTGGGGGACGTCGGAGTGGCCGCCGGAGGACATCCGGGCGGCCTGGGTGTTCGCGGACCGCCATGGCCTGCGCAAACCGGTCGTGGAACAGCCGGAGTACAACCTCTTCGCCCGCCGTCGCGTCGAGCACGAGTACCGCGAGCTGACCGCCGAGTTCGGCATCGGCCTCATGACGTGGAGCCCGCTCGCGTCCGGGCTGCTCACCGGCAAGTACCACGACGGTGTGCCCACCGGCAGCCGCGGCGCGCTGGCCGGCTACCGGTGGCTGCGCCGGACCCTGCTCGACGACGAGCGGAACCGGCGGGTCGCGGAGCTCGCGTCGATCGCCCGGGAAATCGGCTGCACCGCCGCCCAGCTCGCGATCGCCTGGTGCACGGTGTATCCGGCGGTGTCCAGCGTGATCATCGGAGCCAGCGGTCCCGCGCAACTGCGCCACAACGTCGCCGCCGTCGACGTCGCCTCCCGGTTGACCCCGGAGCTCCTGGCTCGGATCGACCACCTATTCGGCTGACACAAGCATCCTTGCTTCCGCTCTGCGGAATCCGTAGTGTGACTCCATTCGACCGAATTTCATCTGTCGAGCTGGGCCACTCCCGCGAGGAGCACTCGTATGGCCTCTCAATTTCGTGACCAACGACGGATCGACGCCCTCTTTCGTGCGCTGGCATCGGATTACCTGCTCCGGGAGCAGTTCGTCACCGATCCGGCACAGATCCTGACCGAATACGTGTCGGGCAGGCGGCTGGACCCGGAGGCCGCCGCCGCTGCCAATCACCTGGTCTACGCCATGGTGTCCAACCCCCGTCTGCTGCGCTGGCTGGCCGGCCAGGCGACCCAGGGCGCCGCGCCGCCCACCGGCGACGACCTGGCGCACGAACTCGCCCGCGCGCTGGCCCGCGACGGCGACGAGGAAACGCTCATGGCGGTCATCCGGGTCGCCAAGGAGGAGCAGGACCTCTTCTCGGCCCAGATCGATGTCCTGCGCGGTCTCATCCACGCGCTCGGCCGCGGACAGGGCCAATCGGTGTTCGTCGGGACGGAGATGAGCTCCCCCGGTACCGAGATGAGCCCGGGCCACGGCACCGAGATGAGCCCCGGTGAGGTTTTCCGCGGCACCGAGATGAGTTCCCCCGGCACCGAGATGAGCCCCGGCCAACTCCGCCGGGGGACAGAGATGAGCTCGCCCGGCACGGAGATGAGCCCGGGCCAGGTCTTCCGCGGCACCGAGATGAGCTCGCCCGGCACCGAGATGAGCCCCGGCCAACTCCGCCAGGGAACAGAGATGAGCTCGCCCGGCACGGAGATGAGCCCGGGCCAGGTCTTCCGCGGCACCGAGATGAGCTCCCCCGGCACCGAGATCAGCCCCGGGCCCGGCACCGACGTGAGTCCGGGCCACCTGGACGGAATCGACATCGATGTGACGCTGCGAGCGCTGGTGGAGTTCGCGAACGAGCTGCGCCGCGCGGGCGCGCTGAACACCATGCGCTTCCGGTGAGGCGCGGCGCGACATGACCGCCGTCGCGCAGACGCCGGCCGCGCCGTCGGCTGCCGGCGAGCGGCGCGCCGTGGCCGCACGTCTGACCCAGAGCGGGCGGTTCGAGGAGAGCCTCCCGCTCTGGCGCGACGAGTTGTACTCCGGGGAGGACGGCGCCGGCTGGGTGCGAGCCGCCGCCGTCGAGGCGATGGCGTGGCGCGACCTGACGGTCGCCGGACGGCTCGCCGAGCTGTACGCGGCCGCCCGGTGGGGTTCGCGGTGGTACCCGGGACCGGCGACCGCAGCCCCGATCGCCCGCCGCCCGCCGCGGACGCAGCTCTCCGTGCCCAAGCTGCGCCACGACATCGACCAGTTCCGCCACCTCCGCGACCGCGGGCTGCTGGGCGCGGAGTTCGACGAGATCATTGGCGCCTACGCCGAGCTGGCCGAACGCCTGCTCCCGGCCGGGATCGAGGCGCGCGTCCCGCTGGCGGGCGAGCACGAGGCACGCATCGGACACGTCTACAACCGGATCGTGCACCTCGCCCCCGCCCCTCGGGTCGACCGAGCGCTGTCGTCCACGTGGGATCCGGTGGCCGTCGAGGACCGCTACCTGTCCGAAGCGCCCGGCCTGGTGGTCATCGACGACTTCCTGTCATCGACCGCGCTGGCGCAGGTCAGGCGATTCTGCCTGGAGTCCACCGTGTGGTCGGGCACCCGCTACGCGGCCGGCCGGCTCGGCGCGTTCTTCGTGGACGGCTTCGCCGCGCCGCTGCTGCTGCAGATCGCCGAGGAACTCCGCGCCGCGTTCCCGCGCATGATCGGCGAGCGGCACCCGTTGCGGCAGCTCTGGGGGTTCAAGAACGCCCCCTCGGTGGCCGGGCCGCCGAACCTCCACGCCGACTTCGCCGCCGTCAACGTGAACTTCTGGGTGACGCCCACGGAGGCCAACCTCGACGAGGACACCGGCGGACTCGTCGTCCACGACGTGCCCGCGCCGCTGTCGTGGGACTTCACGACGTACAACGAACGGCCCGAGCTGATCGCCGGGTACCTGCGCAACCGCGGCGCCCGTGCGTTCCGCGTCCCGTACCGGGCGAACCGGGCGATCATCTTCAACTCCGACCTGTTCCACGCGACCGAACCGATCCGGTTCCGCCCCGAGTACGAGCACCGCCGCGTCAACATCACCATGCTCTACGGCGATCGCGCCGACGACCGCCACCATCCGTCGCCGGTCGGGGCCGCGACGAACACCGGGACGCCGGCCTGGCGTTCCGGCGCGCTGGGCCGCGCGCGCGGCTGATGCCGGCCCAGGGGCTCGCGAGCCACTCCTACCAGGGCCAGGACCTGTTCGTGGTCGAGGCGCTCGGCGGGCTGCACGGCGGGTTCTTCCTGGACTCCGGCGCGTCCGACGGCGTCAGCGGCAGCAACACGCTGCTGCTGGAGTCGGCCTTCGGCTGGCGTGGCATCTGCGTGGAACCGAACGAGCAGCTGTTCGCCCGGCTGCGCAGCGCGCGGCGGTGCGCGTGCGTGAACTGCTGCCTCTACGACCGGACCGGTGACGTCCCGTTCTTCGAGGCGGCCGGGGTGCTCGGCGGCATCGTGGACGAGTACGACCCCGGCCACCTCCGCTACGCCCGATCGGTCGTCGCCACCCGGCTCGGCCAGGACCAGGACCGCGCGGTGACCAAACCGGCCCGCGCGATCCGTTCCGTCCTGCGGCAGTTCGCGGCGCCGCGCGTCATCGACTACTGGAGCCTCGACACCGAGGGCTCCGAGCTGACGATCCTGAACTCGTTCCCGTTCGACGAGTACGTCGTCCGCGTGATCACCGTGGAGCACAACCTCACCCCGGCCCGGGAGGAGATCAGGCTGTTCCTCCAGGCGCGCGGATACCGCCGCGCCAAGGTGCTGGGCATCGACGACGGCTACCTGCTCGACACGTCGACGCGGCACCGAGCATGGCGGAGCGGGGCTTGGAGGCGATGATCCACGTGGCGGTCCGGCCGCAGGCCTTCGGCGAAGCCGCGACGCCGTCGTAGTTGCTTCGGCCTCAGGCCGGCGGCGGTGAGGGCTGAAGTTGCTTGCCTCGTCCATGACGCCCGTTTGCCCGTTCGGCAACAGAATTTGCCGGAGCTCTCGCCCGATGGCCACCATGGCAGTGCCGGGTGAGCCGAACGGGAGGACGACCGATGACGCACGGGTTCGACCAGGAGTACTGGGAGCGGCGCTGGCGGCAGGGCGGCGGCGAACGGCATGCCTCCATGGGCGGCAACCCGCCGAACCCGTACCTCGCCCGGGAGATCGGCGAGCTGACGCCCGGCACGGCGCTGGACGCGGGATGCGGGGCCGGCGCCGAGGCGATCTGGCTCGCCTCGCGCGGGTGGCGGGTGACCGCGGCCGACATCTCGGCCGAGGCGCTGGCCCGCGCCGCCGAACGCGCGACGGCGAGCGGCGTGAGCGGGCGCCTGCGGTGGGTCGAGGCGGACCTGGGCGTCTGGGACCCGGGCACGCGGTTCGACCTGGTCATGACCCACTACGCCCACCCGGCGATGCCGCAGCTGGAGTTCTACGACCGCGTCGCCGGGTGGGTAGCACGCGGCGGCACGTTGCTGATCGTCGGCCACCTCCATGCCGGCAGCGGTGCCGGCCACGGGCACGGGCATGGGTCGGGGCATCATCCGCCTGCCGAGGCGTCGGTCACCGCGGCGGCCGTCACGGCGCGCCTGGATGAGGCTGCCTGGGAGGTCGTCACGGCCGAGGAGTGTCGGCGGACGCCGGTCGGCCGCGAGGGTGGAGAGGCCCTCCTCCACGACGTCGTCGTACGCGCCACTCGGCGCCGTTAGCCACTCGGGCGGCCGCGGGTGCCGCGCTCCCTCACCGGCGCGTCGTCGCGGGGGACGACGATCATCGGCAGGGCGCTGGGGATCGGGAGGTTGGTCATCCTGACCCGCACCGGCTTTCCGGGGGCCGGTCGCAGGCGCACGCGGGCCAGTGCGGTGGCGGCCACGACCGCCATTTCGGTGAGGGCGAACGAGTTGCCGATGCACTGATGCACGCCTGCGGCGAATGGTATGTAGGCGTTGCGGGGTACCGAACTCACGTGTTCGGGTGACCAACGGCCGGGATCGAAGCGGTCGGGGTCGGGGAAATTGCCGGGGTGATGGTGCAGCGCGTGCGGGCTGATGATGAGTTCGGTCCCGGCGGGCACCGGGAAGCCGCCGAGTTCGACGTCGGCCACGGGACGTCGCATGAGCAGCCATGCCGAATAGTGGCGGAGGACCTCGTTGATGACCTGGCGGGTATAGGTCAGTCTCGGCACGTGCTCGGCGGTGACCGGCTCGTCCCGCAGCACGTCGTCGATTTCGGCCAGGACCTTCGATTCGATGTCCGGGCGCCGGCCGAGCTCGTGGAAGAACCACGCCATCGCGCGGGAGGTCGTCTCGGCTCCGGCGACGAACAGCGTGACGACCTCGTCGTGGACCTCCCCGTCGGTCATGCCCTCGCCGGTGTCCTCGTCGCGGGCGGACAGCAGGGTCGAGAGCAGGTCCGTGTGGTCCTCGGCCTCGGCGCGGCGGGCGGCGATGACCTCGTGGACGATCTGGCGGATGCGGTCGACGGCTCTGCCGTACCGGCGGTTGACCGGGAGGGGGAGCGCGCCGATCACGGTGGGCACCATCGCGCGCACGGTGCTCTGGCTGATGAGTATGTCCACGCAGCGCAACATCTCGTGCAGGGCCTGGGCGTCCAGGCTGGTGGAGAACAGGGCGCGGCCGACGACCGTGCCGGCGAGCACCTGCATGTCGTCGTCGACGGGGCGTGACTCGCCCGCCTGCCAGGAGTCCACCAGCTCGGTGGCGGTCCGTGCCATTTCGGAGACGTAGCCGGCGATCGCGTTGCGGTGGAACGCGGGCTGCATCAATCGGCGCTGACGCAGATGCCTGCTGCCGGTGGAGGTGGCGAGTCCATCACCCACAAACGGGCGAATCTTGTCGAAGATCCTGCCGCGTTCGTAGTTCTTGGCATCGGCGACCAGGACCTGGTGCACCAACTCCTTGTCGGTCAACATGTAGCTCCGCATCGGCCCGATGCAGAGTTCGACGACGTCGCCGTAACGGTGCAGGGAAGAGGTGAAGCCGGCTCGGCGCATCAGCAGGGGAAACGTGTGTCCCAGCAGGGGCAGGCGGCCCGGTGCCACCGGCGCGACGAGTGTGGCCATCGGCGTCCCCTCCCGGCAGGGAGTCAGTTCGCGAACCTCACGACGCTAGTGGTGAATTTCGCCGACGATGGCATTCTTCACCCGAACAGGTTAGGGCCGCTGGTCGAATTGGCGATCATCGGCAATACATCAGAGGTGCTCGGTCGAAGCGGCTCGCGGCGCGGAGCATGATGGCGGGGTGCGAGTGCTGGTGCTGTCCGACACGCATGCGCCGCGCAGGTGGAAGGCGTGCCCGCCGAGGGTGGCCGAGCACCTGCGGGGGGCGGACCTGATCCTGCACGCCGGCGACGTGTGTGTGGCTGCCGTGCTGGACGAGTTGTCGGCCTACGCGCCGGTGCATGTGGTGTGCGGCAACAACGACGGGCCCGACGTGGTGGCGTGGGGGGCGCCGGAGACGCTGGAGCTGGACGTCGCGGGGGTCCGGGTGGCGATGATCCACGACAGCGGGCAGAAGGACGGGCGGGCCGCCCGGATGCGCCGGCGGTTCCCGGACGCCGAGCTGGTGGTGTTCGGCCACTCCCACATCCCAATGGACCTCACGGAGGCGGGCGTGCGGATCTTCAACCCGGGTTCGCCGACCGATCGCCGTCGGCAGCCGCACGGCACGATCGGCCTGCTGACGATCGAGGACGGCCGGCTGGCGAAGGCGGAGATAGTGCCGGTGGACTGAGCGCCGCGTGACGTCCGGCGACGCGGACGGCGTGAGCCGACGACCACCGTCCGGTTCCGGCAGCGGATCGTCCGTATTGGTCCTTACGCTCACGGCGTGAGCAGGGTGGACAGGGTGGACACTGCGGCCATGGCCGTGGACGGGTACCGGATCGAGGCGCTGGGGCCGCGGACGTGGGAGGCGTTCGCGGGGCTGGCGGAGCGGCACAACGGGGTGTGGGGTGGGTGCTGGTGCGTGTGGTTCCACCGGTGGCCGGACCCGCCCGAGCGCAAGGAGCTCGGTAACCGCGAGTTCAAGCGGCGGCTCGTGGAGGAGGGCCGGACGCACGCGGCGCTGGTGTTCGACGGGGACGAGGCGGTGGCCTGGGCGCAGTACGGGCCGGTGACGGAGCTGCAGAACATCCATCACCGCAAGGAGTGGGAGCAGACCGTCGAGCGCGTGCCGGACTACCGGATCACGTGTCTGTTCGTGGACCGGCGGTACCGGCGCAAGGGGATGGCCGTGGTCGCCGTGCGTGGGGCGCTGGCGTTGATCGCCGCGGCGGGCGGTGGCCTGGTGGAGGCGTACCCGCACGATCTCCCCGAGGGCAAGAAGGTCTCGGCCTCCTTCCTCTACAACGCCACCCGGAGCATGTACGAGCAGCTCGGGTTCACCTACCTGCGGCCCAAGGGCAAGGGCAACTGCGTCATGAGCACGACGGTCCCCGCCGCCTGAACCGGGACGCACGCGACGACCTCGACGGTCCGTACTCCGTACCGCGGGCAGACTGAGGCGCTCGGACCCGGAGGAGACGCATGGCGAAGCTCATCTACTCGATGGTCACCTCGCTCGACGGCTACGCCGAGGCGGCGGAGGGCGGCCTCGGCACCGGGGCCGACGACGAGGAGGTGCACACCTTCATCAACGACCTCTTCCGGCCGGTCGGCACCTACCTCTACGGCCGGCGGATGTACGAGACGATGGTCTACTGGGAGACCGCGCACACCGAGCCCGGCCAGCCGCCGCACATCCTGCAGTACGCCCGCGACTGGCAGGCCGCGGAGAAGATCGTGTACTCCACGACGCTGGAAGCGGTGTCCAGCGCGAGGACCAGGATCGAGCGGACCTTCGACCCGGACGCGGTGCGCAGGCTCAAGGCCGAGGCCCATCACGACCTCACCGTCGACGGCCCGAACCTGGCGGCCCAGGCGATCGCGGCCGGCCTGGTGGACGAGTACCACCTGTTCATCACCACGAGCGTCGTCGGCGGCGGCAAGCGATTCTTCCCCGACGGCGTGCGCCTCGATCTCGAACTGGTCGAGCAGCGTGCCTTCGACAGCGGACTGATCCACGCGCGCTACCGAACCCGCTGAGCCGCGGCGGCGAGGACGCGCCCGTCAGCGGTTCGGGTGGGCATTGAGGCGGGCGGCCTGGCGCGTCAGGTGGTCGCGTTCGGCCAGGTTGGGGGCCTTGTGGGCGGCCTCGGCGTACAGCCGGGCCGCCGTGGTCAGGTTGCCGTCGCGTTCGTGGAGGTACGCCGCCACCGCGGCGTGGCGGGGCAGTGAGTCGTCCAGGGCCGCCAGCGCCGCCAGGCCGGCCCGCGGTCCGTCGGCCTCGCCGACGGCCACCGCGCGGTTGAGCCGGACGATCGGGCTGTCGGTCAGCCGCGCGAGTTCGTCGTACCACTCGACGATCTGCACCCAGTCGGTCTCCTCGGCGGTGGGCGCGTCGGCGTGGAGGGCGGCGATGGCGGCCTGGGCCTGGAACTCGCCCAGCCGGTCGCGGGCGAGGGCCGCCTGCAGGATCTCGACGCCCTCGGCGATCAGGGTGGTGTCCCACCGGCGGCGGTCCTGCTCGGCGAGGGGCACCAGGCTGCCGTCCGGGGCGGTGCGGGCGGGGCGCCGGGCGTGGTGGAGCAGCATGAGGGCGAGCAGGCCGGCCACCTCGGGGTGGTCGATGGCGGCGGCGAGCTGCCGGGTGAGCCGGATGGCCTCGGCGGCGAGGTCGAGGTCGCCGGAGTAGCCCTCGTTGAAGACCAGGTAGAGGACGCGCAGCACGGTGGCGACGTCGCCGGGCCGGTCGAACCGCACGTCGGAGACGGTGCGCTTGGCACGGCTGATGCGTTGCGCCATGGTCGCCTCGGGCACCAGGTAGGCCTGGGCGATCTGACGGGTGGTCAGCCCGCCGACGGCCCGCAGCGTGAGCGCCACCGCGGACGCCGGCGTCAGCGACGGGTGGGCGCACAGGAAGTAGAGCTGGAGCGTGTCGTCCACCGCGGCCGCGGGCCC
Source organism: Pseudonocardiaceae bacterium (assembly GCA_036402215.1). GTDB lineage: Bacteria > Actinomycetota > Actinomycetes > Mycobacteriales > Pseudonocardiaceae > DASXTS01. Next base: position 17,204 of record DASWTI010000540.1, read on the forward strand.
GGGCGGCGGCTCCTCGTCGACGACGTCCTCACGCCGGCGGCGGGCGGCGTCGGCCCGGGTCGCGTCGAGGAACCGGCGCCAGGCCACGGCGATCAGCCAGCCCTTGGGATCCCGGGGCGGGTCGTCCGGCCAGACCCGGACGGCCTCGACCAGCGCGTCCTGCAGGGCATCCTCGGCCGCCGCGAAGTCGGCTCCGCGGCGGACGAGGATCCCGAGCACGCTCGGTGTGAGGCTGCGGAGCAGGACCTCGTCCACCTGAGCGGTCACTCCGTGATGGTGGGCGGCGTGCCGTAGAACGGGCGCAGTTCCAGCCACTCGTGGATGGGCTTCCCGCCGGCCCCCGGGGCGGCCGACAGCTCGCCGGCCAGCTCGACGGCACGCTCGTAGCTGTCGACGTCGATCACCATCCAGCCGGCGATGAGGTCCTTGGTCTCCGCGAACGGGCCGTCGGTGACCGGCGGGCGTCCCTCGCCGTCGTACCGGACCCACGCCCCTTCGGGGGCGAGCGCCTGGCCGTCGACGAACTCGCCGGTCTCCTCCAGCCGCGCCGCGAAGTCGTTCATGTACTGGAGGTGCGCCGAGATCTCCTCCGGCGTCCACCGGTCCATCGGCACGTTGTTCACGGCCGCCGGGGCGCCGCGGTAGTGCTTGAGCAACAGGTACTTGGCCATCGTGTTCTCCTCGGTGCTGGTGACCCATCTTGGTCACGTTCACCGCGGGGACGGAGCCGGTCCCGGGTTCTCGACATCGGCGTGCGACGTTTTTTCTCGTGGCCGGGCAGGGTGGGCCGTCAGCCTCGGGCGATGGCGCCGATGCGGGCGTTGAGCTTGGCGGAGCGGGCGCCGAACTCGCCGATGCGGGCGGCGGCGGGGCCGGCGAGGTAGGGGCGGCGGGCGGGGCCGGAGCGGTCGGTGAGCTGCAGGACGGCGTCGGTGCGGCCGAGCTTGACGCAGGCGCCGAGGTGCAGCAGCGAGTACGGCCGGGGCGGGCGGCCGGTGACGAGACGGGCCAGGGTGCCGGCGGCGTGGGCGGCCTGCGGCAGCGCGTTGACGCAGCACGGGCGGGCGCCGGGCACGCCGGCGCAGTCGCCGGCCACCAGGATGCGGTCGTCGCTGACGCTGCGCAGGTACCGGTCGACGAGGGCGCGGCCGGTGGCGTCGACGGCGAGGCCGCTGCGGGCGGCCAGGTCGGGCACGCCGGACACGATGCCCCACAGGGTCAGGTCGGAGGCGAACGCCCGCCCGGAGCGCAGCCGCACGTCGCCGCCGGACACCTCGGTGACGAGGCCCTCGACGAGGTGCACGCCGAGGCGCTCCAGGCCGGCGCGGATCCGCCGTTGCGCGCCGGGGGTGAAGGTGGCGGCCGGCGGCGGCCCGGCCAGGCGCACGCGGAGGTCCGGCCGGGCGCCGGCCACCTCGGCCGCGGTCTCGATGCCGGTGGCGCCGGTCCCGACGACCGTGACCGTGCCGCCGGCGGGCAGCGCGGCGACCGCCGCCCGGGCCTGCTCGGCCCCCTCCCAGGTGCCCACCGGGACCGTCCCCGGCAGCGGCTGCACGGTGCTGCCCACGGCGAGCACGGCGTGGTCGAAGTCGATGCGGTCGCCGTCGTCGAGGGCGAGCGTGCCGTCGCCGATCTTGTCGACGGTGCCGACCCGCGCGGTGATCCCCTCCCGAAGCATGGCCGTCAGCGGCGTGTCGGCCGAGCCGGTGCCCGCCAGTTGCTGGTGCAGCCGTACGCGCTCCACGAACTGCGGCCGCGGGTTGACCACCGTGATCTCGGCGGACCCGAGCTTTCGCGCGAGCCGGTTCGCCGCGGTCGTCCCCGCGTAGCCGGCCCCCACCACCACGATCCTCATGCTGACTCCCTGGGTCGTCCCAACCGTGTCGGGCAGGAGACGCCGGTGACGGGATCGCTGTGACACCCAGGGGTCCGTGTCACAGAACGGCCGGCCGCGGTGTCCAGTGGGTGACCCCGAGGGAGAGGCAGGTGTGACCCCATGGTTTCCCGCGACGCGACGGTGAGCGGGACGGACCCCGCCACCGCGGTGTTCGTCGCCCACCGCAACCTGCTCTTCACGGTCGCCTACGAGATGCTCGGCGTGGCGGCCGACGCCGAGGACGTGCTGCAGGAGACCTGGCTGCGCTGGACGACCGTCGACCTGGACACGGTCCGCGACCGGCGTGCCTACCTGGTCCGCATCACCACGCGCCAGGCGCTGACCCGGCTGCGCACGCTGCGCAGGCGCAAGGAGTCCTACGTCGGCCCGTGGCTGCCCGAGCCGTTGCTCACCGCGCCCGACGTGGCCGAGGACGCCGAGCTGGCCGACAGCGTCTCGACGGCGATGATGCTGGTGCTGGAGACGCTCGGGCCGACGGAGCGGGCGGTGTTCGTGCTGCGCGAGGTGTTCGGCGTCGGCTACGACGAGATCGCCGACGCCGTCGGCAGGACGCCGGCAGCCGTGCGGCAGATCGCGCACCGCGCGCGGACCCACGTCGCCGCGCGACGGCCGCGCGACGTCGTCTCCCCGGCCGAGACCCGGGCCGCGCTGGATGCCTTCCTCCGGGCGGCCCGGACCGGCGACCTGCAGGGCCTGCTGGACGTCCTCGCGCCGGACGTGATCCTGCTGAGCGACGGCGGCGGCGTCACGAAGGCCGTGCCCCGCCCGGTCGCCGGAGCCGACAAGGTGGCCCGGCTGCTGGGCGCCGGCCTGTCCAAGCTCGCCGGCGTCGACGCCTCGTTCGAGCCGGCGCAGTTCAACGGCTCCCCCGCCCTGGTCATCCGGATCGGCGGGCGGCTCGACTGCGTCCTGACCGTGCGGATCGACGACGGCCGCATCGCCGGGCTCTACTTCGTGCGCAACCCGGAGAAGCTGTCCAGGGCGGAGCGGGAGACCGTCGTCAGCCGGTGAGGCCCCGGTCGGTCCGGCGGGCGGCCGTCACGGAACTGCAGCGCTCGCAGCAGGTGGAGACCGGGTACCGGCCGTGAACGGCGCGGCCCCCTGGCGAGGCCCACCGGTGGCGCAGCCGTGGAGTCACGGACCCGGCGGCGCGGCGGCCCGGTCCGGGGTTCCCGCGCGGCGGGCCGCGTGGAGGATCTCCTGGACGCGGTCGAGCGCATCCGCGAGCCCGCCGCCGGAGTCGTCCACCTGCCCGGCTGCGTCCTCGAGAAGACCGAGTGCGTACTCGGCCAGATCCACGGCCACGTCGGGAAAGCCGCCGCCCGCCAGCTCGGCCACCACGTCGAGGGCCTCGTCGACACGTCGGAAGTAGTCGAAGGCCGCGGCGTAATCGACCTCCTTGTCGATGTCGATCGCGAACTCCAGTCGTTCCCGCAGTCGCTGAACGTCCAGCGCCGCCGACGGGTCCGCCCCGGCTGCCACGTCGAGCCGGGCCCGGACCAGCGGTGCCGACGCGGACGCCGCCATCAGCTGGTCCACCAGCCACTCCGCGTCGCGGTCGAGCAGGAACCGCCGCAACCGCGCGTCGGACAACGCCGTCGGCCGCGGATCACCGAGGCGGCCGCCCTGCTCCAGCCAGGACAGCGCGGCCGCCACACAGTGCTTGCAGAAGGCGCCCTCCGCGCCGTGAGGACAGGAGCACTGCCAGCGCAGGCCTCGCGCCGTGACCTCCAACCGGACCCGGTACGCCCGCGTACCGTCCACGGTCGCGGCCACCGTCGTCCCGCTCACCATGAGCCGTCGGACGTGGCCGTCGGCCAGGTACCGCTCGCCACGGGCGAAGGACCGGGGAGCTGCCAGCGCCCGGATCGACGCCACCGTGACCGCCTTCATGATCCACATCATGCCGGGCACCGATCGGGGCCCTGCTGCGGCGGTCGGCGGTGCCACCGCCGGGCGGCGGCCGTCAGGCGTTCTTCGTCGCGCAGAGGACGGCCTGGACGGGGATGGCGTCCGGGGGAAGCTCCGCGGGGTCCTTGGCGATGGCCTTGGTCACCGTGAAGCCGCATTCCTCCAGCCAGCGGCGGTACGTGGACAGCTTCTGCGGCCCGCCCTGGCCCATGGCGCAGCCGAGGAAGAAGGCCGGGAAGAAGTCGACGGTGTAGTTGTCGGGGTCCTTGATGTTCTCGGGGTAGATCGGCACCAGGATGTTGACCTGCCCGCCGGCGTCCAGGGAGTCGTGGACGGCGCCCAGGATGCGGAACACGTCGTCCTTGTCGAACATGTCCAGGAAGTGCGTGATCAGCACGACGTCGAAGCCGCGGGGGACGGAGTCGAAGACGTCGCCGCCGATGAAGGAGCAGTGCCCGGCCAGACCGTGCGCCCGGAACCTGGCCAGGCACTCGGCCTCCCGCTCCGGCAGGTCGAAGGTGGTGACGCGCAGGCCGGGCGACTTCTTGCGCTCGTAGGTCATGACCGCCCCGAGACCGGTGTTGCCGGCCAGGTCGAGCACGCGGGCGCCGGCCGGGATGTCGATGTTGTCGAGGAACCACGGGGCGATCCGGGCGGTGACGGTGTCCATCAGGGTGGCCCAGGACTCGAGCAGGTCCTGGTGCCGCGCGGCGGCGCCGTACAGGGTGCCGTCGTAGCCGTACAACTCCTTCAGGCCGACCACCGTGCCGGTCCGCACGCTGTCGGTCAGGTGGAACAACTGCCGCAGCAGCACGACCTTGATCATGTTCATCAGCGGCAGCACGCGCCGCAGGTCGGTCTCGGAGAGGTGGGCCAGGGCGTCGAGCCGGTAGCCGCCGGACTCGTCCTGGGCGACGAAGCCCTCCTTGACCAGCAGGTGCAGCAGCTGTTCCACGGCGTCCGGCTTGGCGGCCACGACCTCGCCGAGCTTCGCCGCGCCGATGCCGGGGTGTTCCCGCAGCGTGTCGATGATGCCGAGTTCGAAGCAGGACAGCAGGTTCATGAACCGCGCGGGCCCCACCATGTACTCACGAAACCGTGCGAGCGTCGCTTCCGCCGTCATGCGCTGATCCCTTCGAGTTGTCACCGCCCGGTTCACGCCTGACCCGCCGGCTGGTCGCGGAGGCGGCGCGCCAGCTCGATCCGCTGCACCTTCAGGGTCGCGGTCCGCGGTATCTCGTCCTGCCGGATCTGGATCGGGTCGGCCAGCTGCGGGAACTCGGCGGCGGCCGCGCGCCAGCGGTCCCGGTCCAGCGGCCGGTCGGCGGTGGTGCAGATGACCGGCACCGGCTCGGACCGCGGGCCGGACACCACGACGAGCTCGCTCAGCTCCTCCAGCCTGCTCAGCAGGAGGTCCTCGATCTCCAGGCTGCTGCGCACGCCGGGAATGACGTCCACCTCACGGTCGAGCAGGTGCAGGCAGCCGAGCCTGCTGCGGTACCCGACGTCGCCGGTTCGCCACCAACCGTCGCGCAGGTTGGTGTCGAACCGCTCCTGCTCGCCGAAGTAGGCCGTCGCCAGGCCGCTCCACCGGACCTCGATGAAGCCGGGGTTGCGCTCGGACGGCCGCCTGCCGTCCCGGCTCACGACGCGGACCTTTGCGCAGCCCGGCATCGGGTAGCCGACGCAGCGCCCCTCGGCCCGCTGGGCGGACCGGCGGAAGTACGGCCGGCCGACCGCCGGGCCGACCTCGCTCTGCCCGTAGATCTGGAAGAACTGCGGCGTCCGCCGCTCCGACGACGCGAGCAGCCGGCTGATCGTCCTGGGGTGGATGGCGTCGAACGTGCTGCTGAAGTACTTGACGGAGGCGAAGGGCCGGCGGGGGTCGGTGGTGAGCCCCTCCCACTCCATGAACGAGTTGGGCAGGGCCTCGATGAACCCCGGGCGGTGCTCCAGGAAGAACCCCGCGACCGTGCCGGGGTCGGACTCCTTCATGAGCAGCACCGGCATCGCCCGCAGCAGGGCCAGCGCCATCGCCGCGAACATCCGGGAGTGCACGAAGGAGATGTGGATCGCGACGGTCTCCCGCTTCCGCATCAACGACAGCAGCCACCACTGCGGCCGGAGCCGGGCGCGCATGCTCCGCGCCGTGTGCACGACGAGCTTGGGCAGCCCCGTGGTGCCGGAGGTGTGGGTGATCAGCGCCGGCTCCCCCGGCTCCCCGAACACCGGTGGGACCGGCGGCGACCCGGCGAGCTCGGCGAGCGAGGCCGCCCCCGGCCGGCTGCCGGCCACGATGATCACCCGCCTGGTGAGGCCGGCGACCGGCACGGCGGCGAGGGCGTCGAGCTTGTGCTCGTCGGTGAGCAGGTGCGGCCGGTCCAGCCGGCCGAGCAGGGCGCCGACGGTCGCGGCGTCCAGGGCGGGCGACAGCATCACCGGGACCGCGCCGATGCGCGACGCCGCGGTGGCGAGCACCCAGACGTCGAAGCCGGCAGCCTTGTGGATGGCGATGCGCTCCCCCGGGCGGACCCCGGCCGCCCACAACCGGGCGGCCAGATCGGCCACGTGACCGGCCAGCTCGGCCACCGTCAGGCGCCGTCCCGCCCCGGGCAGGCAGTCCAGCTCGTGATCGAGGGTGAGCGGCGTCGAGCCGTTCCTGACCGCGGCCGCCTCGGGGACGATGCCGAGGTAGAGACCGCGCTTCAGCCTCGAATCGTGGATCGTGAAGCCCTTCATCGGACCTGCTCCTTCTACGGCGCCTCAGGTCGATCCGGAGGGTCGGCCGGGTCCCAGCATTGACACCGGGACTTGGCCGGGACTGTTCGGCGAGTTGGCGCGGGCTTGGCGGTCCGCTCTCCTGACTGCGCGCACGAGAACCGCCGGATGGCGCAACGCCGGTAGCCGGAAGTCGACACCAAGCCGACGGCAAGCGGGATGAGCGACGGTACTGACGCACATCCGAGCCGAACCCTGGGGGTGCGCCGTGGCCGCGCGTTACCGCTGACCCGTGCCGTGAACCGGCCGGGCAGCGGCGGGAGACGACGAACTATTCAGGTACAGAGGGCGGACGCCAGACATGTCAACGTTGTGCAAGCCGTCGGTGAGGGTGCCGGAACATGTCATCACCATGGACGAGACGCTGGACTTCGCCGCGCGACTGCATGCCGGAAAGCCGCAGCTCCCGCTGGCGCTCCGATTGATCCGGAACACCGGGGTACGGAAGCGGCACGTCGTGCAGCCGATCGAGCGGACGCTGCGCCACCCGGGCCTCGAGGAACGCAACCGCATCTACGAGTTCGAGTCCAAGAAACGGTGCCCCGAGGTCATCGAACAGGCCCTGGCGAACGCCGGCCTGGCGGCCCGCGACATCGACGTGATCATCTACGTGTCGTGCACGGGGTTCCTGATGCCGTCGCTCACCGCCTGGCTGATCAACAACCTGGGCTTCCGGTCCAGCACCCGGCAGCTCCCCATCGCCCAGCTGGGCTGCGCGGCCGGCGGCGCGGCGATCAACCGCGCGCACGACTTCTGCACGGCCTACCCCGGGAGCAACGCCCTGATCGTCTCCTGCGAGCTGTGCTCGCTGTGCTACCAGCCCGACGACGACGGCATCGGCTCGCTGTTGTCCGACGGGCTGTTCGGTGACGCGGTCGCGGCCGCCGTGGTGCGCGGCCGCGGCGGCACCGGCATGGCGCTGGAGCGCAATGCCTCGTACCTCATCCCGGACACCGAGGAATGGATCTCCTACGCCGTGCGCCCCACCGGCTTCCATTTCCGGCTCGACCGCCGGGTACCCGGGACGATGGAGCCGCTCGCCCCGGTGCTGCGTGAGCTCGTGGCGGACCACGGCTGGGACATCCGCAAGCTCGACTTCTACGTCATTCACGCCGGCGGCCCACGAATCCTGGAGGACCTGAGCACGTTTCTCGACGTCGACCACGGCATGTTCCGCCACAGCTGGTCGACCTTGACGGAGTACGGCAACATCGCCAGCGCCGTCGTGCTGGAGGCGCTGCGCCGGGTGTTCGACGAAGGCACCACGCTGCCGGGCGCCACCGGCATGATCGCGGGTTTCGGCCCCGGCATCACCGCGGAGATGGCGGTGGGCAGATGGGTGACCGACGAGCCACGGAACCTGGATCTCATCCACCAGGACGCCTCGGCGTCCTACCGCGAGGCGGATTTCGCGCACACGACCGGGAGGCCCATCACATGGACGGCCTGATCGTCCCGCCCGGCCAGGGCCGGAGGCTGACCACGAAGGCGCAGGACGTCACCTTCAAGGTCACCGGGGCGGACGGTTCCCTCGTCTCCAGCTTCGAGGTGGTCGTCCCGCCGGGTTTCGACGTCGGGGCGCACACCCACGACCGCTCGGGAGAGTTCTTCTACGTCCTGGAGGGCGAACTCGAACTCCTGGCGTTCGAACCGGTCGACCGCAGCGCGCAGCAGTGGCAGGACTGGCGCTCCGCCGACGGGAAACGCGCCGTCCGGGCCGGTGCCGGCAGCTGCATGTTCGTCCCGACCGGCTGCCCGCACGCGTTCCGCAACCCCACCGGCGAGCCGGCGCGCATGCTGTTCCAGAGCTACCCGGCGCCCGACCACGAGCGCTACTTCGAGGAGCTGTGCGCCATCTTCGCCGACGGCGGGGCGGTGGACCCGGATGCCGTGCGACGGCTGCGCGAGCGCTACGACGTCAACCAGATCACGCCGCTGCGCTACACGCCGCCCGCCCTGGCCGGCTCCGCCGCCGGCCCGTCAGCCGGAAGCGCCGCCCGGAGGTGAGCACGATGGACCCGATCCCCCTGGTTCACGCCAGCCTGGGCGAGCAGGAACTGGCGGCCGTCGCCGAGGTGTTCGCCTCGGGCTGGCCGGCCGGTCAGGGCCCGCGGGGCAAGGCGCTGGAGGCCGAGCTGGCCGAGCGGTACGGGATGCCCGGCGCGGTCGCGGTGAGCAACTGCGGCGCGGCGCTGCACCTGGCGCTGCTCGCGCTCGGCGTCGAACCGGGCGACGAGGTGATCGTCGCCGACTACACGTTCCCCGCCCCGGCGCACGCGGTGCGCCACGTCGGCGCGGTCCCGGTCTTCGCCGACGTCCGCGCGGACACCGGCACCGTGGACCCGGCGGCGGTGGCGGACCTGGTCGGCCCCCGCACGGTGGGGGTGATCGCGGTGGACACGGTCGGCCTGCCCGCCGACTACGCCGAGCTCACCGCGATCACCGACCGCCACGGGCTGTTCCTGGTCGAGGACGCGGCCTGCGCGGTGGGCGCGACGTACCAGGGGCGTCCGGCGGGTGCGCTGGCCCCGGTGGCCTGCCTGTCCTTCCACGGCCGCAAGGGAACCACCAGCGGTGAGGGTGGGGCCCTGCTCACGGCCGATCCGGTGCTCGCGGCGGACGCCCGGCTGCGGTCGTCCTTCGGCATCGAGAGCATATTCGACCAGGCACGGGTCGTGGGCCTGCCGATCCCGGTGTTCACCGAGATCGGCCACAACTACAAGCTGTCCGACATCGCCGCCGCGATCCTGCTGGTCCAGCTCGCGCGGACCGGGGAGCTGCTGGACCGCCGCCGCGCGGTCGCGGCGCGCTACGCCGAGCTGCTCGGCGACGAGGAGTTGCTGACGCTGCCGTACGTGCCGCCGGACCGCACCCACTCCTGGCAGTCGTACCTGGTGAAGCCGGCCCCCGGCGTGGACCGGGCGGGGGTGGCCGCCGACCTCCGCGCCCAGGGCATCGGCTGCGGGCACGGCACGTGGGCCTGCCACCTGCAGCCCGCGTACGAGACGAAGCTGTCGTGCCCGGTGTCGGCGGAGCTGTTCGAGCGCCAGCTCGCCATCCCCATGCACGCCGAGCTCACCGCGGACCAGGTGGACCGTGTCGCCGGGGCGCTGCGGACGGCACTGCGGGCGCACGCCGGGGCCGTGGCATGAGCGCCGGGCGGCCCACGCCGGAGCGGATCATGCGGCTGGCCACCGGTTACTGGGCCACCGCCATCCTCGGGGCCGCGGCGCACCACGCGCTGTTCACCCACCTCGACGCCGGCGCGGACACCGCCGGGGAACTGGCGGCCCGGGCCGGGATCTCCGAGCGGGGCGCGCAGACCCTGCTGGACGGGCTCGTCGGCCTGGAGCTGGTCGAGGTGCGCGACGGCAGGTACCGCAACACCCCCGAGGCGGCGGCCTACCTGGTCGACGACGGGCGGCCCGAGTGCCTGACCAGCTTCGCGACGTTCAAGCTGGCCCAGATGGGCACGGTGGTGTCCCTGCCGGACGTGGTCCGCCTCGGAGGGCCGGTGACGGACGCGGCGGTGACGGTCGCCGACAACCCGCACTGGGGCAAGGTGGTCCGGGCCATCGCCGCGCAGTCGGTGCCGGTGGCGATGATCGCAGCCGAGGAGCTGCGGCTGGCCGAGGCCGGCGCCATCTCGATCCTCGACGTGGGCGGCGGCTCGGGCATCTACTCGGCCATCTGGCTCGGTCTCAACCCGGCCGCCCGCGCGACCCAGCTGGACTGGGGACCGATCAACGCGATCGCCCGCGAGTTCCTGGCCGAGCGCGGCCTGGCCGCCCGGTTCACCTGCGTGGACGGCGACCTGCACACCACCGATTTCGGCGCCGCCGCCCACGACGTCGCCGTGTACTCGCACGTCGCCCACCAGGAGGGCCCGGAGGACAACATGGCGATCCTCGCCAGGCTCCGGCGCGCCCTCAGGCCCGGCGGCACGCTGGTCGTCTGCGACTACGTCGTCGAGGACGACCGGAGCGGCCCGCCGTTCGGGCTGATCTTCGCCTCGGAGATGTTGCTCAAGAGCACGCAGGGCGGCACCTGGCGGCGGGCCGACTACCACGCCTGGCTCGTCAAGGCCGGCTTCGACGACGTCCGGTTCCTGCCGACGCCGTCGCCGGCCACGGTGGTGCTCGCCCGATGACGGACCGGCCCGGTTCATCAACAGCCACGTGGAAACCCGGAGGACGACATGTCCGGCACCGCTGAGTTGGAAGACCTGTACTCGGCCATCGAGGAGTCGGCGCGGCTGCTGGACGTGGCCTGCTCGCGCGAGACGGTCTGGCCCGTCCTGGCCGCCTACGGGGATGCCGTCCCGGAGGCGGTGATCTGTTTCCGGGTGGCCACCGACGCCCGCCACTCGGGGGAGCTCAACTGCCACCTCATGATGCTGCCGCCGGACGTCGACCCGTACGCGCACGCCGTGTCGGAGGGCCTCGTCGCGGGGACCGGTCACCCGGTGGGCGCCCTGCTCTCCGACATCCGGGACCGCTGCCCCGTCGCCGGCTACGGCATCGACTTCGGGGTCGTCGGCGGCTTCCAGAAGGCGTGGTCGATCTTCCCCGCCGATGCCATGCAGGACCTGCCGACGCTGGCCGGACTCCCGTCCATGCCACGCAGCCTGGCCGGGAACCTCGGCTTCTTCACCGACCGCCGCGTGCAGGACCGGGTCAGCCTGGTCGGCATCGACTACGCGCGCCGGACGGCGAACGTGTACTTCGGTGAGCTGCCGGCCGGCTGCCTGGAACCGGAAGCCGTCGTGTCGATGCACCGGGAGATCGGGCTGCCGGACCCGAGCGACCGGATGCTGGAGTTCGGCCGGCAGGCGTTCGGGTTCTACGTCACCCTGAGCTGGGACTCGCCGCGCATCGAGCGCATCTCCTTCTCCGTGATGACGCCGGACCCGCTGGCACTGCCCGTTCAGCTCGACCCGACGATCGAGCACTTCCTGAAGAGCGTTCCCTACGGCACCGACGGACCCAAGATCGTGTACGCGGCCATGACCTCGGCCGGGGAGGAGTACTACAAGCTCCAGTCGTACTACCAGTGGCGGTCGCAGATCCTGCACTTCATGCAGCTGGCCAAGGCCGGCGAAGGGCGCTGAGCCCGATGGGAACGCCGACCTCGACGCACCACGCCGGCACCGGGCTGCCACAGTCGCCACCCGTGAGCACACACAAAGCCATTGTCGAGCGGTACTTCGACGCGGTCCGCGCCGGCGACCACGAGCGGATCCTGTCGTACGTGACCGACGACATCCTGTGGGAGATCCTGGGCCTGGTCAGGGTGCGCGGCAAGCAGGAACTCGACGGCGTCATCGACAACGACGCCCTCGCGGGGCGCCCGACCCTCACCATCGACCAGCTGATCGAGGAGGGCGACCACGTGGTCGCGGCCGGCAGCGGCAGCGTCGGCCTCGCGGCCGGCGGGCGGGTCGAGTTCCTCTTCTGCGACATCTTCACGTTCCGCGGTGACGCGATCAGCCACCTGGCGAGCTACCAGACCAACCTCAACGGCACCGGCCTCGACTTCTGGCAGAACCGCTGAGCACCCCTCGGGAGCCGGCTCGCCGGTGGCGAACGGACCGTGTCACCGACACGGCCGGCACGGTCCGTTCGCCCGGGCGGCAGCGGTGGTCAGGCGGCGCGACCGGCCTTGAGGGCCGCGGCGATCTCGGCCACCCGGCGGGCCTGGAAGCTCGCCGCCTGCAGCGCCACGTCCTTGGGCAGCCCGTCGCCGGCCACGTACGAGGTGCCGTAGGGGTTGCCCGACCGGAACTGGATGGGGTCGGTGTAGCCGGGGGGCACGATGATGCCGCCCCAGTGGTAGAAGGTGTTCGCCAGCGCCAGGATGGTGGACTCCTGACCGCCGTGGGCGGTGCGGCTGGAGGTGAAGGCCGAGTACACCTTGCCGGCGAGCCTGCCCTCCCGCCACAGGCCGCCGGTGGTCTCCATGAACGCCCTGAGCTGGCTGGCCGGGTTGCCGAAGCGGGTGGGGGTGCCGAACAGCACCGCGTCGGCCCAGGCCAGGTCGTCGAGTTCGGCCACCGGCTGGTCGGCGACGGCCGCCTGGTGCTCGGCATAGCCCGGAACGGCGGCCAGCGCCTCCGACGGCGCCCGATCGGCGACCCGGCGCAGCCGCACGGTCGCGCCCGCCTTCTCCGCGCCCTCGGCGGCGGCCTCGGCCAGGGAGTGCACATTGCCGGTGGCGCTGTAGTAGATGATTGCGACGTTCACGGGTTCCAAGAGGGAGTTTCCTTTCTTCGCGAGTACTGCCGGATGCCGGGCTTCTCGTCCGGCCGGATCGGCCGCATTGTCGGCGACCGGCCAGGAAGGCTACCGTGAACGGTCACCGGACGGCCGCCGGCTTGAGTTGCCGGGCCCGATTGACGGTTTCGCGGACACGCGCCAGCCAGAGCCGGGCGTTCATTCGCCTGGTCAGGTCGGCGGCCACCGCGAGATCGGCCAGGGCGGCGTCGGTATCGCCGAGCGCAAGGGCGCCCTCCGCGGTGAAGTAGGCCACCGAACCGCTGATCGCGAGGTCCGGCGCCGAACACGCCAGATGGGTGTAGGGCAACAGCTCGGCGCGTTGCCGGGTCACCAATTCGAGTTCGCCGAGACGCGATGCGGCGAGCAGCACCCAACAACGGGCGTACAGCCACAGATGGTCCCTGTGCCTGGGCCGGAAACGGCGCAGGGCAATACGGGCATCGGGCACCTGACCGGCCTCGATCAGCGCCGTCGCCAGGATGCCGTGCAGCGCGGGGCGACCCGGGGAATCCGCGGCCGCGCGCAGTTCGCCGGCGAGTTCCGCGCCGGCACCGGCGAGGTAGGCGGCTTCCCAGCGCTGGACCGTCCGGTTGAACCGCGCGTCGCCCCACTTCATCCGGGCATGCGACTCGTAGGTCGTGCGGCTCAGCTCGTCGGCCTCCCGCCGGCGCCCGTCCAGCAACAGCAGGCCGGATCGGGACCAGCCGAGCTGCGTGCGCAGCGGAAGGTGCTGTCCTTCCACCGGCCCGGCCGCGAGGTCCAGCTCGGCGGCGGCCTCGGACACCCGGCCCAGGACGGCGAGCACCTGGGCCCGGAGCTGACGCGCGCGGACCACCAGCGACGGTGGCAGGCCGGGCAGCGCCAGCAACTCGGTGATGGCCTGCGAGCGCGCGTCGAGCCGGCCGGGATCGTGCAGCGCCGCGGCCCGCAGGTGCAGGACGTGGGCCAGCGTCACGGTGTCGGTCGTGAGCCGGGCCAGGGCCAGGGCCTCGTCCGCCGGCTCGGCGCGGCGCGCCGGATCGTCGTCGGCGGCGCGGGCCACCGCCAGGCAGGCCAGGACCAGCGCCCGTTGCCCGGGATCGCCCAGCCGCGACAGCGCGCGCTCCAGCACCTCGACGATTCGCCGGTCGAGCTCGCCGTAGTGGACCGGGTGCCAGCTGAACTCGCCGACGGCCGTGACCGCCGCGTTGACCAGCCGGGAGGTGTTCACGTCGCCGCGGGCGTCCTGCGCCGCGAGGGCCTCCTCCATCGCCCGGACGAACACCGGAAGCCCGTCGCGGAGGTTCCCGGCCCGGTACAGCGACGTTCCCAGGCCGATCAGCAGCGGATGCCGGTCGAGGCCGTCCTGACCGGCCAGGTCGGCGGCGGCGAGAGCCTGCCGCCACAGGGTGACGGCGTCCTCCGGCGGGAGCCGGGCATCGGCGACCCGGGCCGCGGCGGCCGCGTGGGTGGAGGCGTGGGCGGCGGCGGTGGGGTCCAGCTCGGCGGCCAGCAGCCAGTGCCGGGCGATCTCCGCGGCCCGCTCGATGTTCCCGGTCCAGGCCCGGGCCGCCGCCGCGCCGATGCGCCGGTGCAGCCGCGCCCGGCGCAGGCGCCCGGTGGTCTCGTACAGCGTCTCCGCGGTCACGGCGTGGGTGAAGCGGAACCAGCCCAGCCGCTGCTGGTCCTCCACGACCAGGCCGGCCGTGATCGCGGCGTCGAGGGCCTCCAGCGCGGCGTCGACCTCGACCGCGGCGGCCTCGGCGACCACCCCCAGGTCGAAGTGCCGGCCGGCGACGGCGGCCACCGACAGCACCTCGGCCACGGTCTCGGGCAGCCGCGCGACGCGGCGCAGCACCACCTCGCGCACCGGCGCCGGCACGGGTGCCGCGAGGGCCTCGTCCGGCCGCTCGTCGGCGGCCAGCAGCTTGATCAGCTCGCGCAGGAAGAACGGGTTTCCCTCGGTGCGGGCCCACAGCTTCTCCGCGGTGCACTCGCCGACCTCCCGGCGCAGGATCGTGCTCGCCAGGGTCCGGGTGTCCTGGACGTCCAGGCCGGCCAGCTCGATCCGCACCATGCCGGCGCGGGCCAGCGCGGCCAGGGTCTCGGCCAGCACGGCGCCCTCGTCGGACCGGTAGGACACGGCCAGCAGCAACCGGCTCGCCGGCACCGACTCGGCCAGGTGGGCGAGCAGCCGCAGCGAGCACAGGTCCGCCCGGTGCAGGTGGTCGAGCAGCACCACCAGCGGCGTGGTGCGGGAGGCGTCGGTCAGGTAGTGGACGATCGCCTCGAACCGCCGCAGGCTCGCGCCGTCCCCGGTGCGCTGGGGGTCGCCGTCCAGCAGCTCGGCCACCGGGCCAGGGATCGACCGCTGCGGGGAGCAGGTGCCGACCGCGCGCAGCACCTGCTCCCAGAGCCACAGCGGCGGCGCGGCGACGTGCTCGGGGCAGGTGGCCCAGAGCACCGGCACCCCGGCCAGCTCGGCCAGCCGCCGCAGCAGGCTGGTCTTGCCGATCCCCGGCTCCCCGGACACCGTCACCACCTGCCCGCGGCCGGCCTCGGTCGCCGCCAGCGCGTCCAGGAGCTGGCGCAGCGCCGCCTCCCGGCCGACGAAGACCTCCCCGTCCGTGGCCGGCGAGGCCAGTGGGGCCGGGCTCGTGCGGGCCGGGGCGGTGGGCCTGCTGGGCACCGTGACGGGCGGGCCGGCCGCGGCCGGGTTCCAGTCCAGCGTGGGAGCCTGGTTCAGGATCTCGCGCTCCAGGTGCTTGAGCGCCGGCCTGGGGTCGATGCCCAGTTCCTCGGCCAGCCGGGCCTGGGTGGTCCGCAGCACCTCCAGGGCGTCGGCCTGCCGCCCGGCCCGGTACAGCGCCAGGCTCAGCAGCTCGCAGCCGTACTCGCGCAGCGGGTGGGCCCTGACGAAGGCCTCCAGCTCGGCCACCGCCACCTCGTGGGCCCCGACCGCCAGCAGCGCGGCGCAGCGCACCTCGACGACCGACAGCCGCAGCTCCTCCAGCCGGGCCACCTCCGGCGCCACCCACGTGGCGTTGGCGACCTCCGCGTAGGCCTGCCCTCGCCACAGCGCCAGCCCCGCGTCGAACTCGCCCAGCGCCTGCCGCGGATCGCCGCGGTCCCACGCCTGCCAGCCCGCCGCGGCGTGCGCCCCGAACCGGTGCACGTCGACGTCGGCCACGCCGCTGTCCAGCAGGTAGCCCGGCGGGCAGGTGCGCAGGACGGTCGCCGGTGAGCGAGGGGCCCGGGCCGGCTCCAGCACCTTGCGCAGGTTGGCCACGTAGGCCTGTAACGAGGTCATGGCCGACGGCGGCGGGTGCCCGGCCCACAGCGCCTCCAGCATCACGTCCACCGCCACCGGCTGGCCCACGCGGCTGACCAGCAACGCGAGCAACGCGCGCTGCTTCGGCGTTCCCAGTTCCACCGGCCGGCCGGCCACCACGGCCGCGATGGGACCCAACGCGCGGAACACCACCATGACCCCACCCACCCAGCAGCAGTTCATGCGGCCCCGAACCGACCCAAAACGTTCTCAGCATTCAGGTCCGCAAAGCGGGTCCGCAATCACCCGAGCAGAGTAGACGGCACCACCGGATATCCCATCAACGATATCCGTCGCGGTCGCGCCCCATATTCACGAGCCTTCTACCTGCGAAGTCACGGCGACTTCGCCACGCAGCGGGGAGGCCCCGGGGGTATCACTGCCACGGATTATCGTTTGCGGTGGTGCGGCATTCAGGGTATCGCCGCTCTCGGTGGCCGGGATGCGCCACCGTTCCTCCGAAGAAAGGTCGTTCGGCCCTGGTCGGGCGGCCTTCCCCGCCTCCGCCGCCGGCACGCGGCGGATATGTGCGATCATTGCCGGGCCGGCCACGAGTCGCCGGTGCGGGACATCCTGCACCCGATCGATAGGCCGTCGCCGCATCTCCTCCGCTGTTGTTGTTGGGTTCACGTCACCACTTAGGAGCGCTCACCACCATGTCCACGCAGGTCAACATTCCCGGTTACGTCACCGGCACCTGGGGGCTCGACACCGTACACTCCGACGTGTCATTTCAGGCCCGCCACTTCGGCGTCGCCAAGGTCCGCGGCAGCTTCGACGACTTCGAGGGCACCATCGTGACCACGGAGAACGTGCTGGACTCCTCGGTGAACGTGGTCATCAGGACCGCGTCGGTGAACACCAAGAACCAGGCCCGCGACGAGCACATCCGCCAGGACGACTTCCTCAACGTCGAGCAGTACCCCACGATGACCTTCGCCTCGACCGGCGTGCGACTGGACGGCGACACCGTCCTCGTCGACGGCGACCTGACCATCCGCGCCATCACCAAGCAGGTGACCCTGACCGTCGAGTTCAACGGCTTCGGCGCCGGCTTCGACGGCAGGCCGCTGGCCGGCTTCTCGGCCCACACCGAGATCGACCGCAACGACTTCGGCGTCACCGGCGGCCCCGCCGCGGCCGTGGTCAGCGACAGGATCAAGATCCTGCTGGAGATCGAGGCGACCAAGCAGGACTGAGCCTCGCGGCGCTCCCGGGTACCCCGCCACCACGTCACCGCGGGGTACCCGGCCGGCCAGGCACCGGGACCGGCGCCGGGGCCACCGGGCGCTCGCCGCGTGGCACGTCGGCCGGCGGCGTCAGTCGCACGTCAATCCGGTGGTAATCGGGCGGACCTAACGTCGGACGACGGCGCCGCGGCGGCGCGGAGGACGGAAGGGGACACCGTCATGACGAGCGTGCGGAGAGTGCTCCTGCTGATGGTCACCATGGTGGCGACGCTGGTCGCGGCGGCGGTGGTGGCCGTGCCGCCGGCGTCGGCGGCGGCGGCGGTGTGGCCGACCGTGCAGCAGGGGGCGACCGGGCCGAACGTGCAGTCCATCCAGTTCCTGCTGACCTACCGCGGCATCGCGGTCGCGACGGACGGGGTGTTCGGGACGCAGACCAGGTCGGCCGTGGTGACGTTCCAGCAACGGAACGGGCTGGTGGCGGACGGCGTGGTGGGGCCGCAGACCTGGCCGGTGCTGGTGACGGAGCTGCGGCAGGGCATGAGCGGCAACCACGTGCGCGCAGGTCAGGTGGCACTCAACCAGCACGGGTACGGCCTGGCCGTCGACGGCCAGTTCGGGCCGGCGACAGACGCGGCGGTGCGCAACTTCCAGCAGCGGCGCGGCCTGCTGGTCGACGGGCTGGTGGGGCCGGCCACGTGGCGGGAGCTGGTCGGCGTGGTCAGCAGCGGCGGTGGACCCCTCCCGGTGCCGAGGAGCTCGATCACGCGCGGCGACCTCGACAACCCGCACCACGACTACCCGGCCATCGACATCATGGTCCGCTACGTGCCGGCCTACGCCATGATGAGCGGCACCGTGGTGCACTTCAGCTCCACGACGTGCGGCCTGGGCCTCCGGCTGAACGTGGGCGGTTCCAACCGCATCAACTACTGCCACCTGTCGTCGCGCTCGGTGGCCAACGGCGCGACCGTGACGGCGGGCATGCGCATCGGCACGACCGGGGAGACCGGGAACGCCGCCGGCAACCCGCACCTGCACATCGAGATCAGGACCGACACGTCGGCCGGCATCCTGCGGTGCCCGCAGCCGTGGCTGCTCGCCGTGTACGACGGCCGCACACCGCCGGCCCTGACGAGCCTGCCGACGACGGGCTGCTTCTTCTGACGTCCCGGGACCGCATGAGCCGGACCCGCCTGTCCGCCGCGCGCGGGAGCAGGCGGGTCCGTGCCGGCGTGCCGGGCGGCCGGTGGCCGGGTCAGCTGGGCTGGAGATCCGGGGCGAACTGGGCGAGGGCTACCTGGGTGGCGGCGGCGATCTCCTCGTCGGTGGCGGTGTCCCTGGCCGCGGCGGCCCACAGGTCGATGGAGCCGCGGGAGAACTCCTGGACCTCGGGCGAGCCGGCGGCGGCCACCGGGTCGTCGGCGACCTCGCCGTCGAGGTACAGGGCGAGGCCCAGCAGGCCGCCGTCCCAGCCCGGGCCGACGTAGAGGGAGCCGGCGCCGCTGCCCGCCATGGCGAGCGGCACGGTGTGCTCGAACTCCAGCGCCGTCGCGTCCTCGCCGTCGGAGGTGAGGCGCAGCTGGACGACGCTGGCCGGGCCGCCGAACGTGACGCGCAGCAGGGTCGGCGGCTCGCACGCCAGGATGTCGCCACCCGCGTTGCCCTCCAGCTGGAAGCTGCCGCCGACGCGCAGGTCGCCGCTGATCGGCATGAACCAGCGGCGCAACCGCTCCGGGTCGGTGATGGCGTCCCACACGTCCGTGGGCGGCGCGGTGTAGCGGCGGCGCAGGACGACGGCGACGCCCTCATCGTCGTCGAGCGTTCGGGTGCCGACCTCGCGGTGGATGGCCGCGAGCTGCCGGGCAATGTCGATCATGAATCGTCCCTCGGGGGTGTCGGTCGGCCGTTCCCCGGCCGAGGTGGTGCGGTGGTCCTGGGTCAGGTGGTGGTCCTGTGTGGTGGTGCCGTCTTCCCGGGTCGTGCCGCGCTCGGTCGTGCCGGTTCGGGGCGCGCGGTCGTCCTGGATGCCGCGGGTGCGCCGGAGGTCGTCGCCCTCGGACGGGCGGGCGGCCTCGGCGGCCCGCCGGGCGCGGCGGCCGCGGGCGAGCTCGGTCGCCAGGGCGTCCAGCCGCTGCCCCCACAGCCGCAGCAGCCGGGCCCGCCCCATGTCGACCTCCCACGGGTGACCGGCAACGGTTCGACGCGCACGGCGGCGATCCTCTCAGCCGCAAGTTATATAAGTCAAGACCGATACACAGTGCCTGCCGTCACGGGGAGCGGCCGGCGAGGCACACGGCCCGCTCGCCCCAGGCGGTCAACCAGGCACACGGTCCGCTCGCCCCACGTGGGCGGCGAGGCACGCGGTCCACTCGCCCCACGCGGGCGGCGAGGCACGCGGTCCACTCGCCCCAAGCGGCCCGGGGCGTCGAAGGGCCTCGGGACACCCCGGCGCTCGGGCTCGGTCCGGCGACGCGGGAACGCCGTCCGCCGGGAGAGCTGGTGCCGGCGGACGGCGCGCGGACGGGAGGGCGCTACTCGCAGGCGGTGCCGTCGTTGTCGCTGTCCAGGTCGTAGATGTCGCTGCCGATGACCTGGACGGGGCCGCGTGCGTACGCGGGGCCGTTGCCGCTACCGCCGGCACAGTCGACGTCGCTGGCGACGGGGACGCAGCCGGTGTAGTTCGGGTCGCACTCCGGCTCGGGTTGCGGCTGTGGCGGCGGGGGCGGCGGCGCCTGCTGCTGCGGGACGGGCTGGGGTGCGGGGCTCGGCGGCGGGGGCGGCGGCGGGGCGACCGTCGTGGTCGGTGGCGGCGTGGCGGTCGTCGTGGTCGGCGCCGGGCCTGTGGTCGTGGTGGGGGGCGCCGTGGTGGCGGAGGCCGAGGCGAGCAGGTCCGAGGCCGCGGTGGACGGCTCGTCGTCGCCGCCGTTGGCGACGGCGATGACGAAGAAGCCGAGGAGCACGGCGGCGGCGATGCCCGCGGGGCGCTTCCACGAGGAGCCGGTCGACGGGGCCGGCCGGCGGTAGGGCACGCCCGGGTACGGCGCCCCCGGGTACGGCTGACCGGCGGCCGCCTCGGAGTACGGCCCACCCGGCGACGCGCCGGGGTACGAGTGGGCGGGTGAACCGCCGGGCTGCGGCTGACCGGACGATCCGCCGCGGTACGGACCATCCACCGGCGCACCGGGGTACGGCTGACCGGGGTGACCGGGTGACACACCGGGGTGCGGGCGGCCGGGCGATTCGCCGCGGTACGGACCGCCGGCCGGCGCG
>DASWTI010000541.1:0-2478 GCA_036402215.1 Pseudonocardiaceae bacterium
AGCGCCGGACGCGGAACCGGCCGACGCGGGCACGGCGCGAACGGGCGCGGCAGCGGCGGCGGACGGGAGCGCGCGCATGCGCAGGCCGATCAGCTCGGCCAGCACCGTGCCGTCGGCGCCGAGCAGCAGGGCGTCGCCCACCGCGAAGGCGCCCTCGGCGGCGGTGCGCCGCACCCGCACGGTGACCTCGGTGAGCCGGGACAACGGCGCGAGCACGGCGAACCGGGTGAACCCGATGGGCAGCAACGGCCGTGGCCCGTCCTCGCCGAACTCCTGCAGGGCGCAGGAGACCACCTGAAACACGCCGTCCACCAGCAGCGGGTGCGAGTACCAGGGCTGCGGCCGCCCACCGGTGCGCAGCACGGCCCGCGCCGTGCCGTCGCCGACGGACAGCTCGGCGACCGTGCGGAAGTCCGGCCCGTACTCCAGCCCGGTGGCCGCCCAGCTCGTGTACAGGGCTGCCGGCGGCACCGCGCGCGGGCAGGACACGTCCCAGGCCGGCACCGGCCCGGCCGCCGGCAGGAGGCGGCCGGTTCCGGTGGACAGCGCACGCCGCCCGCCGCCGCCGGCGACGCTCAGCTCGAACCGGGGCTCCGGGCCGGGGGCGACGTCCAGGCGCACCGTGGTGGCCCCGTCGTCGGCCACCGTGCCCGGCCGCAGGAAGGAGACGCCCGTCAGCTCGAGCGGGGTGAACGCCCCGCGCCGGGCGACGCCGAGCATCGCCATCTCCATCTGCACCGCGGCCGGCAGCAGCCCCACCCCGCCGGAGCGGTGCTGGGCCACGAGCGGCTCGGTCCCGGTGAAGGTCTTCTCGTAGGTCTCGGCCCGTGTCACGTTCCCTCGCCCTGGTGCTCGTAGTGGCGGTCGAACAGCGGATGTCCGGCGACGCCGTCCGCGGGGTGTGCGGGTTCGGTGACCGGCGGCGCGACCAGGAGCTGCCGGTCGAACGGGTAGGTGGGGATGCCGGTGGTGCGGTGGCCCTTGCCGGCGTGCACCGCCTCCCAGCGCACGTCGCCGTGACCGTGGTTGTAGAAGGTGGTGAGCGCGGTGTGCAGCTGCCGCTGGTCGGAGGTGTTGCGGCGCAGGGTGTGCAGCCAGTGCAGGTCGTCCTGCGGCAGCACCGTGCGGCCGAGGGTGACCAGCGTCGGCTGCGGCCCGATCTCCCAGTACACCCGCGCCCCACCGGCGTGCACCGTCGCAAGGGCCTGGCTGAAGCGGACCGGGGCACGCAATGCCCGCGCCCAGGCGTGCGGGTCGGCCACCGTGCCGGGGGTGTGCCAGCCGCCGGTGAACGTGGAGGCGAACGGGACGCGCGGCGCAGCCAGCGTCTCCGCCGCCACCGCCTCGGCGAACGGGGCCACGGCACCGTCCATGGCCGCCGAGTGGAAGGCATGGCTCACGGTGAGCCGCTGGGTGGCGTGGCCGACCGCGGACCGGAAGGCCTCGACGGCGTGCACCGGGCCGCTGACCGTGACGTTGCGCGGCCCGTTGAAGGCCGCCACTTCCACGCCGGGGTGGGCGCCGAGCGCGGCGAGCACCGTGTCGGCATCGGCGTGCACCACGGCCATCGCGCCGTCCGCCGGCTGCGCCTGCATGACCCGCCCTCGCAACGCCGTCAGCCGCATCAACTCCGGCAGACCCAGACAGCCCGCCGCCCAGCCCGCCGTCAGCTCGCCGACGCTGTGCCCCAGCACCACGCCAGGACGAATCCCCCACGACTCCAGCAACCGCACCAGCGCCACCTGCACCGCCACGATCCCCACCTGCGCGAACCTGGTCTGCGTCAACGACTCCCGGCCCCCGCCGTACAGCAGCGGGAGCAACGGCTGATCGGTGTGCGGGGTGAGCAGGTCCGCGCACTCGTCCAGCGCCGCACGGAACACCGGCTCCGCCTCGTACAGCTCACGGCCCATGTCCGGGTACTGCGATCCCTGGCCGGTGAACAGGAACGCCACGGTCGGCGGCTGGTTGGCCAGGCGGCCGATCGGCCGGTCGCCACCGGCCACCGCGGTCAGCTCGCGCGTCAGCTCGGCGGCATCCGCGCCGGCCACCGCGATCCGGTGCCGGTGCGAGGCGCGCCCGGCGTTCGCCGTGTACGCCACGTCGCCGACCGGGGTATCCGGGTGCCCGGTGAGGTGCCGCGCGTAGGAGCCGGCCAGCTCGCGGACCGCGTCCTCGGTGGCACCGCTGACCCGGATCACGTGGCTGTGCTGGGGCAGCGGCTCGCGCGGCGGCAGGGGCGGCGGCTCCTCGACGATGACGTGGGCGTTGACGCCGCCCATGCCGAACGCGCTGACCGCGGCCCGGCGCGGGGTGCCGGTGCGCGGCCAGGGAACGGGCCGGTCCACCACGTAGAACGGGGTGTCCTCGAAACGAATGTGGTCGTTCGGCCGGTCCAGGTGCAGCGTCGGCGGAATGGTCTCGTGCTCCAGCGCCAGCAGGATCTTGACCAGCCCCGTGAGGCCCGCGGCAGGCTCC